>JBBIOE010000105.1:0-24454 GCA_037443525.1 Archangiaceae bacterium | reverse complement strand
GGTGGTGAGCTCCAGCGGTGCGCCGTTGATTGTTGCGCGTCGTCCAACGCTGTCGAAGGTGAGCTGGCCGCAGGTGTATACCGGATTGACCCCGCACTGGCCGCGCCGGCGGTCCCGAACGCGCCGCCGCCGCCGCCGCCGTTCGACGACGCGCTCTTGCCGGGCACGCCCGCGCCGCCGTCCGCGCACGAGCTCGCGCCCGCCTCCGCGACGATGGAGCCCAGCACGTTCACGTTGCCCGTCACCGCCAGCACCACCGGCCGCGGCCCCACGATGCGCAGGCCTCCGTCCGCCCCGACGTCGAGCGCCGAGAAGGACAGCACCATCAGGTCCGGCCCCTGCGCCTGCGCGAGCCACGACCACCCGAACCGCGGCTGGCCCGGGCACCAGTTCGTCGTCGACGGCGCGCCGCTCGCGCCGGTGTCGATGATCGTCTCGCCGCAGTCGAGCACCACCTTCGCGGACGGCGGCGCCGCGAGCTGCGCCTCGGTGAAGTTCGACGGCCGGTAGGGGAACGAGGGGATGCAGCCGCCGAGCCCGTTGCACACGCCTCCCGTGCAGGCCGCGCCCGCGTCCGAGAGCGCGAAGAGACAGCCGCCGTCGGCCGAGCAGGCGCCGGTCGGCTGAGCGCAGTCGCTGGCCTGGCACACCACGCGCGTGCCGCCGCAGCCGCCGTCGGTGAAGCAGAGATCGTGCAAGGTGCAGCTGTCGCGGTCGTCGCACGCCACGCCCGGGTCCGCCTGGTACACGCACGCGGCCAGCGAGCGATCGCACGCGCCCGGGCTCCCGAAGCAGCTCGTCGGCGCGCTGGTACACGTCACGTCCGCGCCCTTGCAGGTGCCGTCGAGCTGGCAGGCGTCGTTGGTGGTGCAAGGATCCTGATCGTCGCAGGCGCGGCCCGGGTGCGGCGTGAACCGGCAGCCTCCGTCGGCACCCTGCACGCAGCGGCCCGGCGGGTCGAAGCACCCCGACGGCGGCGTGGTGCACTGGCGCGGCTGTCCACCCGCGCACTGGCCCAGGTTGCAGGTCTTCTCCACCACGCACACGTTCTCCGAGGCGCAGCGGAAGCCCTCGCAGTCGGGATCGGCGCAGTCCATTCGCCCGTCGTGATCGTCGTCGACGCCGTTGTCGCAGCGGCCCTTCTCCGTGTCGGGCGACACGCGGCGGAAGTGCAGGGTGACGTCGACGACGTGATTCAAGACGAAGCTCGCCGAGGCCGGCCCCGTGCCCTCGGTCGGATCGGTCTCCACGGTGCAGTCGAGATCGGCGTAGCCGGTGCCCTCCAGCGTGATCTCGTCGGGCAACTTCCCCTGGGCCACGCCGATCTCGAAGCGATCGACCGCGGGGTCGAGCGGCACCGCCTTGGTGGAGAGCTCCTGGCCGCCGCCGCGCGCGAAGAGCTTGAAGCACCGCGAGGTCGTCGTGTGATCGACGATCATCCCCACCCGCAGCCCGGCTTCCACCTGGCGCTCGCTGCAGGCCGAGGCCAGCGCGAGCATCGAAAACCACGACCAGCGCTTCACGGCGCCCCCTCCGGCACGTCGACGCCTTCGCCGAAGTCCAGCACCCGAAACGGCGCGGGCGTCGCGACCAGCGCCGCTCTCAACGCCTCGACGGCCTCGTGCTCTCCGTCATCGGCCAGAGGGAAGGTCCCGAAGTGCATCGGCACCGCCAGGGTCGCGCGCAGATCGATCGCCGCCCTCACCGCGTCCCTGGGCGACATGTGAATCGGGCCCATGAACCACTCGGGCTCGTAGGCGCCGATGGGCAGCACCGCCAGGCGGAAGGCGCCGAGCTTCAGCGCCGCGGCGAGGAAGTGCGGCCCGTAGCCGGTGTCTCCGCCGAAGTAGGCCCGCCCATTGGTGCCCTCCAGCGCCCAGCCGGTCCACAGGGTGTTCTGGCGATCGAAGAGCCCGCGGTTGGCGAAGTGCTGCGTCGGCACGCTCGTCACCGTCACGCCCTTCACCTTCGCTGACTGCCACCAGTCGAGCTCCTCCACGCCGTCGAGCTTCTTCGCGGTGAGCAGCACCTTGTCTCCCAGCGGCACGAAGAAGCGCACGTTCGGGAACGCCGCCTGGATTCGCTCGAGCGTCGGGAGGTCGAGGTGATCGTAGTGGTCGTGGCTCACCACCACCGCGTCGATGCGCGGCAGATCTTCGAAGCGAATGCCCGGCGGTCGCACCCGCTTGGGCCCCGCGAAGTCGAAGGGGCTGCAGCGCATCGAGTAGATGGGATCGGTCAGCACGTTGACGTCGTCGAGCTGCACCAGCGTCGTGGCGTGGTTGATGAACGTGACGCGCATCTTCCCCACGCCGGCCTCGCGCGGCGGTGGCGGGCCCACAGGCACGTCGCGGTAGGCGCTCCACGCGCCGGGGTGCCGGGTGCGCGCCCACCGGACCGCGTCGCTCACGCCCTTCATCTCCGGCGCGCCCTTCACGAAGAAGTGCGTGCCGTCGAAGTGATCGCTCACCGGCCCGCGCCAGCCCGGCGCCGACAGCGCGCACCCCAGCCCCAGCCCGCTCGAGACCAGCATCACCGCGCACACCGTCGCGAAGAGCCCGAGCTGCCGCAGGCGCCGTCTCCACCCCATGCGTGCCGTGTAGGCGGAAAACGCGCCCCACTGCCAGCGGTGCGTGCATCGGCGTTCGACCTTCGGGCGCGAGCTCGAGCGAATGGGGTGACTCCGAGTCGAACGGTGCTAGACACACCCCCGATGCGCGTCTCGTCCGTCCCCACCGGAGCGCTCCCGCCGCCGCGCGCAGCCGTGGTGCAAGCGCAGGCCCGGCTGGGCGCCACCGTGGGTGGCCGCATCTCGACCGTCGACGCCGATCGCCTCGCCTACGCGCGGGACATGTGGCCTCTGGCGCTGTTGTGGATTCGGCAGGGTCGCACGCCGCCGCCGCCCGACGCGGTGGTGTGGCCCTCGAGCGAGGACGACGTCATCGCCCTCACCAAGGCCGCCCGCGAGGCGAAGGTGGCGCTCATCCCCTTCGGCGCCGGCTCGGGCGTGTGCGGCGGCACCTGGGCGGTGAACGGCGGCGTGACCGTCGACGTGAAGCGCCTCGATCGCATCGGCGCGGTCGACGAGGTGAACCGCACCGTCGACGTGGGCGCGGGCGTGATGGGCGAGACGCTGGAGCGCAAGCTCAACAAGCGCGGCTGGACGGTGGGGCACTTCCCGTCCTCCATCTACATGTCGACGGTCGGCGGGTGGATCGCCGCCCGCGGCGCCGGGCAGATGTCGAGCCGCTACGGGAAGATCGAAGACATGACGCTCTCGTTGCGCGCCGTGCTCGGCACCGGTGAGCTGGTGGCCACCCGGGAGCGCCCCTTCGAGGGCCCCGACCTGGCGCCGCTCCTCATCGGAAGCGAGGGCACCTTCTGCACCTTCACCGGCGCGCGGCTGCGCGTGTACCCCCTGCCCACCGGCCGCGCCTTCCACGGCTTCGACTTCCCCTCGGTGGAGAAGGGCCTCGAGGCGATTCGGCTCATCTTCCGCGAGGGCCTGAGGCCGGCGGTGACGCGCCTCTACGATCCCTTCGACACGGCCTTCGTGGGGAAGGGCGGCCACTCGGAGAAGCCGCGCACGCCTCCGTCGGATCGCTCGGAGCTCGATCGCAGCGTGGTGCCGGCCTTCCTGCGCGAGCTCACCCGCCACACCCTCGGCCACCCGCGCCTGATGAACCAGCTCCAGCGCGTCTTCACCAAGAGCCGCCTGGTGCTCTTGTTCGAGGGCGACGCCGCGCGCACCGAGGCGGAGGATCGCGCCGCCACCGACATCTGCCGGAAGATCGGCGCCGAGGATCTCGGTGACGAGCCCGGGCGGACCTGGCTGAAGAAGCGCTACGACGTGAGCTACCGCATGTCGCGGCTCATCGACTCCGGCACCTTCGCCGACACCATGGAGGTCTCCGCCCCCTGGGAGAAGGTGCACGACGTCTACGCGCGCGTGCACGAGGCGGCGAGCCAGTACGCCTTCGTGCTCTGCCACTTCTCCCACGCCTACGCCGACGGCTGCTCGCTCTACTTCTCCTTCGTCGGATCGGGGCAGACCGAGCAGGACATGGAGCAGCGCTACGAGCGGCTGTGGAACGCCGCGCTCGGGGCCGCGCTCTCGGCGGGCGCGAACGTGAGCCACCACCACGGCGTCGGCCTGCTCAAGGCGCGCGCGCTGCAGGACAGCCTCGGCGAGGGCCGGCACGCGATGGCGGCGCTGAAGCGGGTCTTCGACCCCGACGGGATCATGAACCCGGGGAAGCTGGGGCTATGAGAACCCGTTCTGCCCGTCCCCCGTTCACCCTGAGCGAAGTCGAAGGGTGCCGACTGTCGCAGCTCCGTTCAGCCCGAGGGAAGTCGAGGGCCCGTCCATGTTGACCGCCCTCCACCAGGCCCTCGGCGCCCATGCGGAGCTCCGCGGAGGCACGCTCTGCGCCGTCCCCGCCGACGAGCGGGCGCTGGCCGAGGTGCTTCAAGTCTTGAAGGATCGCGGCGCCCGGCTCGGCCGCGAGCTGCACCTCTCCCGCGCCAGGCTTGCCGGCATCGGCACCGTGGAGCCGCGCAGTATGACGGTGGAGGCCCAGGCCGGCGTGACGCTGGAGGCCCTGGAGCAGGCGCTGCGCCCCAAGAGCCTGACGCTCGGCGCGCTGCCGCCCTCGGCGTGGACGGAGACCCTCGCCGACTTCCTCGAGGGCCCTCACGCGGGCCTTCGCGCCATTCCCGGCGGGCGGCTGGAGCCCATCTGCGCGCGGCTCGAGGGCATGACCTCCGACGGGCGCGTCTTCGTCACCCAGCCGGGGCCGCGCTCGGCGGCGGGGCCCGATCTCACCGCGCTCTTCCTCGGCGGACGGGGCCGCATGGGCCTGGTGACCAAGGCGCTGGTGCGGGCCTTCCGCGCGCCGACGCACAAGAGCACCGCGACCTTCCGGGTCCAGACCGCGCGGCAGGCGACGCTGATCCTCCGGCGCATCGTCTCCGACGGAGCGTGGCTGTCTCGCGCCGTCGTGGGCGGCACGGCATCCGGCGTCGCCATCGAGTGCTCCTGGGCCGGCAGCGAGGCGGGCGTGGAGCGCGAGCGCGAGCTCATCGAGCGGGCCTTCGTCGATGGCGGCGGCACGGCGGCGCGCGAGCTGACGCTGACGCCGTCGGCGGGCGAGGAGCAGGCGCTCACCTGGGTCGAGGTGGAGAAGGCCGTGGTGGGTGACGCGACCCTCGAGCTCCACCGGGTGGCGCTGCCCGGGGTGGTGGCGCGCGGTGCGGCGCCGGTGGAGGCGCCGTCGACCTGGCAAGCGTCACGCGCGGTGGTCGAGGCGCTCGATCCGTTCGGCGCGTTGGGAGGCGTTCCGTGAGCGCGATGGATCAACACGCCCCGGCGTACACGACCTGCACCTACTGCCCCAAGGTGTGCCGGTTCGCGTGCCCGGTGGCCGAGGCGTCGGCGAACGAGGGCCACTCCACCTGGGCGAAGATGACCGACTCCCACCTGGTCGAGACCGGCCAGCGCTCGATGGACGAGGGCTTGTCCAAGGCGGTGCACGCCTGCGCGGGCTGCATGCGCTGCACCACCTTCTGCAAGCACGAGAACCAGGTGGGGCCGGCGCTGTTCGCGGCTCGCGAGGCCTCGCTGCACCAGGGCACGCAGCCGCGCGGCGCGGCCTCGACGCTCGCCACCTTCCAGCAGTGGGCGAACCCCTTCGGCGTGGAGCTGGGCCCCTTGGTGGAGCGGCTCCGCACCGACTCGCCGATGCGCCACGCGCTCTTCACCGGCTGCTCGGCGCTGGTGAAGCAGCCCGGCACCATCGAGGACGCGCTGGCGGTGTCGGCGGCCTTCGGCGCGCCGATGGGCGTGGCGCGGGCGTCGGCGAAGTGCTGCGGCTATCCGCTCTACGCGGCGGGGGCGATGTCTCCGTTCCGCGAGCACGCCAAGGCGGTGGCGGCCTCGTTCGAGTCGTGGCCCGAGCTGGTGGTGCTGGACCCGGGCTGCGCGTACACCTTCAAGGTCGTCTACCCGAAGGTGGGCGTGCACCTGCCGAGCCGCATTCGCACGGTGACGGAGGTGCTGGCGGAGAACCTGCCGCACGCGCCGAAGAAGCCGCCGCTCGCGGACACCGTCGCGTACCACGACGCCTGCAAGCTCGGCCGGGGGCTGGGAGAGTACGACCCTCCGCGGGAGCTCCTGGCGCGGGCAGCGAGCACGGTGCTGGAGGGCAGCTCGATTCGCCGCGAGGGCGGCTGCTCCGGCGGTGGAGGCCTCGTGCCGCGCACCATGCCGGACGTCTCGGTCGAGGTGGCCCGGCGCCAGGCGCAGGACCTCGCGGAGGACCCGCTGGTGCCCGTGGTGACCGCTTGCCCGACCTCCCGGCGCATGTTCGAGAGGGCGGGGCGGAAGTCGTTCGACCTGGTGGGGATGCTGCGGCGCTGGCTGGAGGGGTGATGAAGACGTTCTTCGTGGTGAATCCGCACTCGGCGAACGGGTCGACGGGGAAGAAGTGGGGCGAGCTCGGCGCGGTCATCGCGCGGGCGCTGCCCGAGCACGGAGTGGACTTCACCAAGGGCCCGATGCACGCGGCGGAGTTGGCCCGCAACGCCATCGAGCAGGGCTACGAGTGCATCGTGGCGGTGGGCGGCGACGGCACCATCAACGAGGTGGTGAACGGGTTCTTCAAGGACGGCAAGGTGGTGAACCCGAACGCTTCGCTGGGCGTGTTGCCGCGAGGCACCGGTGGAGACTTCCGCAAGACCTTCGGCTGGGACACCAGCTTCGAGGCGGCGGTGGCGAGGCTCAAGACGCCGGACACGAAGGCCTTCGACGTGGGCCGGCTGGAGTTCGTGGGGCACGACGGCACGAAGCAGGTCCGCTACTTCGGGAACATCTGCAGCTTCGGCGTGTCGGGGCTGGTGGACGAGAAGGTGAACCACACCACCAAGGCGCTGGGCGGCAAGGTGAGCTTCATGCTCGGCAGCCTGAAGGCGCTCTCCGGCTACAAGGACGCCAAGGTCGAGGTGCAGTTCGACGACAAGGCGCCGGAGTTGGTGGGCGTCACCACGCTGGCGGTGGCGAACGGGAAGTTCTTCGGCGGCGGCATGAAGGTCGCGCCGGACGCCGACGTGTCGGACGGCCTCTTCGATGTGACCATCTGGACCGGCTACGGGCTGGGGGACTTCGTGCTCAAGAGCGCCGGCGTCTACAGCGGCGAGCACGTGAAGTGGGCGGGCACGCGGACCCTCAGGTGCAAGAAGATGTCGGCCAAGTCGGACGACCGGGTGCTCATCGACTGCGACGGCGAGCAGCCTGGGACCTTGCCGTGCTCGATGACGATTCTGCCGGGGGCGATTCGGTTGAAGGTCTAGAGCCTATGGACCGACGAACCCTCGCTCCCTCAGCAGGGCTTTGTCGAACGTCGCCACGCGGTCGCAACCATGGGCTTCGGCTTGTCCGCGCACCAGGTAGTCAGAGAAGTTCCCCTTGCCGCGCTCCCAGGCATCCACTGCCGCGGTGAGCACCTCGAGCGAGACGAAGGCGAACTGCTCCCCGGCCAGCAACTTGCGGAAGATCGCGATCAGCTCCGGCTTGGGGACGCCGTAGGCGCGAGCGAGGACCCAGGCCAGCTCGGCCAGCACGACGTCGCCAACGAAGATCGTTTCCTGGTGCTTGATTGCCCGATCGATCAGCCGGGCGGCGCGCGCCGTCTGCGCCTCGTCGTCCTCGACGAGGAAGCGCACCAGGACGTGGGTGTCGAGGGCCAGCATCAGCGCTTCCGGTACTTCGCCGCGACGGCCTTTCGCACCGCCTCGCCCATGTCCTCCAGCGAGACGCCGCGGCGCCGGGGTTTCACGAGGCCTCTCAGCGATCGCACGTCGACCGGCTGAGGCGCAGGTTCGACGACCACGGTCTGGCCCTCCATCACCCGGAACGCCACCTGGTCGCCCGCCTTCAACCCGAGCAGATCGCGGATGGCCTTGGGGAGCGTGAGCTGCCCTTGGCTGGTCAACGTCGCATTAGGCATGGCGAAGTTATCCTTAGCTTCCGGGAGAAATCCTTACCCAACGCTAATGGGTCAAGGCCTCGGCGACAACCGCCCCCGCCAACCACCCGAAGCGTCAGCTTCAGTTCACCCAGAAGTACGCCGAAGCCACCAGCGTGCGGCCCGCGACGACCTTCGCCTTTTGCGCCAGCGCGGCCATCGTGCGGTCCTTCTCCGCGAACCGCTGCTCCTCGCCCACCCGCAGCGACTGCAGCTTCTTCCGGTACTCGCGCTCCGCTCGCTCGGCCTTGGCGCGGGCCTTCACGCGCTCCGAAGGGTCCTCGATGGCGAACACCTCGGCGCGAGCCTGCTCCCACTCCGCCCGGGCGCGATCCACGTGCTGCCGGGGCGTGAAGAGGCAGTCCTCGGCGAACCGATCATTCCGCTCCCGCGCCGCGTCGAGCTCGAGGGCCGAAGCCCGCTCCGCCGCCCGCACCAGCGCGTCCTTGGCGTTGAGCAGCGTCTGCTCGTGCACCAGCGTCGGCGAGCTCGGCGAGGGTACCCGGCCGGTGTCCTCCTCCTCCGCCTTCACCCGCACCAACAGCTCCGCGTCGTCGATGGACAGCGCCCGGTAGCTCTCGCCGTGCTTGATGAGCACGACGTGCACCAGCCGCTCCTCGGGCTTCAGACCCGACAGCT
This sequence comes from Archangiaceae bacterium, assembly GCA_037443525.1. Classification (GTDB taxonomy): domain Bacteria; phylum Myxococcota; class Myxococcia; order Myxococcales; family Myxococcaceae; genus JBBIOE01. The sequence goes on along the minus strand of JBBIOE010000105.1, from coordinate 15,794 downwards.
CGAACCGGTAGGCGAACCACCAGCCTTCCTTGCCCAAGAGGTTCTCGAGCTTCGCGGGCAGGGTGGAGCCGTCCAGCGCCAGGTGGCTCACCGCGTCGTGCACGCGCGAGCGGACTTCCTTCGCCGCCAGCGCGAGCTGCCGGCGCCCGACCACCGCCGTGCCGAGCACCGAGCCGGTGAGCGAGCGCTCCGACTGCTTGCGCCGCGACACCGCCTCCTCGGCCTGCTCGCCCGCGATGCGCAGCTTCTTCCGCACGTCGCCGTCGAAGCGCTCGAGCAACGTCTCTCGCGCCTCGGTCATCTTCTGGTCGATGCGCGACTCGAGATCCTTCCGCAGGGCGTCGAAGGCCGCGTTGATCTCCTCGGGCTTCCGGCACGACTGGTAGATCTCCAGCACCCGCCGCTCGAAGTCGACGCCGCTCTCCAGCGCGCCCAGGATCTCGTCCGAGGCTCCGAACACGCCGTCGAAGAGGTTCAGCTTCTTCTCCAGCAGCTCGTACAGGCGCGCGTCCGCCGCGTTGGAGCGGTTCAAGAAGTTCAGCACCAGCACGTCGCGCGCCTGGCCGTAGCGGTGGCACCGGCCGATGCGCTGCTCGACCCGCTGCGGGTTCCAGGGCAGGTCGTAGTTCACCACCAGGTTGCAGAACTGGAGGTTCAGCCCCTCCGCGCCCGCCTCGGTGGACAACAGAATCTGAGCCTCGTTGCGGAAGCGCTCCACCAGCTCCCGCCGGGCCTCGGGCGTGCCCGCGTCGCCGGTGAGCTTCGCGATCTTCCCCTGGAAGCCGTGCGCCGAGAGCAGGTCGAAGAGGTACTCCAGCGTCCGCTTCGACTCGGTGAAGACCACCGCCTTCTCGGGCCACTGGTGCGCCCGGGCCACGGTGAAGACGCGATCCAGCGCGCGCTTGAGCGCCTCGCCCTTCGAGTTCACCCGAATCGAGTCGGCGCGGTCGGCGTACTTCTTCAGCTCCCAGCACTCGCGCTCCATCGACGCCAAGACGCTCGGGCGCGGCTTGAACTCGTCCTGGAACGCGTCGGACTCCTGCTCCTCGCTGTACTGCTTGAGCTCCTCCGGCTCGAAGAGCAGGGCGCTCGCCTGGGCGCCGAGCTTGGCCGCCTGAAGCCGCTTCTCCAGCGTCTCACTGAGCTTCCGCAGCGTAGGCGCGATGGCGAAGGTCGAGCTGGCGAGCAGCTTCCGGTACACCAGCGTCAAGAGCGCCTTCTTGTTCGGCTCGATGGCGCAGGCGTCGGCGCGGCGTAGGTACTCGCTCACGTCCTCGTAGAGCGACTGCTCCTCGGGCAGCGGCGTGAAGTCCTCCACCACCGAGCGGCGGTTGGTGTACCGCACGTACTCCTTCACCTGGCGCCGCAGCGTCCGCTGCACCACCGGCGACAGGCGCGCCTTGAGCTCCTTCGACGCGGTCTCCGTCAGCCCGCCGTTCTCAGGGTCCACGGGGAAGTGCGCGCGGAACGCCTCCTCCGGCCCCAAGATCGCGTCGTCGAGCAAGGACAAGAGCCCGAAGAGCTCCGACAGCTCGTTCTGCAAGGGCGTCGCGGTCAGCAACAGCTTGGGCGCGTTCTTGAGGCCCAGCTTCAGCGCCTTCCCCGTCTTGTTCCCCGGCTTGTGCGCGTTCCTCAGCCGGTGCGCCTCGTCGATGACCACCAGGTCCCACTCGAGCTGCGCCAACGCCTCGGCGCGGCCGGCCGCGAAGGGGTGCGAGGCGATGACGATCGGCGTCGGCTGATCGAAGCAGTTCCCGGTGGCGCGCACCGTGCGGCCGTCGACCACCGTCGAGTCGAGATCGAACTTCTCCTTCAGCTCCGCCTGCCACTGCGCGCGCAGCGTCGCCGGCGCCAGCACCAGGATTCGCTGCTTCCCCTCCGCCACCAGCTGGCCGATGACGATGCCGGCCTCGATGGTCTTCCCCAGCCCCACCTCGTCCGCCAGCATGCAGCCGCCGCGCGAGAGCGAGTCGATCGCGAACACCGCCGCCTCGAGCTGGTGCGGGTTCAGGTCGACCTTCGCCTCCGCCACCGCCCGCAGGACGCGCTTCTTCGCCTCGCCGGACTTGCCGACCAGCTCCTCCGCGAGCAGGCGCTCGTGGAAGCGCGTCAGCGCGCTCGCCGATCCGTCCGTCTTCTGAAGAGGGGTCTCGACCAGCGCGAGACCGATTCCGCGGGGCATCTCCGACATGAGCGCCCGGCATCTTGATCGCCGCTACTGGCCTGTAAAGTTTGAGTTTCCCGAGGCCGATTTACCGCCTCCAGATGCGTTGGAGCCGAGGCTGCTCCAGCGACGCACTTGTAGGTCGATGTAGGAGAACAGGGCGAGAGTCGATCGTCCTTGACGGCGCTGCGAAGCGCTCGCTCAGGGGTCTTCGTACGTCGGGCTCAGGTACTTCTTGAGCTTCTGCTTGACGTAGTCGCTGGCGCGCGAGCGGAACACCCGGCCCGGGTCGGCCGACATCGCCACCACCTGATGGTCGCCGACGTCGAAGGCGGCCTTCACCTGGATGCCGAAGACCTTGCCCGACAGGTACACGCGGAAGCCGCGCCAGAACGCCTTCACGCCGAAGCGGCGGTTCCAGTAGTCGAGCAGGTAGCTCACGCGCTCGCGCGCCGCGTCGCGGCTGAAGGCGTGATTCACCTTCACCTCGATCGGGGAGCCGGCCTGCAGCTCCTTCGTGACCATGACCTCGGTGTTGCTGAGCTCGGGCTCGGCGACGTCGGAGGTCTGGGCCATCACGGCCACGACTTGGGGTTGACTGTTCGACGACTCGGGCAACGCGGGGGTCGCTCCGAACGCCAGATTGGTGGTGAGGAGGAGGGCCGACAGCATCGTCCACTTCATACCGTGGAGCCGTTCAGTCATTCCACTCGACGATACCAAGTTTCCTCCCCGAAGAGTTTGAAACGGACACGGACGAGCGCGTCGCTCGGGGAGGCCGCAGCGCCTGCGCTTCCACGAACGGACGGGACGAACGCCCCGCGAGCCCCGAGTACCAGCCCGCCTCCGCGAAGGTGGGCACCTCGAGTGGGCGCGCGCGCCACCAGTTGATGGCGATCGACAGGCGCAGGGCCGGCTCACGCCTCCTGCGCGGCCCCGGAATCGAGTTGGTCGAGTCGAGGACGCCGTGGGTGAGCTTCGAGGGGAAGTGCACGAAGCGGTTCGGCACCGGCTCCACGAAGTCGAAGTCGTGGCGCGAGGGCGCGAGCGCCGGGTTCAGCGGGTTCGGCGGCTCGCGGGTCACCGCCAGCAGGCCACCCACGCAGCGGTTCAGGTACAGCACCGACGAGAGCAGGGGGTTCACCTCGCGGCCTTCCTTCGCGGAGCGCGCGTTGTCGCGATCGCGGTGGAAATCCACCTGCACGTTCGAGGTGCGCATGCGCGAGAGCCACCACTCCACGCCCTTCGCCCGGCGCCGCGTCGCCGCCGGAATCGCCTTCGCCAGCACCTGGACCGCCTCCTCGACGACGTTGGAGGGCTCCTCCGCGAGCGGGTACCAGGTGGTGCTCTGGTAGGTGGTGCGCAGCCGCTCGCCGCCCAAGGCCTCGACCCGGCCCAGCAGCGCGCGGAACAGCGGAGCGGGGAGGGCGTCGTCGACGAGGGTGACGAGCGGCGCGCGCATCACCTGGGCAGGGCGAGCGCCGGCGCCAGGGCCTTGCCGGTGCACATCGACGGGTCTCCCTGCTCCATCAGCGCCGACAGCGTGGGCGCGACGTCGACGGCGTGCGCCTCGTCCGCGTACACGCCCGGCTTCACGCCCCGCCCGAAGAGGAAGAGCGGCACCTCGGCGTCGTAGGCGTAGGGCGTCCCGTGCGAGGTGCCCTTCGGCTCGGGCTCGAACACGTGGTACGGCTTCATCACGATCAACACGTCGCCCGAGCGCTCGGGGTGGAAGCCGAGCCTGAGCGCGCGCACCAGCGGGTCGACGTCGCGCGCCTCCAGGTCGTCGCGGGAGATCGCCAGCTGCACGTCCGGCACCTTGCCCAGCCACGCCGCCGCGAACCGCTTCACCTGCGCCTCGTCGAGCTTCTTGTCGGCGATGGCCTTGAGGTCCAGGTAGACGTCGGTCTCCTCCAGGCCCTTCACCAGGCCCGGCACCTTGAACTTCTCCAAGAGCGCCTCGGTGAGCCCTCTTTGAATCGGCCCCGGGTCCACGCGCACGCCGTCGAGGCCGAGCGCCGCCCACTCCTCGGGGATCGCCGCGCCGCCATGGTCCGCCGTCAGCGCCACCACCAGGTTCTGCTTCCCGCCCGCCGCCTTCTCCGCCGCCGCAAGGAGGTCGCCCACGCTCTTGTCGAGGCGCTGCATCATGTCCTGCATCTCCCAGGAGTACGGGCCGTACAGGTGGTAGACGCGATCGACCGCGCTGAAGCTCACCATCAACAGGTCGGGCACGTCGTCCTTGCCCAGCTGCTCACCCTCGATGGCCGCCTTGGCGAAGTCGACCTCCGCGTCGTTCAAGAAAGGCGAGGAGGCCAGCGCCGAGTAGGTCGGAGGCCCCACCTGCGCCACCCCGCCCGAGAGCGGGTGGGGGAAGGTCCGCGCCATGCCGTACCAGTCGCTCTCGAAGGGCCGATCGTCGTCGCCGGTGTAGTCCTTCTGCGGCGCGACCAGCTCCCAGGCCTTGCCGAAGTACGCCTCGCCCGGCTTCTTGTCGTTGTGCGCCTTCACCCAGGCCGGCACCTCCTTCCGGTAATAGGTGCCGGTGACGAAGCGGCCGGTCTGCTCGTGAAACCACCACGGCTCGCCCAGGCGGCCCGCCAGCGCGAGGGCCGAGCGACCCTTGCCGGAGACGATGATCGCCTTGCCCCGGAGCGAGGTCGTCATCTTCAGGCGATCGGCCACCGTCTCCGCCAGCAGCGCGGCGGGCGAGCTGTCCTCCACCGCCGGCGGCGCGTCGAGCACCGGGTGCCCAGGGTCCGCGAAGATCGACTCCTGCTTGCCGGTGACGCGGTTGACGAGGCGGTTGCCGACGACGCCGTGCCGAGAGGGCGTGGTGCCGGTGGACAGCGTCGCGTGGCCCGCCGCCGTCACGCACTCCGCCGTGTCGTAGTGCACCACGGGGAAGAACGCGCCCTCGTTGAGCAGCCGCGCGAACCCGCCCTTCATCTTCACCCGGTTGCGCAGGAAGACGTCGCTGCCCATGGAGTCGACCGCGATCACCACGGTGAGGCGGGGCGGCTTCGCGAGCGCCGGCGCGGCCAAGAGGCCCAGAGCCACGACCAAGAGAAGTCGCATGGGCCACGCATCCTGACAGGAAATTCGCGGGCGTCACGACTTCGATGGGCATACGGTGCGCGGCTTCATGGCTCCTCCGCCCGAAAGCGGCGCCGTCGAGGCCCGGCTCCGCGTCATCTACGGCGACACCGATCAGATGGGCGTCGTCTATTACGCGAACTACCTGCGCTACTTCGAGCTCTCGCGCTCGGAGTACTTCCGCGCCAAGGGCGGCTCGTACGCGGCGCTGGAGAAGCAGGGCTTCGCCTTGCCCGTCGTCGAGGCCCACGCGGAATACAAGGCCTCGGCCCGTTATGACGAGGTCCTGGTGGTCACCATTCGCCTCCTCGAGCTGCGGCGGGCATCGATGCGCTTCGGGTACGAGATTCGTCGCGAGGGCGAGCGAACGGTGCTCTGCCAGGGCCACACCGTGCACGCCTGCATCGGCCGTGACGGCAAGCCCACCGGCTTTCCTCCCGAGATCACCGACCGCCTGAAGCGAGACCTCCCCTCGCAGGAGAATCGATGATGGATCGCAACCTGGCGCTCGAGGTCGTGCGGGTCACCGAGATGGCGGCCATCTCCTGTGCCCGACTGATGGGCCGCGGCGGGCAGAAGGAGGCCGACCAGGCCGCGGTCGACGCCATGCGCCGCGCCTTCGACGACGTGGCCATCGACGGCACCGTGGTCATCGGCGAGGGCGAGCGCGACGAGGCGCCCATGCTCTACATCGGCGAGAAGGTCGGCCGCGCCGGCCCGGGCAACGCCGAGGTGGACATCGCCTTGGACCCGCTCGAGGGCACCGTCCTGTGCGCGACCGGCAAGCCCGGCGCCATCGCCGTCATCGCCATGGCCAACAAGGGCTGCCTGCTCAACGCGCCCGACACCTACATGGAGAAGCTGGTGGTCGGCCCGCGCGCCCGGGGCGTCATCGACCTCCAGAAGTCGCCGACCGAGAACCTCACCGCCATCGCCGGAGCGATGAAGCGCGACGTGGCGGAGCTGACCGTGGCGGTGATGGACCGGCCCCGCAGCGAGGCCTTGATTCGCGAGGTGAGGGCGGCGGGCGCGCGGGTGCGGCTCATCGACGAGGGCGACGTGGCGGCGGGCGTGGCCACCTGCTTCGAGAAGAGCGGCATCGACGTCTTGATGGGCATCGGGGGCGCGCCGGAGGGCGTCATCACCGCCGCGGCCATCCGCTGCATCGACGGCGACATGCAGGGGCGCCTGCGCTTCCGGAGCCCCGAGGAGCAGGCCCGCGCGGCGAAGATGGGCATCAAGGACCCCGACCGCATCTACCGCGCCGAGGACCTGGCCAAGGGCGACGTGATGTTCGCGGCCACCGGCGTCACCGGGGGCGACTTCCTCGAGGGCGTGCGCTTCTTCCACAAGGGCGCCGAGACGCACTCGGTGGTGATGCGCAGCCGCAGCGGCACCGTGCGCTACGTCACCGCCACCCACCACCTCGACAAGAAGCCGCTGCCTGGTGCCTGACAGCCGCAATGGGGCTGCTACAGTCCCCGCCGGTTCGAACCCTCAAGGAGATTCTCATGGCCGGCGCGACCCGCTCCATCGTCATCAACGCCCCCGTCGACAAGTGCTACGCCGTCATCTGCGACGTCGAGCGCTACCCGGAGTTCCTCCCCGAGGTGAAGGAGATCCGCACCTCGAACAAGAAGGGCAACGAGTTCGACGCCCACTACAAGGCCGAGGTCGTCAAGCTCATCAAGTACACCGTCCGCATCAAGATGGACCCGCCCAACAAGCTCTCCTGGACCTACGTCGACGGCGAGTTCATGAAGGACAACAAGGGCGGCTGGGTGCTCGATGACCAGGGCAACGGCACCACCAAGGCCACCTACAGCATCGAGATCTCGGTCGGGCCGCTGGTGCCCAAGACCATCATCACCGCCCTGACCGACTCCCAGCTCCCCAAGCTGCTCGAGAACTTCAAGAAACGCATCGAGGCGCAGAAGTAGGGAAAGGAAACCCTCAGGAAATTCGCGCACCTCTTTGGGGGAGTCAGGTCATGTTGTTGAGGCGAAAGCGCGGGTTACAATGAACCCAAGCTGCGACCGGAGCCTTCCCCCCCATGCTCGACGTCTACATCATCGAAGAGTTGAAGCGTCGAGAGCGGGAGCGGCTCCGCGAAGAGCGCAGGCGCCCCTCGGTGGAGATTCCGGTGCAGCGCGACGACGAACCCGACGAGGCCGATCGGCGCAGCGAACCTGACGAGCGCCCAGCCACGGGCGGCAACGTCATCACCTTCGACCTGTAACACCTGGAGGAGCGCGTGCTCCCCAACCCCCTGCGCGCGCTGCTCTTGCACGGTCGCCGCAGACCCCTCCGCATTGCCTGGGACGAGACCTACCGGCTGCCGCTGGCGCCGGTGGAGACGGGGCCCGCGCCCCTGGAGACGCGGCGCGCCGACGACGCGCTCTTCTATCTGATGGAGCAGGGGGCGGTGACCGAAGACTCGCTGTTGACGTTCGGCCCGGTGACCTACGACCTGCTCGAGAAGGTGCACACCAAGGCCTGGCTCGAGTCCCTGCACGATCCGGCGGCGCTGGCGCGCGTCTACGCGCTGGAGCCTCGGGACGTGGTGGTCGACGAGCTGCTCAAGACGCTGCGCATGGCGGTGGGCGGGACGGTGGCGGCGGCGCGGCTGTCGGTGAAGGAGCGGGTGCCGGCCTTGAACCTCCTGGGCGGCTTCCACCACGCGGCGCCGGGCAAGGGCTCGGGCTTCTGCGCGCTCAATGACGTGGCGGCGGCGGTGGCGGCGCTGCGCCAGGACGGGTTCGAGGGGCGGGTGGCGGTGCTCGACTTCGACTTCCACCCTCCCGACGGCACGGCGGCGTGCTTCGTGGACGATCGCAGCGTGTGGATCGGGTCGATCTCCGGCGCCGACTGGGGGCCAATGCCGCACGTGGACGAGACGGTGCTCCCGCACAGGACGAGCGACGGCCCGTACCTCGACGCGCTGGACGCGCTGCTTGGGCGCATGCCCGACGCCGGAGTGGTCTTCGTGCTCGCCGGGGGAGACGTGGTGGCGGGCGATCGGCTGGGGCTGTTCGCGCTCTCGCTGCAGGGCATTCGGGAGCGCGATCGCCGCGTGGCGGAGAAGCTGGCCGGGCTCCCCCAGGTGTGGCTGCCCGCCGGCGGGTACGGGCCGCACGCCTGGAAGATCGTCGCCGGGACGGGGCTGGTGCTCGGCTTGGGGAGGACGGACCCGATTCCCTTCGACGTCGACCCGCTCGCGCTGCGCATGGGCCGCATCTCCAAGAAGCTCTTGCCGGAGGCGCTCGGCTCGAGCTTCTCGCTCACCGAGGACGACGTGGCCGACCTGATGCCCGGGTTGCGGAGCCCGAAGCGGCGGCGCTTCCTCGACTTCTACTCGGCGCAGGGGCTCGAGTACGCGCTCGAGAACTACCGGATGCTCGAGCACCTCAGGCGCCTGGGCTTCGACAACCTGCACATCGAGATCGACAAGACCGGCGCCTACGACCGGGCGCGGCTCATGGGGCGGGACGGCTCGACCGGCAACACGGTGACGCTCATCGAGCTCGAGGCGGCGGTGGAGCGGATCCGCGAGGTGAGCGTCTTGTTCGTGAACTGGATGTCCTTGCGGAATCCGCGGGCGGTGTTCAGCACCGGGCGGCCCAAGCTCCCGGGGCAGGAGGTGCCGGGCCTGGGGCTCGCGCGGGAGATGACGCTCTTGCTCGGGCTGATCGCCAAGCGGCTCCAGCTCGACGGGGTGGCGTTCCGGCCGTCGTGGTTCCACATGGCCTACGCGGCGCGCGACACCTCGCGCTTCATCGATCCCGGGCGGCAGGGGAGGTTCGAGGCGCTCCTGCGCGACCTGGCACCTGTGCCCCTGCTCGAAGCCACCCGCGCGGTGTCCGAGGGGCGGGTGCGGCTCAACGGCCAGCCGTACGAGTGGGAGCCGGAGGAGATGGTCCGCTGGAACGATCCCGAGCGGGCCGAGGCCGATCGCGAGCTGGTGGTCGCCGAGCGGGAGCGTTGCCGCTTCACGGTCGAACCGAGGCATCCGGCCGCTCCGACGCGGGCGCACTGAAAAGATCCGCTCCTCCTGCGCGGAGTCGGAGGGCACCGGTCGTTCTCCTGATGCCCGCCAAGCGGCGGGCGTGATCGGCGTCGTTGCGACGCCGGAGGCCGGGCGTAAGTGTTCCCCGTGGCGATCAACCTGGAGCTCGTGCTCTCGCTCTCCCGCGACCTGCAGCACGCGACGACGTTGGGAGAGGTCTGTGAAGCGGCGCAGCGCGCGGTGGCTCAGGCCACCCGGTACCGCACCACCTTCATCGCCGTGTTCGAGGACACGGCCGAGGGAGAGTGGGTGCGCGTCATCGGCGCGTCGGGCGCGGCGAAGGACGTCGTCTGGGAAGAGACCCCGCGCTTCCCGGTCGGCAACGACGCGATGCTCCTCGAGATACGCCACGGGCGACACCCCGTCGTCGTCGAGGACATGCGCACGGACCCGCGCTCGGACAAGGAGATCGTCGCGCGGGCCGGCCATCGCACCACCATCAACGTGCCGATGGTGATGGGCGACGTCACCCTCGGCGCGCTGGGCGTCTCGACCTTCGGCGACGAAGGCGTGATGCCGCCGACCCCCAACGAGCTCGAGCACCTCACCGTCTTCGCCACGCTGCTCGCGGCGGCGTTCGATCGGGTGCGGCTCATCGAGCAGCGGCGCGTCGCCGATCGGCAGGCCGCAGCGCTCGAGCAGCAGCGGCGCGAGCTCGAGGCGCAGCTGCGGAAGTCGCAGAAGCTGGAGGCCCTGGGCGTGATGGCCGGCGGCATCGCCCACGACCTGAACAACATCCTCTTCGCCATCCTCGCGCACGCGGAGATCGCCTCGGACGAGGTGCCGGCGCGCGGCTCGACCCGCGAGGCGTTGCAGGTCATCGTCTCGTCGGCGCACCGGGCGGCCCAGCTCACGCGCGACCTGCTCACCTTCAGCCGCCGGCAGGTCGTCCAGTTCCGGCCGCTGGAGCTGCGCCAGGTCGTCAACCAGGTGGCGCGGCTCTTGCGCCCGCTCCTGCGCGACGACGTCGAGCTCGTCATCACGCTGCCGCCCGAGGAGCTGGTGGTGGTGGCGGACGAGGGCTCGCTCGAGCAGGTGGTGACGAACCTGGTCACCAACGCCCGCGACGCGATGCCCAGGGGTGGGCGGCTCACGCTGTCGCTCGAGCCGGTGACCATCGACGACGCCTTCGTGCTCCAGCACGCCAGCGGCTTGTTGGGCCGGTGCGCGCTCTTGACGGTCTCCGACACCGGGGTGGGGATGGACGCGGCGACCCTGGCCCGCGTCTTCGAGCCCTTCTTCACCACCAAGGCGCCCGGGCGGGGCACCGGGCTCGGCTTGTCGACCGTCCACTCCATCGTCGAGCAGCACGGCGGTCTCGTCCTCGTCGACAGCGCGCCGGGCAGTGGCTCGACCTTTCGCGTCTATCTGCCGACGACCACGGCGAGCGTGGAGAAGACGAGCGCCGGCGCGAGCGCGCGGCCGGACCGAGGCACGGAGACGATCCTCGTCGCCGAGGACGACGAGGTGGTGCGCGCCCTGGTGGTGCGCCTTTTGCGCGGGCACGGCTACCAGGTGCTCGAGGCCGCCGACGGCGCCGAGGCCATCGACCGGTTCCGCGCCGCGAGCGGGGAAATCGACCTGGTCATCACCGACGCGGTCATGCCTCGGCGCAGCGGGCTCGACGTCTACGACGCGGTGCACGCGTTCCGGCAGAGCACCCGGGTGCTCCTGATGAGCGGCTACGCGGCCGACGTCATCGACCAGAAGCGCATCGACGCCGAGGGCATCGCGGTCCTCCCCAAGCCGGTGCGCCCGACGGTGCTCCTCGAGACCGTGCGGCGCGTGCTCGACGGCGCGCCGGGCTCCCCGGCGAAGTGACTCGATGGCGAGTCGCGCGCCCGCTTCAGCGCTCTCGCAGCAGGCTGCGAAGATCGCCCGCGCGGTCCGTGTCCAGAATCGCGTCGAACTCAGCGAGGGTCCGCTCGACGAGTGATTCGTCGAGGTCCTCCCCGGTCTTCAAGAGGGCGCGGGCGTCGTCGAGATCGCGTGGGCGGCCCGCGACCGTCTCGTAGATGAGGAGGCTGGTCAGGTTTGGCACCCGCACGGACACCCCAGCGAAGTCGCGCGCGCTCGCCGTCCTGGCTGCCTCTCTCTCGAAGCCTCGGAGGCCCAGGCTCAGGTCGAGTGTCACTCCGGTCGCCGCGCGTCGATGTCGCCCGTCGTCCTCGCGACGCCGTGAGCGATGACCGCGACGCCTCCGATGATCGTCCCGGGGTGCCCGATCGAGTCGAGCAACTGCATCACACCCGCGAGCGCTTTGGTGAAGGGGGCGGCAAGCTTCCGGTGGCGCGGGCGAGCTTGACCCACAACGCGCGGACGGGCTCCGCGTCCTGCTCGCGACGCCTTCGGTTGAACTCGTCGTCGGCGAGGGGCCATGTGTCCTCGATGAGCGAAACGGAAAGCGCGATCGCCTGGTCGGGCGGCATCACGGGGGGCGCCAGACGATCAGCGGTCTTTAGACCGTGAACCCACTTGCGGACGGTTCGGGGATCGAAGGCACCCATGCCGTCAGGGTAGCCAAGAAGCGCTGAGCTCGGAGCGTGCACTCGGCGAGTGCGCTAGAAGCGAGCCTCGCTCGCAGAAGGGAGTTCCTCATGGCCGCCGCCGGAGTCGAGATGTCCGCACGCATTCAGGGGCTCAAGACCGAGCTGAAGCACGGGCCGTCGGGCCGCGAGTGGTACACCGTGCCGCCGAAGGACAACGGGGGCGACGGCACGTCGTTCTCCCCGACTGACCTGGTGGGCGCGGCGCTGGCCTCGTGCGCTCTGTCGACGATGGCGCTGCAGGCGGGGCGCGAGGGCCTCTCCTGGGGCGACGCCAGCGCCAAGGTGGTGAAGGTGATGGTCGGCCCCCCGCGCCGCATTGGCGAGCTGGAGCTGGAGCTCACCATGCCCAAGGGCGTGAAGCCCGAGCACAAGGCGCGCCTCGAGCAGATCGCTCGCGAGTGCCCCGTCGCCCGCACGCTGCACCCCGACGTGAAGGTGCCGATGCGGTTCGTCTACCCGTGATCAGGTGCCGGTGACCGTCACGCCGGCCGGCGTCGCCCGGGCGGCGCCCACGTCCTGCGGCACGAGCCGCAGCTGCGCACTCGACGCGGTGAAGCTTTTCGCGTCCACCTCGCGCTCCAGGTAGGTGTAGCCGCTGAGGCCCGACTCGTAGATCCGCAAGAGCTGCCGCGACTCGTCGAGCGAGAGCCGGCCCGCGCGGAGCGACGCCTCGGTGAGGTTGCGCAGCCGGTTCATCAGGTTGTCGCGGGTGTAGGCGACGTAGGACAAGACCTCGGTCACCGTGTCGCCCTCGACCACGCGGTCGATGAGGTAGCCGCCGCCCGGCGCCAGCGAGACCTGGATCGCGTGGGTGTCGCCGAAGAGGTTGTGCAGGTCGCCCAGGATCTCCTGGTACGCGCCCACCAGGAAGATGCCCAGGTAGTACTCGTCGTCGTTGAGCGCGTGCAGCTCGAGGTCGTCCTTCACCTCGCGCTTGTCGATGAACTTCTCCAGCTTGCCGTCGGAGTCGCAGGTGATGTCCGCCAGCACCGCGCGGCGGGTGGGGCGCTCCTGCAGGCGGTGAATCGGCATCACCGGGAAGAGCTGATCGATGGCCCACGAGTCGGGCAGCGACTGGAAGAGCGAGAAGTTGCAGAAATACGTGTCCGAGAGCTGGTGCTCCAGCGTCTCCAGCTCCTCGGGGATCTCGCCCGTCTCGCGCGCGATGCGCAGGATCTTGTGGCAGATGGCCCAGAAGTAGTTCTCCGCCAGCACCCGCTCTCCGAGCGTCAGGTGCCCGAGCGAGAACAGGGTCAGCACCTCGTCCTTGTACTCGGTGGCGTCGTGGTAGGTCTCGAGCAGGTTCTTGTTGGTGAGATCCCTCAGCGCGGCTTGGAGGTTCTTCACCACCTGCGGCGCCGACGGCGGCGCCACGTCGGGCACCTGCGGCACGTCGAAGTCCGAGTTGCCCAACACCTCGGTCACCAGCACCGCGTGGTGCGCCACCACCGCGCGCCCCGACTCCGACACCAGGTTCGGGTGCGGCACCTTCGCCTCGTCGCAGGCCGCCATCACTGAGAACACCACGTCGTTCGCGTACTCCTCGGTGGTGTAGTTCATCGACGACGCGAAGTTCGTCTGCGAGCCGTCGTAGTCGACGCCCAGGCCGCCGCCCACGTCCAGGTACTGCAGGGGCGCGCCGAGCCGATGCACCTCGACGAAGAAGCGCCCCACCTCGCGCAGCGCGTTCTTCACGTTGCGGATGTTCGAGATCTGGCTGCCCAGGTGGAAGTGCAACAGCTCGAAGGTGTCGAGCAGCCCCGTCTCCTTCATGAACGAGACCGCCTGCAACAGCTCGCCCGAGGAGAGGCCGAACTTCGAGCGGTCGCCGCCCGAGGCCTCCCACTTGCCGGCGCCGCGGCTCGACAGGCGCACCCGCATGCCGATGCGCGGCCGGATGCCCGTCTTGCGCGCCACCTCGGCGATCAAGGGCAGCTCGGTCGGCTTCTCGACGACCAGCACCACCTTGCGCCCGAGCTTCGAGGCGTAGAGCGCGGTCTCGACGTACTCCTCGTCCTTGTAGCCGTTGCAGACGATCAGCGCGTCCGGATCATCGACCAGCGCCATCACGATGAGCAGCTCGGGCTTGGAGCCGGCCTCGAGGCCGTAGGCGTAGGGCTTGCCCGCGTCGACGATCTGCTCGACCACGAACCGGTGCTGGTTCACCTTGATCGGGTACACCCCGCGGTAGCTGCCCTTGTAGCCGTGCTCGGTGATGGCCTTCTTGAAGGCCTCGTTCAGGTGCACCACGCGGTTGCGCAAGATGTCGGTGAAGCGGATCAAGAGCGGCAGCGAGATGCCGCGGCGGCGCACCTCGTCGACCAGCTCCTTCAAGTCGAAGCTGGGCGTGGCGGGCCCTGCGGGGTGGACGCACACGTCGCCCTTGTCGTTGATGCCGAAGTAGCCGGCCCCCCAGTGCTTGATGGAGTAGGTCTCGAGGGAGTCTGCGATCGTCCAGCGTGGGGGATTCGTGGGTGCCATGTGCGAGTGGCGAACCCTATAACACGCACCGAGTTGATCACTACTGCACCGAGCGGTCCGAGAGGCGCTCGAGGCGCCGGGCCATCTCCGGATCCTGGATCAGCTCGATCACCGAAGCGCTGGTGAGGAGCTGGTGCACGTCGCCCGACTCCAGGGCCTTGCGCATGCCGTCGGCGTTGATGGCCTTCTTGAAGCGCGGGTCGCGCGCGAGGGAGACGAGATCAGGGTCGTCCTTGAGCCGGTCGGCGTTCGCCGGGTTCCCCACCAGCTTCGCCACCTTCACCAGGTCCTTCACGCCCGAAAACTGCCAGTGCTCGAAGACGTTCCACTGGCGCGCCAGCTTGACGAAGGATGAGTCCTTGGGCGTGAAGGCGATGCGGCGCCCGGCGAAGGTGATGTTGCTCTCCATGAAGGTCGCCCCCGAGAGCACCACGAAGCACATGGCGGCGAGCTTGGCGCCGCCGAGCGCGAAGCCCAGCGCCCGGTCGGCGGTGGTGTTGTTGGGGTCCTTCCCCGCCAGGAGCCGGCGGAGCGCCATCGTCGCGATCACCTGCACGACCAGGTAGACGAGGAAGAAGGTCGCCACCGTCGCCAGGACCACGCCCGCGGTGAGCCCGCAGCCCACGTGCTTCGCCACCCCAGGGCCGCCGAGCGTGCCGAGCGGGCCCGCCACGAAGAAGGCCGCCACCGCGCCCAAGGCCGTCGCGATCTGGCTCGAGAAGCCCTTCCATGCGCCGAAGAGCGCCGCCAACAGCACGATGCCGAGCACGACGAGATCGAGCGTCACTTGATCATGAAGCCCTTCTGGCCCTTGCGCTGCTCATCGAGCTTCTTCTGCACTTCGGCGAGCTTCTCCTTGAACTTCGCGTTGGAGGGCTCGAACGTCAGCGCGCTCTTCAGGTTCCGCTCGGCCGCCGACCAGTTCTGCGACTCCAGGTCCTTCAGGGCCGTCTTGTAGAAGTTGCGCGACTTGGGGTTCGTGCCGAACTCCTCCTCGACGGCCTTCTTGGCCTCGGCCTTGAGCTCCGACTCCGAGGCCTCGGTGTAGCGGAGCTTCGACGCGCGGTCCGGACCGTTGATGTCCGAGAGGTACTTCTTCCGCTTCGCGTCGTCCTTCAGCATGTAATACGCCTCGGTGACGCGCTTGTAGATGTCGTTGATGGCCGTCTTGGTGTCGCCCGCGCTCAAGTGGAAGAAGCGGTCCGGGTGGTAGATGCGGCTCTCGCGGTAGAACGCTTTCTTGACCTCACCCGGGGTGGCCGACTGCGCGAGCTGGAGCAGCTGGTAGTAGTCCTGCGAGTCGAGCGAGTCGGCGATGGCCTTGAGCGCCGCGGCCTGCGCGGCGTCGATGGTCTCCACCGCGCCGGTCTCCGGAATCGGGCTCTTGCGCAGCGGCGGCGCGGCCGCGGCGGGCGGGGCGGCCTCGACCGACACGGCG
>JBBIOE010000104.1:0-24582 GCA_037443525.1 Archangiaceae bacterium | reverse complement strand
CTCGTCGGCGCCGGGCTCGAGCACCAGGTGCACTCCCGCGCCGAACACCGACGCCTCCGCGAGCCCGGGCACGCCCGAGAGGGCGGTGAGGGCCGGCCCCGGCGCGGCGGTGCGCACCTCCAAGAGCGCCCGATCGGCGAGGCGCGCCTTGAGCTCGGTGGGGGTGCCCTCGGCGAGCAGCCGCCCCGCGCCGATGAGGGCGAGGCGATGGCAGTACTCGGCCTCGTCGAGGAAGTGGGTGGTGAGGAAGACGGTCACGCCCGAGACGGAGAGCGCGTCGACCAGGCCGTAGAAGGTGCGCCGCATCAGCGGATCCACTCCGCCGGTGGGCTCGTCGAGGAAGACCAGCTCGGGCTCGTGCAAGAGCGCGCAGGCCAGCGCCACCCGCTGGCGGACGCCGCCCGCCAGCTCGGCCACGGTGCGCCCGACCACGTCGCCGAGGTGCACCGTCTCCAGCGCCCACGCCCGCCGATCGCGGAAGCGCGCGCCCGAGAGCCCGTAGAGCGCGCCGAAGCACTTCAGGTTCTCGTCGACGGTGAGCTCGCCGTAGAGGCTGAAGCGCTGGCTCATGTAGCCGATGCGGCGCTTCACCTCCTCGGGGTGCCGCGCGACGTCGACGCGGGCCACCTCCGCCTCTCCGCTGCTGGGGCGCAACAGGCCGCAGAGCATGCGGATGACGGTGGACTTGCCGGCGCCGTTCGCGCCCAGGAAGCCGTAGATGGCGCCGCGCTCGACCTCGAAGCTCACGTGGTCGACGGCCACGAAGTCACCGAAGCGGCGCACCAGGTCGCGAACCCGAATGGCGAGCTCAGCCACGGGGCGGCTCCACGGTCGCCTCGGCCTCGACGCGGTGGATGAAGACGTCCTCCAGCGACGGCTCGACGGTGCGCACGGCGGCCACCTCCACGCCCTGGAGCGCTCGCGCGAGGTCGGTGAGGTCGTCGTCGGGCCGCGCGGGGAAGACGTGCAGGCGGTCGCCGAAGAGGCGCAGGTCGTGCACCCGCGGGCTCTTCGCCAGCTGGTCGCGCGCCAGGCGCACCGGCCGGCACACCACCTCGAGCACGCGCACGCCGAGCGAGGCCTTGAGCGCCGGCCCGGTGTCGAGGGCCAGGGTGCGGCCCCGGCGCACCAGCGCGATGCGAGCGCACCGCTCCGCCTCGTCCAGGTACGGCGTGCTGACGAGCACCGAGAGCCCCTCCACCACCAGGCCGGACAGGAGCGTCCACAGCTCGCGCCGGCTGACCGGGTCGACGCCGGTGGTGGGCTCGTCGAGGAGCAGCACCTTCGGGGTGTGGATGAGGGTGCAGGCCAGCGCGAGCTTCTTCTGCATGCCGCCGGACAGGGCGTCGCCGCGGCGGTGGCGGAAGGGCGCGAGGCGGGTGAGCTCGAGGAGCCGCTCGCGCCGGGCGCCGCGATCCTTCACGCCGTGGAGCGCGCCGAAGAAGTCGACGTTCTCCTGCACGGTGAGGTCGCCGTAGAGCGTGAAGCGCTGGGCCAGGTAGCCGACGGCGCGCTTCACCTCGGCGCCGCGCGCGATGGGGTCGAGGCCGAGCACGCGCGCCGTTCCCCCGTCGAGCCGCAAGAGCCCCAAGAGGCAGCGCAGGGCGGTGGTCTTGCCCGCGCCGTCCGGGCCCACCAGGCCGACCATCTCTCCGGGGCGCACGTCGAGCGAGAGGCCGTCGAGCGCCGGGAGGCCGTCGAAGGCGAGGCGCGCGTCGGTGAGCGCGGCGGCTTTTGCGGGCTCGCTCATCGTCGGGCGGAGGGGGGCTCGGCGGCGGGCGCGCCGGCGTCGGGGACGAAGACGCGCGCCTCGCCGGGCATGCCGGGCCTCAGGAGGTGCTGAGGATCGTCGAGATCGATGCGGGTGCGGTAGACCAGCCGGGCCCGCTGCTCGGCGGTCTCCACGTTCTTCGGGGTGAACTCGGCCTCGCCCGCGACCCGGCTGACCACGCCGTGAAAGACGCGGCCCGGGTAGGCGTCCACGGAGACGGTGGCGATGGCGCCGCGCCGCGCCGCTCCGAGCTGCGCCTCGGAGACGTAGACGTCGATGTAGGGGTGGCCCAGGTCTCCGAGCACCAGGAGCGGCGCGGTACCGCGCGCGACCTCGCCCGGCTCGGCGATGCGGTGGAGCACGGTGGCGTCGACCGGCGCGCGGACCTCCTCGTCGGTGAGGCGATCTTCGATGACGGCGAGGTTGGCCTGGGCCTGGTCGCGGGCGGCGGCGGCGGCGGCGAGCTCCTCCTGGCGGGTGCCGGTGACCAGCTTCTGAAGCTCGGAGCGCCTCGCGGCCAGCTCCGCGCGGGCGAGCTGGGCGGCGAAGGTGGTGGTGTCCAGCCGCTGCGGCGGGGCGGCGTTGGTGGCGACGAGCTGCCGGGCCCGGGCGCGCTCCACGTCGGCCTCCCGGACCCGGGTCTTCGCGGCCTCCACGGCGTGCCGGGCGACGGCCAGGTCCTCCTTGCGGGCGCCGTTCACCGCCAGCTCGAGCCGTGCGATGGCCTGGGCGAGGGCCGCGCGAGCCTGCGCTCTCTGCGCGATGACGTCGGAGAGGTCGAAGCGGACGAGCACCTGGCCGCGCTGGACCTCGTCGCTCTCGTCGACGCGTATCTCGCTGATGCGCCCTCCGAAGCGGGAGGAGAGCTCGATCTGGCGGGCCTCGACGGTGCCGAAGGCGTGCAGCACGGGCGCGTCCGAGGCCCGCTGGCAAGCCCAAAGCCCCGCGACCGACGCGGCGAGCCAGAGGAGGCGGCGGCCTCGGAACGTGCCGTCCATGGCTCGTCTGCTAATCGCCGCGGCGCGGCGACGCCCTCACCTGGAGGCGCGAAGAGTTTGCGGCGGCGCGCGCGTGAGGCCGCTCAAGAGCGACGGTGCTCGCTTCGTACGCGGCTCGCGACGAGCTTCCCGCTCACCCTGAGCGAAGGGTGCCGCATCGAAGACGCGCACGTCCCTCGTCGCTCCAGCCGCGCCGGCGTTCTCAGTGGCACTCGTTGCAGCCGTTGGTGGTCTTGGAATTCGTGATGCCGGGGTTGTTCGGCTTGTGCACGAAGCTCCAGATGTTCGTCGACGCGGTGGTCGACGTGTACTGGTGGCAGGAGCCGCAGAGGGTGAGCTTGGTCCCGGCGTGGGTGTCGGTGAACGAGTCGTTGCTGTTCGTCCCCGTCACCGAGAAGGTCTGGCTGAAGGTGCTCGCGCCCGTGGCCGTCGGGTGCGACAGCTTCGGAGTGGTGGTGAGCGTCGTGTAGAGCGACGAGGCGAAGGCGTGGCAGGTCCTGCAGCCGCCGGAGTTCGCGGTGGCGTTGGTGTGGCCGTACTTCAGCACCGCGGTGGTGCCGGTGAAGCCGCTGAAGTCGACGTGGCAGGACGTGCAGCGGTTGCCGTTGGAGACGCCACCGAAGTGGCTGCTCACCGCGCCGCTGATGCGCTCGCTCGCGGTGCCGGTGGGGCCGTGGCAGGTGGCGCAGTCGAGGGTCGAGGTGGCGGTCGAGCCGCTCGTCCCGTGGGGCATGCCGGCGGCGCCCTTCCAGTTGGGCGTGGTGGTGCTGGTGCCGGGCCAGGTGTGACACGAGCTGCAGTCCTGCGCCGACGTGCCGCTGAAGGCGGAGTGGTTGAAGGTGGTGTAGCTCGTGCCGGGCTTCACGTTGAGGTGGCAGTTGCTGCAGCGACCGGTGGTGCCGTTCATCACCAGCGGGCTCGCGGTGGTGAAGTTCATGTGGAACGCCGCCTGCGCCCACTCCTTGCCCTGCACGCCGGCCACCGTGGAGGGGCCCTTCTGGGTGTGGCAGGCGCCGCAGTCCTTGCCGCTCACGTTCACGTCGGTGTGGCTCAGCTGATCGTGCGTGCCGGCGGCGGCGGCGCTCGAGGTGGTGAGCGTCACGGAGTCGACGAGGCCCGACGGCAGGTTGTTGTTTGTGCCCGGCGTGGTGCCCTTGCCGTTGGTGAGGCCGTGGCACCTGGCGCAGGCCCCCGGGGTCGAAGCGTGCGCGTGGTAGGTCGACGAGCGGCTCCAGGCGCTGCCGGACGCCTTCGCGTCGCCGGTGTGACAGGTGGCGCAGTCCTTCGACGCGGTGGGCGGGTCGGCGTGGTTCATCCACTGGCCGCCGTTGGTGGCGGTGGCGCCCTGGGAGAGCGTGTACGTCACCGTGCTCTGCGTCGCGGTGGTGGGATCAGACGCCGAGTGGCAGTCGAGGCAGGTCGCGGGTTGGGTGGTCCCGAGCGACGGGTGGTAGGCGCCCGGGCGCCAGAGGCTCACGGCCCTAGGGGTGGTGGTGCCCTTGGCCAGCGCGCCGGTGTGGCAGGTGGCGCAGGCCTGAAGGGTGACGAGGCTGGAGCGGTGCTTCATCGCCGTGAGTGAGCCGGAGGCGACGTCGGCGACGCTCAGGGTCATCAGCGGGTAGTGGCAGCCGACGCAGTCGGTGGGCGCCGTGCCGGCCGGCGTGTTGGCGTGGAAGAGGCCGTCGCTCCACCCGGTCGGACCGAGGCCGGGCGTGCGGTGGCACGAGGCGCAGTCCATCGCGGCCACGCTGCCGCCGGAGAAGGTGGCGGCGTGATCCATCGGCTGGAGCCAGGTGCCGCCGTCGAGCTTGGAGACGATGTTCGGCGGCTGCATGGAGTCGTGGCAGTCGAGGCAGGTGGCCGGCTGGGGCAGTGGCGTGATGGCCGCGGTCGGCGACGTGCGGAAGGCCGTGAGCGAGGCGTGGAACTTGCCGTCGGCGTAGCTCGTCACGGTGGTCCCGGTGGCGGTGTGGCAGTGCCAGCACGAGCTCGCGTTGGGCGTCGAAGCGGTGCCCGGCGAGATGGCCGAGGGGATGGCGGCGGAGGTGTGGAGGAAGGCATTGGGCAGCGTGACGGTGGTGGTCGTCATGCCGGTCACCTTGGTGCCCGAGCGGGTGAGCGCGGTGCTGGGGATGCGGACGAACTGCGTCGCGGACGTGACGGGCGTGGCGCCGGGGTAGGCCGCGCCGCCCCGCCAGTCCCCTCCGGGAATGGGCATCAGGCTCACGTAGCTGCCGCGGGCCACGGTGGGCTGGTGGCAGCCGATGCAGTCGCTCGCGCCGTTGGTGGCGTGATCGAAGCCCGGGTTCACCGGCGGCGAGAGCAGGTCGGGGCGCTGGGTGCTGTGGCAGGTGATGCAGGTGGTGGCGGCGACGGTGCCGGGGCCGTGCTTGAAGAAGCCGCCGCGCCAGTTGGCGTTCACGCCCCACGTGCCGGTGCCGGGGCCGGTGTGGCACGTCGCGCAGTCGAGGCCGTCGCCGTGGGTGATGCCGGCGGCGTTGGTGCCGTAGTCGAAGGGGCTCCCTGCGTAGGGGCCCACCCAGCCGGCGGTGGACGTCGGCCGCGCGGAGTCGTGGCAGGGCAGACATGTCGTCGGCGCGGAGCCGGTGGCGGTGTGGAACTTCCCGCCCGCCCAGGTGGACGTCGACGCGTGGCAGTCCTTGCAGTCGCCGAGCGCGGTGGAGTGGTCGAAGGACAGCGTCGCGGTGGTGACGGTGCCGGTGGGGCGCGAGTTGGCGTGGCAGTCGAGGCAGGAGCCCGGCTGCGACGCTCGGGCCGCGCCGAGCGAGGCGTGGAAGAGGACGCCGCCGTCGGTCTTGCCGGTGGCGAAGGACGCGAGGACCTGATCATCGGGCGCGCGGTGACACACCGAGCAGTCCGCCGAGACGAGCCTGGTGGTGGTGGGCGCGCCGTTGGACCAGCTCACCGCGTCGTGGCGCATGGCCCCGGTGGAGGGCGTGCGGCGCGAGTCGAGGCGGCCGACGAAGTCGTCGGGGCTCGCGGTGTGGCAGTCCGCGCAGCTCGAGGGCTGGGGCAGGCCGATGGTGGTGAGCGACCAGTGCATCACGCCGGGCAGGTAGGCGCCGAGGCTCGCCTGGGCGTGGCAGAGCGCGCAGTTGTTGAGCACGCCCGCGTCGAGGGCGCGCGAGCCGTGGTTCATGGTCATGTGCAGCGTCTGCGGGTTCGGCGCGACGCGGGTGATGACCGGGCCGGACCAGGAGGGCGTGAGCGCGGTGACGGTCACGTCGGTGGTCGGGTCGTAGGTGTTGGAGGGCGGCACGCCCACGGCGCCCTTCCAGTTGGGCGTGGTGGGGCTGGTGCCGGGCCAGCTGTGGCAGGAGCTGCAGTCCTGGGCCGAGGTGCCGGTGAACGCCGAGTGGTCGAAGGCGCCGTAGCTCGGGCCGGGCTTCACGTTCAGGTGGCAGGTGCTGCAGCGCGCGGTGCCGCCGTTCACCGCCGACGCGGAGACGTTCTGGTGGAACGAAGCCTGCGCCCACTCCTTGCCTCGCACGCCGGTGACCGTGGAGGGACCCGCCTGGGTGTGGCACAGCCCGCAGTCCTTGCCGCTCACGTTGACGTCGGCGTGGTCGAGCTGATCGCGCGTGCCGGGGGCCGCGGCGCTGGAGGTGGTGAGGGTGTCGCTGTCGACGAGTCCCACCGGGAGGTTGTTGTTGGTGCCCGGCGTGGTACCGAGGCCGTTCCCGAGGCCGTGACACTTGGTGCAGGCGCCCGGCGGGGAGCTGCGCGCGTGGTACGGCGTGGCGCGGCTCCAGGCGCTGCCGGAGCTCTTCGCGTCGCTCGCGTGGCAGGTGGCGCAGTCCTTCCCCGCGGTGGTGGGGTCGGCGTGGTTCATCCACTGGCCGCCGTTGGTGGCGGTTCCGCCCAGGGCGAGGGCGTAGGTCACGGTGCTCTGCGTGGCCGTCTTCGGCGCGGAGCCGGAGTGACACTCGAGGCAGCTCGCCGGCTGGGTGGTCCCGAGCGACGGGTGGAAGGCGCCCGGCCGCCACAGGCTCAGGGCGGTGGGCGTGGTGGTGCTCTTGGCCAGCGCTCCGGTGTGGCAGGTGGCGCAGGCCTGGGTGGTGACCAGGCCGGACCGGTGCTTCATCGCCGTCGGCGAGCCGGAGGCGACGTCGGCGGCGCTGGTGGTGCTCAAGGGGTAGTGGCAGCTCACGCAGTCGGCGGGCGCCGCGCCGGCGGGCACGTTGGCGTGGAAGACGCCGTCGCTCCACTTCGTCGGCCCGGTGCCGGGAGTGTGGTGGCACGCAGCGCAGTCCATCGCCGCGGCGCCGGCCACGCTGCCGCCGGTGAAGGTGGCGGCATGATCCATCGGCTGCACCCAGGTGCCGCCGTCGAGCTTGGAGACGATGTTCGGCGGCCGCATGGAGTCATGGCAGTCGAGGCAGGCGGTAGGCTGCGGCAGCGGCGTGATGGCCGCGGTGGGCGAGGTGCGGAAGGCCGTGAGCGCCGCGTGGAACCTGCCGTCGGCGTAGCTGGTCACGGTGGTGCCGGTCGCCGTGTGGCAGTGCCAGCACGACGTCTGGTTGGGCGTCCCCGAGGTGCCCGGCGAGATGGCCGAGGGGATGGCGGCCGAGGTGTGGAGGAAGGCGTTCGGCAGGTTGACGGTGGTGGTCGTCATGCCGGTCACCTTGGCGCCCGTGCGAACGAGCGCGGTGCTGGGGATGCGGACGAACTGGGTGGCCGAGGTGACGGGGGCGGCGCCTGGGTACGCCGCGCCTCCGCGCCAATCTCCCCCGGGGATGGGCGTCAGGCTCACGTACCGGCCGCGGGCGACGGTGGCCTGGTGGCAGCCGATGCAGTCGCTCGCGCCGTTGGTGGCGTGGTCGAAGCCGGGGTTCACCGGCGGCGAGAGGAGATCGGGGCGCTGCGTGCTGTGGCAAGTGATGCAGGTGGTGGCGGCGACGGTGTTGCCGCCGTGGCTGAAGCGGCCGCCCTGCCAGTTGGCGTTCACGCCCCAGGTGCCGGTGCCGGGCCCGGTGTGGCACGTCGCGCAGTCGAGCCCGTCGCCGTGGGTGATGCCGGCGGCGTTGGTGCCGTAGTCGAAGGGGCTCGCGGTGTAGGGGCCCACCCAGCCGGCGGTGGACGTCGGCCGCGCGGCCTCGTGGCACGACGAGCAGGTGGCCGGCGCCGGGCTGCTGCCGGTGTGGAACTTCCCGCCCGCCCAGGTGGAGGTCGAGGCGTGGCAGTCCTTGCAGTCGCCGAGCGCGGTGGAGTGGTCGAAGGAGAACGTGGCGGTGGCGACGACGCCGGTGGCCCGCGAGTTGGCGTGGCAGTCGAGGCACGAGCCCGGCTGCGAGGCGCCGGCCGCGCCGAGTGAGGCGTGGAAGAGGACGCCGCCGCCCGTCTTGCCGGTGGCGAAGGTCGCGGGCGACTGAGCCGGCGAGCGGTGGCAGACCGAGCAGTCCGAGGCGACGAGCCTCTGGGCGGTGGGCGCGCCGTTGGACCAGCTCACGGCGTCGTGGCGCATGGGGCCGGTGGCGGGCGCGCGGCGCGAGTCGAGGGCGCCGACGAAGCCCTGGGGAGTCGACGCGTGGCAGTCCGCGCAGCTGGTGGGCTGCGGCGCGCCGCCGGCGGTGAGCGACTGGTGCATCACGCCGGGGACGTAGCTGCCGAGGCTCGCCTGCGCGTGACAGAGCGCGCAGTTGGAGCGCACGCCCGAAGAGAGCGCGCGCGAGTCGTGGTTCATCGTCATGTGCAGCGTCTGCGGGTTCGGCGCGACGCTCGCGATGACGGGGCCGGACCAGGCGGGGGTGAGCGCGTCGACCGAGACGTCGGCGGCCGGATCGAAGGTGTTGAGCGGCGTGCCGGTGGCGCCCTTCCAGTTGGGCGTGCTGGCGCTGCTGCCGGGGAAGGCGTGGCACGAGCCGCAGTCCTGGGCCGAGGTGCCGCTGAACGAGGAGTGATCGAGCGCGGTGTAACTCGGGCCGGGCTTCACGTTGAGGTGGCAGGTGCTGCAGCGCGCGGCGCCGCCGTTCAGCACCGACGCGGAGACGTTGGTGTGGAACGAGGCCTGCGCCCACTCCCTGCCCTGCACGCCCGCCACCGTGGAGGGGCCGACCTGGGTGTGGCAGACGCCGCAGTCCTTGCCGCTCACGGTGATGTCGGCGTGGTCGATTTGGTCGCGCGTGCCGGGCGCCGCGGCGCTGGAGGTGGTGACCGTGTCGCTGTCCACGAGGCCCACCGGGAGGTTGTTGTTGGTGCCCGGGGTGGTGCCCTGGCCGTTGCCGAGGCCGTGGCACTTCGCGCACGCGCCCGAGGCGGCGACCTGCGCGTGAAACGCCGAGGAGCGGCTCCAGGCGCTGCCGGCGGGCTTCGCGTCGGCCTGGTGACAGGTGGCGCAGTCCTTCCCCGCGGTGGACGGGTCGGTATGGTTCATCCACTGGCCGCCGTTGCTGGCGGTTCCGCCGAGCGTGAGAGCGTAGGTGACGGTGCTCTGCGTGGCGGCGGTGGGCGCGGAGCCGGAGTGGCACTCGAGACAGGTCGCGGGCTGCGCGGTCCCGAGGGACGGGTGGTAGGCGCCCGGCCTCCACAGGCTCGCGGCGACGGGGGTGGTGGTGCTCTTGGCCAACGCGCCGGTGTGACAGGTGGCGCAGGCCTGCGTGCTGACGATGCCGGAGCGGTGCTTCATCGCCGTGGGTGAGATGGAGGCGACGTCGGCGGTGCTGGTGGCGCTCACCGGGTAGTGGCAGCTCACGCAGTCGGCGGGCGCCGCGCCGGTGGGCACGTTGGCGTGGAAGACGCCGTCGCTCCACGGTGTGGGGCTCGTGCCGGGCGTCTTGTGGCAGGCGACGCAGTCCATCGCGGCGACGCTGGCCACGGTGCCGCCGTCGAAGGTGGCGGCGTGGTCCATCGGCAACAGCCAGGTGCCAGCGGAGAGCCTGGAGACGATGTTCGGCGGCCGCATCGAGCGGTGGCAGTCGAAGCAGACGGCCGGCTGCGGCAGCGGCGTGATGGCCGCGGTGGGCGAGGCGCGGAAGGAAGCGAGCGCCGAGTGGAAGGTGCCGTCGGCGTAGGCGGTGACGGTGGTGCCGGTGGAGGTGTGGCAGTGCCAGCAGGAGCTCGCGTTGGGCGTCCCCGCGCTGCCCGGCGAGAGGACCGAGGGAATCGAAGCGGACGTGTGGACGAAGGCGTTCGGCAGGTTGACGGTGGTGGTCGTCAGGCCGGTCACCCTGGTGCCCGACCGAATGAGCGCGGTGCTGGGGAGGCTGACGAACTGGGTGGCCGAGGTGACGGGCGTGGCGCCGGGGTAGGCCGCGCCGCCGCGCCAGTCTCCACCCGGAACCGGCATCAGGCTCGCGTAGCTGCCGCGGGCGACGGTGGCCTGGTGGCAGCCGAAGCAGTCGCTCGCGCCGTTGGCGACGTGGTCGAAGCCGGCGTCGGCGGGCGGCGTGAGGCGGTCGGGGCGCTGGGTGCTGTGGCAGGTGATGCAGGTGAAACCGGCGACGCTTTGGGGGGCGTGGTCGAAGTGGCCGCCCTGCCAGTTGGCGCTCACGCCCCACGCGCCGGTGCCCGGGCCAGTGTGGCAGGTGGCGCAGTCGAGGCCGTCGCCGTGGGTGATGCCGGCGGCGTTGGTGCCGAAGTCGAAGGGCTTCGCGGCGTACGGGCCCACCCAGCCGGCGGTGGAGGTGGGCCGCGCCGAGTCGTGGCACGGCAAGCAGGTGGTCGGCGCGGGGCTCGAGGCCGAGTGGAACTTCCCACTCGCCCAGGTGGTGGTCGAGGCGTGGCAGTCCTTGCAGTCGCCGAGCGCGGTGGAGTGGTCGAAGGAGAGCGTGGCGGTGGTGACGGTGCCAAAGGGACGCGAGTTGGCGTGGCAGTCGAGGCACGAGCCCGGCTGCGAGGCTCCGGCCGCGCCGAGCGAGGCGTGGAAGCGGGCGACGCCGCCGTCCGTGCCGCTGGTGAACGTCGCGGGGGTCTGATCCGGCGCGCGGTGGCAGACAGCGCAGTCGGTGGCGACGAGCCGGGTGGTGGTGGGCGCGCCATTGGCCCAGCTCACGGCGTCGTGGCGCATGGCGCCGGTGGCGGGCGTGCGGCGCGCGTCGAGGCGGCCGACGAAGCCAGAGGGGATGGACGCGTGGCAGTCCACGCAGCTCGAGGGCTGCGACACGCCGATGCTGGTGAGCGACCGGTGCATGACGCCCGGGGCGTAGGCGCCGGTGCTGGTCTGCGCGTGGCAGAGCGTGCAGTTGGAGAGGACGCCCGCGTCGAGGGCCCGCGAGCCGTGGTTCATCGTCATGTGCAGCGTCTGGGTGTTGGGCGTGACGCTGACGATGGTGGGGCCGGACCAGGCCGGCGTGAGCGCGTCGACGGCGACGTCGTGGCTCGGGTCGTAGGTGTTGGAGGGCGAGCCGGCAGCGCCCTTCCAGGTCTGAGTGGTGTGGCAGGCGCCGCAGTCGCTGGCGCCGACGTCGGCGTGGGTGAAGCCGCTCACCGGGAGCGCCGCGAAGGCGCGGTCGACGGCGTGGCAGGCGCCGCACCACGTGCCCACTCCGGTGGGGATGCCGGCGTGGGGGAACGGCTCGAGCAGGCGCTTCCCGGCGGGGTGGCAGAAGTAGCAGCCCTGGCTCTGCACCACCGGATCAGCGCCGGCGGGCACCCGAGAGCGGAAGTCGGGCGCGCCCAGGTGCAGGGACTCGTTGATGTCGTGGCCGTCCACCGGCTCCAGCGGGTGGGGGTGACAGCCCAGGCACGTCACTTCCTTCATCACCCCCGAGCGGTGGCACGACTCACAGGAGATGACGCCGTCGCTCGTCTGCGTGTCGAGTGCGTGGACTGCTCCGGCACCGATGGGGAACCAGGCATCGTGCTCCCCCGCCGTCATGGGCGGCGGAGCCTTCTTCGACGAGCAGGTACAGCCCGAGAAGACGACCGACGCCAGCAGGAGCCAGAGCGGAAGAGTGCGCATGGTGAACGAGCTCCTGGGAGAAAGCGGGGGCCGACGAGTTGCGCGGACTCAAGCGGATCGGCCCGCCGGAAAGCGCCTGGCCGGAGGGTTGGTACGACAGGTTGAGAATTTTCCAGTGCTGTGGATCAGTGAGGCGTGTCCGACGTTTGAGCACAAAGGATCACGCCGGCCCCTCAGTGGCACTCGTTGCAGCCGTTGGTGCTCTTGGAGTTCGAGACGCCGGGGTTGTTCGGCCGGTGCACGAAGCTCCAGATGTTGGTCGACGCGGTGGTCGACGAGTACTGGTGGCAGGAGCCGCAGAGCGTGAGCTTCGAGCCGGCGTGGGTGTCGGTGAACGAGTCGCCGCTGAAGGAGCCCTTCACCGAGTACGTCTGGCTGAAGGTGCGCGCGCCTGACGCCGTCGGGTACGAGAGCTTCGGGGTGCTGGTGAGCGTCGTGTAGAGCGACGACGAGAACGCGTGGCAGGTCTTGCAGCTGCCGGCGTTCGCGGTGGCGTTGGTGTGGCCGTACTTCAGCACCGCGGTGGTGCCGGAGAAGGCGCTGAAGTCGATGTGGCAGGAGGTGCAGCGGTTGCCGTTGGCCACGCCGCCGAAGTGGCTGCTGACCGCGCCGCTCAAGCGCTCGCTCGCGGTGCCGGTGGGCCCGTGGCAGGTGCCGCAGTCGAGGGCCGAGGTGGTGGTGGAGCCGCTCGAGGAGTGGGCCACGCCGGAGGCGCCCTTCCAGTTGGGCGCGGTGGCGCTGGTGCCCGGGAAAGCGTGGCACGAGCTGCAGTCCTGCGCCGAGCTGCCGCTGAAGGCGGAGTGGTCGAAGGCGGTGTACGCGCCGCCCGGCTTCACGTTGAGGTGGCAGGTGCTGCAGCGCCCGGTGGTGCCGTTCATCACCAGCGGGCTCGCGGTGGTGAAGTTCTGGTGGAACGCCGCCTGCGCCCACTCCTTGCCCTGCACGCCGGCGACGATCGAGGGCCCCTTCTGGGTGTGGCAGGCGCCGCAGTCCTTGCCGCTCACGTTCACGTCGGCGTGGCTCAACTGATCATGCGTGCCGGCCGCGGCGGCGCTCGAGGTGGTGACGGTGGCGGAGTCGACGAGGCCCGCCGGCAGGTTGTTGTTGGTGCCCGGCGTCGTGCCCTTGCCGTTGGTGAGGCCGTGGCACCTGGCGCAGGTGCCCGGGGTGGGAACCTGCGCGTGGTAGGTCGAGGAGCGGCTCCACGCGCTGCCGGAGCTCTTCGCGTCGCTCGCGTGACAGGTGGCGCAGTCCTTCGCCGCCGTGGGCGGGTCGGCGTGGTTCATCCACTGTCCGCCGTTGGTGGCGGTGCCGCCCTGCGGGAGGGAGTACGTCGCCGTGCTCTGAGTGGCCGCGGCCGGCGCGGAAGTCGCGTGGCACTCGAGGCAGGTCGCGGGCTGCGCGGTGCCGAGCGACGAATGGTAGGCGCCGGGCCGCCACAGGCTGACGGCGGCGGGCGAGGTGGTGCTCTTGGCCAGCGCGCCGGTGTGACAGGTGGCGCAGGCCTGGGTGGTGACGAGGCCGGAGCGGTGCTTCATCGCCGTGGGCGAGCCGGAGGCGACGTCGGCGGCGCTGGTGACGTTCAGCGGGTAGTGGCAGCTCACGCAGTCGGCGGGCGCCGCGCCAGCGGGGACGTTGGCGTGGAAGACGCCGTCGCTCCACCCGGTCGGCCCGAGGCCGGGTGTCTTGTGGCAGGCGCCACAGTCCATCGCCGCGACGCCGGCCACGCTGCCGCCGGTGAAGGTGGTGGCGTGATCCATGGGCTGCACCCAGGCGCCCCCATCGAGCTTGGAGACGATGTTCGGCGGCCGCATCGAGCGGTGGCAGTCGAGGCACGCGGCCGGCTGGGGCAACTGCGCGACAGCCGCCGCGGGCGTGGACCGGAACGCCGCGAGCGCGGTGTGGAACTTGCCGTCGGCGAAGGCGGTGACGCTGGTGCCGGTGGCGGTGTGGCAGTGCCAGCACGAGCTCTGGTTGGGCGTCCCCGCCGGGCCCGGCGAGACGGCCGACGGAATCGCGGCGGAGGTGTGGAGGAAGGAATTTGGCAGCGTGACGGTGGTGGTCGTCATGCCGGTGACCTTCCCGCCCGAGCGGGCGAGCGCGGTGCTGGGGATGCGGACGAACTGCGTCGCCGAGGTGACGGCGATGGAGCCCGGGTAGGTGGTGCCGTCGCGCCAGTCTCCGCCGGGAATGGGCGTGAGGCTCGCGTAGCTGCCGCGCGCGACCGTGGCCTGGTGGCAGCCGATGCAGTCGCTGGCGCCGTTGACGGCGTGGTCGAAGCCGGGGTCGGCGGGCGGCGAGAGGAGATCGGGGCGCTGGGTGCTGTGGCAGGTGATGCAGGTGGTGGCCGCGACGGAGGTGGGGCCATGGTCGAAGTGGCCGCTCCGCCAGTTGGCGTTGACGCCCCACGCGCCGGTGCCCGGGCCGGCATGACACTGGGCGCAGTCGAGCCCGTCGCCGTGGGTGATGCCGGCGGCGTTGGTGCCGTAGTCGAAGGGGCTCGAGGCGTAGGGGCCGACCCAGCCCGCGGCGGACACGGGGCGCGCCGACTCGTGACACGGCAGACAGGTCGCCGGCGTCGGGCTGGTGGTGGTGTGGACCTTCCCGCCCGTCCAGGTGGAGGTCGACGCGTGGCAGGCCTGGCAGTCGCCGAGCGCGGTGGAGTGATCGAACGAGCGCGTCGCGGTGGTGACGGTGCCCGTGGGGCGCGAGTTGGCGTGGCAGTCGAGGCACGAGCCCGGCTGCGCGACGCCGGCGGCGCGGAGCGAGTCGTGGAGGCGGACGCCGCCGTCGTCCTTGCCGGTGGTGAAGGAAGCGGCGAGCTGATCATCCGGTGCGCGATGGCAGACGGAGCAGTCCGTCGCGACCAGCCTGGTGGCGGTGGGCGCTCCGTTGGCCCAGAGCACGGCGTCGTGCCGCATGGGGCCGGTGGAGGGCGCGCGGCGAGAGTCCAGGCGGCCGACGAAGCCCTCGGGAGTGGACGCGTGGCAGTCCGCGCAGCGCGAGGGCTGGGGCGCGCCGATGGTGGTGAGCGACCAGTGCATGACGCCCGGGGCATACGAGCCGAGGCTCGCCTGCGCGTGGCAGAGGGCGCAGTTGGACAGCAGGCTCGCGTCGAGGGCGCTGGTGCCGTGATTCATGGTCATGTGGAGCGTCTGCGGGTTGAGCGCGACGCTGACGATGGACGGACCAGACCACGCGGGCGTGAGCGCGTCGACGGCGACGTCGGTGGCCGGGTCGTACTTGTTCGAGGGCACGCTCGAAGCGCCCTTCCAGCTCTCCGTCGTGTGGCACGCGCCGCAGTCGGTCGCGCCCACGTCGGCGTGAGCGAAGCCGCTCACCGGCAGCGCCGCGAAGGTCTGGTCGACGTCGTGGCAGACCTTGCACCAGGTGCCCTGCCCGGTGGGAATTCCCGCGTGGGGGAAGGGGGTGAGCAGTCGCCTCCCGGCCGGGTGGCAGAAGAAGCAGCCCTGGCTCTGCGCCAGCGGGTCGGCTCCGGCGGGCACCCGGGCACGGAAGTCGGGCGCACCGAGGTGCAGCGACTCGTTGATGTCGTGGCCGTCCACCGGCTCGAGCGGGTGAGCGTGACAGCCCACGCAGGTCACCTCCTTCATGACCTCGGAGCGGTGGCACGACTCACAGGAGATGACGCCGTCGGACGTCTGCCGGTCGAGGGCGTGGACCGCGCCGCTGCTGATGGGGAACCAGCGGTCGTGCTCCCCCGCCGTCATCGGCGCCGGTGGATGCTTTGAGGTCAAAGGACACGCCGAGAGGACGATCGACGGCAACAGGAGCCACAGCGGAGAAGGGCGCATGGTGATCGAGCTCGTGGGGAGGGGGCGCCGAGCGCCGGAGAGACCCCGACCTACGCCATCACCGCGAAGGAAATCGCCTGGCCAGAGGGTCGGTACGACCTCCGGAGCCCTTGTGGGCAGCCGCGCGCGACGGCATGGCCGATGCTCCGAGAGGATCCATGAAGGTCGCCGTATTCGACACCCGGAGCTACGACCGGGAGGCGCTCGAATCAGCCAACGCCTCCTTCGGCCTCGAGCTGACGTTCCTCGAGCCGAGGCTGAATGAACGGACGGCGCTCTTGGCCGCCGGGCACGAGGTGGTCTGCTCCTTCGTGAACGACTCGGTGGACGAGGCGAGCTTGCGGGTGCTCCGCGACGTGGGCGTTCGGCTGATCGCGCTGCGCTCCGCCGGGTTCAACCACGTAGACCTTGCGGCCGCGGAGCACCTCGAGCTCCCGGTGGTGCGCGTCCCCGAGTACTCGCCGTACGCCGTGGCGGAGCACGCCGTGGCCCTCGCCATGGCGTTGAACCGCAAGATTCACCGGGCGAACGCGCGCGTTCGCGAGTGGGACTTCTCCCTCGAGGGGCTGGTGGGGTTCGACCTCCACGGCAAGACGGTGGGCGTGATGGGCACGGGCCGAATCGGCCGAGTCGCCGCGCGAATCTTCCACGGGTTCGGCTGCCGAATCCTCGCGCACGATGCCCACCCGTCCCCCGCGCTCATCGCCGACGTGGGCGCGGAGTACGTCCCGCCCATGGACCTCTGCCGGAAGTCGGACCTCATCACGCTGCACCTGCCGCTGACGCCTCTGACCCGCCACCTCATCGACGCGAAGGTGCTCTCGACCATGAAGCCCGGCGTCATGATCATCAACACCAGCCGTGGCGCGCTCATCGACAGCAAGGCCCTCATCGCCGCGCTCAAGCGGGGCCAGGTCGGCGCCGCCGGCCTCGACGTGTACGAGGAAGAAGAAGGCGTCTTCTTCAAGGACCTCTCGGACAAGATCCTCCAGGACGACGTGCTGGCGCGGCTGCTGACCTTTCCCAACGTGCTCATCACCGCGCACCAGGCCTTCCTCACCAAGGAAGCGCTGGACGCCATCGCCAGGACCACGCTCCAGAACATCGACGCCTACGCGAACGGGCGCCCGCTCGAGAACGCGGTGCGGGTGGAGGACATCCACGGTGGCCTGGGCCGCGAGACCCTGCACTGAGCGCCGCGCGGAATCGGGCGCGGGTCAGACCTCCCGCTGCGCCTTCCCCACCGGAACGGGTTGGAGCCGCGCCCAGCTCGGCCGCTCGAAGAGGAAGCGCAGCGGCGTCGAGCGAACCGACCAGTAGAGCAGCACCGAGCCGACCACCGAGCAGATCACCACCAGCGCCACCGCGTTGCCCGGATCGCGAACCACTCCGCTGTCGACGAAGAGCCTCCGCGTCGCGGCCATGGGGATGAGGAACGACAGGTACACGACGATGGAGTGCTCACCGAGGTAGCGCACCCAGCCGAACCACGACGCGCGGACGAGCAGGGTCGAGAACAGGATGACGGCCCCCGCTCCGGCGAGGCCGGTGAGCAGGTGCACGGCGGGCTTGAAGGTGAGCCCGAGCCGAACCGCGAGCAGGTTGAGCAGGAACCAGACGGCGAAGGCGGCCGCCGTGGCCCGTGGACGCGCCCGCGCCCAGTCGACGACGCGAAAAATGCGCGGCGCCAGCCCGTAGCCCGTGAGCACGAAGACGAAGTACATGCCGTAGCGGTCGACGAGCTTCCAGCCGGTGTCGAGGTCGGCGAGCTTGAGCGCCGCGGCCAGCGCCCACACCAGCGGAAACGGCAGCGCCCGGGTGAGCCTCAGCGTGAGGAAGAAGAGCGGCAGGATGTAGATGAACCAGAGCGGGCCGCTGGGTTGGAGGTAGAGGTGGAGGTACTCCGCGGCCACCGCGTTGGGCGGGAGCACCAGCGCCTGGCGACCCTCGAAGAGGCCGAAGGTGATGGTGACCCAGAGCACGTAGAAATAGAGGAAGTGCACGACCTTGGTGTCGAGGTACGAGCGCCACGGCTTGCCGATGACGCGCGAGACGAACAGCCCGGAGATGAGGAAGAAGTCGGGCATTCGAAACGGCTGGGCGAAGTCGACGAAGTGGTGCATCCACCCGCGGGCGTGGAGGTTGTCCTCGATGCGCTCGGTCGCGTACATCGCCACCACCGCCACGATGCACAGGCCCTTGGCGAAGTCGACCCACTCGAGGCGCTGTGACGATGGAGCTGCCGCCGGCGACGTGGTCGTCATGGAGGCTCGAACCGCTGCAAAACCGCGCCCACGAGACGACGTCGGCGCCTACGTGTCTCTCCCGCAAGCTCGTCGGGCACCTCGACGCTCGCCGAAGTGCCCGACGAAGACGCGGCGGTCTTGGGCGGCGCTCGTGTCAGCGGAGCGAGACCGCGGTCGACTTCATGCTGAAGTCCGCCCGCCGGTTGAGCGCCCAAGCGGCCTCGTTGTGACCCTTGTCGACGGGGCGCTCTTCGCCGTAGGAGACGGTGTCGATGCGCGAGGCGTCGATGCCCGCCTTGATCAGGAAGTCCCGGGCCGCATCGGCGCGGCGCTGGCCGAGGGCCATGTTGTAGGCGTTGGTGCCGCGCTCGTCGGCGTTGCCGGCGATGAGGATGTTCGCGGTCGCGCAGTCCTTCATGGCGTCAGCGACGTCGCGCAGGAGCTTCTGGCTCTTGTCGTTCAGATCCGACTTGTCGAAGGCGAAGTGCAGGGACGACTTCGCGAGGACGTCCTTCGGGTCGGTCGCGCAGGCCGGGGCCGCGGGGGCCGGAGGGGGTTCAGCGACTTCCGGGGCAGGTGGCGGCGTCGGCTCGACCACGGCCACCGCCGGAGGAGGCGCCGCTGGGTACGCCGAGTAGTTGAAGTGCTGGAGGCCGACGGTGGCCTCGACCATCAGGCCCTTCCTGGGGAGCGCGTAGATCTGCACGCCGCGCTCGAACTTGATCTGGTCCGACGCTCCGGCCGTGGCGATCACCAGGCTGCCTTGGTTCGAGGTCTCGAGCGCCCCGCGCTTGATGTCGGCGAGGGTCTTCTCGTTCTCGAGGAGGATGAGCTCGGAGTAGGCCTGCGCGCCCGCCTGGGCGCCGACGGTCAACTGGGAGATGGTGAGCCGGCCGACGGGCTGGCCCTTCTCGAACAGCACGCCGATGCCGTCCGCGCCGCCGAGGACGAGCCCACCTTTGCCCACGCTCGGGAAGACCGCGACACCCGCCGAGGTGAGCAGCTTGTCGGCCAGGCTGGGATCGGCCTTCTTGAAGTCGTCGAGCGTCTTCTGCGCGTCGCTCCTCTCCCGATCGTCCCGCATGGGATCGTCCTTCGCCCACGCGGAAGCAGCCAGACTCAACGCCAGCGCGGCGATGGCCAAGGTGGAACCAAACTTCCTCTTCATCGTCAGTATTGCCATGTCAGCCTCCTGCTGCTGTTGCGTATCGCAGGCACGGCCGTGCGCCCGCGCGAGCGTCTCTCGGCTCGGCCGAAGTGCCAGCGGAACGCAGAGGATTCCGGCCCCGAGCGCACGCGGCGCAACGCTCTCGCGGACGTCGCCCTGCCCTTTCCCACGGCGGGCGGGGGGCGTTGTCGGCGGCGGATCGCTGAAGACGGTCCGGGCCAGACGAAGCTGGCCCGGGAGCGCGAGAGTGATTTTTCGACGGCGGCGGCGACTCGGCCGAATCGCGTTCGGTGCGCGAACGATCAATCGGCGAGCGCGACCGCGGCGGACTTCAGGCTGAAGTCGACGCGGCGGTTGAGCGCCCAGGCGGCCTCGGTGTGGCTCGGGTCGGTGGGGCGGCTGGCGCCGTAGGAGACGACCTCCAGGCGAGACCGGTCGATGCCCAGGTTGATGAGGAAGCTCCGGGCCGCGTTGGCGCGGCGCTCGCCGAGGGCCATGTTGTGCTCGGCGGTGCCCCGCTCGTCGGCGCTTCCGGCGATCAGAACGTGCGCCGAGGCGCAGCCCTTCATGGCGTCAGCGACGTTGTGGAGGAAGTTCTTGTTCTGATCCGTCAGGGCGGCCTCGTTGACGTCGAAGTGCAGCGACGATCGCGAGAGGACGTTCTTCGGGTCGGTGTGACAGGCCTCGGCCTTGGGAGCCTTGGCGAGAGGCTCGTACTTGAACTGCTGGCCGCCGACGCTGGCCTCGAACATCAGGCCGCTCTTGACGAGGGTGAACACCTGCACGCCGCGCTCATACTTGGCGTTCGCCGATGCTCCAGCGGCGACGGCCACGGCGCTCGCCTGCGCCGCGAGGGCGTACTGGCCGCGCTTGAAGTCCGCCAGGGTGTGCTCGTTCTCGAAGAAGATGAGCTCGGAGTAGCCCTGCGCGCCCAGTTGAGCACCGATGGTCACCTGGGAGAGCGTGACCCGGCCGACGGGCCGGCCCTTCTCGTACACCAGGCCTCTCCCGCCGGCGCCGCCGATGCCGACCGCGGCCTTGTTCACGGTCGGGAACACCGCGAAGCCCACCGACTCGGCGATCCTGGCGGCCAGGCCCGGATCGGCCTTCTTGAAGTTGGCGAGGGTGTCCTGCGCGTTCCTCTCGAGGGCAGCGTCGTCCGCGGCCCAGACGGGAACGGCCAGACTGAACGCCGCGGCGGCGACGGCAAACGCGGATACCAACTTCGACTTCGTCGTGTGAGTTGCCATGCGAGCCTCCTGCTCGCTCATTGGGTATCGCAGGGCTCGTCTGGTGCGCTGGCATGCGGCCTTCGGCTCGCCCGAAGTGCCAGTCGAGGCACAGCGCAGGGAATTCGTGGGAGCGAGAGACGGGATTCGAAGAGGGACGGAGCCGGTGGAAGAAGACCCGCTCAGCTTCCCGAGAGAAACGAGTGCCTGGGGCCGGAATCGAACCAGCGACACGGGGATTTTCAGCCCTGATGAGTGGAACCGTAACGCCGCGGAACAAGGGCGAACGGCGTCCTCACGCGGCTCGGACTGCAGCACAGTTACAGCAGATGCCGGGTGCGGAGTCGGGTTAGCCGCCGGGTGCGGGCGCTCCCGCCATCTCGCGACCTGAGCTGCCAGCCAGTCGACCGGCACCGGGATTGGTCGTGCGGTCGCATCGCCTCCCCGCAACGTCGGGTCCGGCGGTGCCGCTTCCCATCGTGCGCCCCGGAACGCTGAAGCGCGTGCGTCCCAGGGACCTCGCGCCTCCCCCGACGAAGCCGCTCGTGCCGGTGAAGCCTCGGGTGGCGAAGTCGAGCGCGGAGACGGGACCAACGGCGGATGATAGCGAGTGAGCATTCGGGTTCGACGGGTGCCCGGCGAACTGAGGTTCTCCATGTCCACGAGGCGGTCATGGACCCGAACGTGGTGGCGATGTGGCCGGCGTTGGGTCGACTCTGCGGAGGAGTACGCGGGGGATGCGGGCGGGTCGGGGGGCCAGGCCATGGGCGAGCCGCGTCGATGACGCGGAAGAAACCACGAAAGGCCTAACCCGGTTTCTTCCTCCCTCGAATTCACCAGGGACGCTTCGCGGGAATCCCGGCCATCGATTTCTTCTGGCGTCCCGTGAACGAGTCTGCCCACGGGCGTATCTCTCCCTCCGTCGGCCGTGCTGTCGCTGCGCAGAACCCGAAGGCTCGGATCCAAACCGACCTCCGCGCCGTGACATCATTGGAGAGGGCCCTCCACAAGCTCTCGTCCGACTTCCCTTGAGGTGTTCATGGCCATTCCTAAAGAGCCCGCAACGCGAAGTGCCGCCGCTGCTCGCGCGTGCCTGTTGCGGCGTCACACCGAGAATGAAGTCGCATCGCTCCTGCTCGCGTCAGAGCTGCGGCGGGCGACGAGCCTCGTTCGGGACGTCATCGACTCTGTTGACTGGCTCCGCGAAACGCGGAGTCGGCTTCGAGCCATCGATGATTTGCCACGAGGTGTTGAATTCGTCGTCGAACTCGACCCCCTGGGACCGGAGGAGGTCGAAGAAGTGAAGGACATCCCCAAGGGCGCCGAAATGATTGCTGCAATGAACAGCGCGCGTGAGCTGGCGATTTGCGTGAAGCGGGCTCGCGAACTCCTCCCGAAGACGGCGCTCTTCGTCCATCCGGACTCAACACCGCCCGACAGCCTGAGGGACTTCGCGCGCCTGGCGCCTGAGGACTTTGTGGCAGTCCTCTTGGTCGTTTCCGAGAAAGCGGGGTTTGGCCCCAAGTTCACTGCCACCGAAGCGATGGCGTTCAGCGTGCTTTCCGAGGTTGAGTCGCCAACGGAGGACTCCGCCCAGCGTCTCAACACGTGGTCCAAGCGGCTGCTCCGCAACGCGAAGCGCGCCG
This sequence comes from Archangiaceae bacterium, assembly GCA_037443525.1. GTDB lineage: Bacteria > Myxococcota > Myxococcia > Myxococcales > Myxococcaceae > JBBIOE01. The sequence goes on along the minus strand of JBBIOE010000104.1, from coordinate 2,789 downwards.
ACGCACCACTCGTAGGCCTCGGTAGGGTCTTCCTGCAGATCATGGCGCGTCGGGCGCCGACCTTGGCCGCCGCCGAGGCGATCTACGTCAAAGGCCGGAATGCGAGTTGAGCCTTCGTCGAGCTTGAGAGGTGGGCCCTCGCGTCGAAGGGCCGGTGAGCACCAGCGACCCGGCCTCGCGGCTGGGTTGAGCCTTCGGGATACGCGACGCTGAGGGGAAGGACACGGAGGACGAATGACGACGCGCGACGACTTCGATGCACTCGTCCGGGAGGCGATCTCAGAGGGCGAGAACGACGAGCGCTACTGGAACGCGGTGACCCCGTTGCAGAAGGCACCGCCCGAGGAGGTCTGGATCCTGGTCTCGCCTCTCGCGCAGAGCTCCGACCATGGCTGCGTACGCTGGTCCCCGACGTGCTCCGGCATCTCGGTGGAGGAGACAAGGCGCTCAGGCCGCGTTCCATTGCGCTGCTGCGGTCGATGGTGCCCCAGGAGCGCCACGTCCTCGTCCTCAGAGCCATCGCGGAGGCCTTCGTCGACCTGGCGTCGCCGGAGGCGGTCGAGGTGCTCCGGCCCCTGGTCCGGTACCCCGATTCCAGCGTCCGCCTGAGCGCGACCCACGGCATCATGACCTCCTACAAGGCGGCTCTCCCCGAACTCCTCCAGCTCTCGCGGGACACCGAGGCCGAGGTGAGGAACTGGGCGACGTTCGCGATCGGCTCACAACTCGGCGTGAAGGACGATGCGGACTCCTTCGTCGATGCCCCCGAGCTCCGCCAGGCGCTCGCTGAGCGACTGACCGACGCGGACGAAGAGACGCGGGCCGAGGCGGCACTCGGACTCGCACTGCGCGGCGACGCCAGCGCCATCCCGGTCATCGAGCAGGAGCTCGCGCGCGACTCGCGGTGGTCGCACTACCTCGAGGCTGCGGCCGCGCTGCCCGATGCGCGCTTCCTTCTCAAACGCGGCCAGAATGCGCTGCACCGAGTAGAGCCTGAGGCCCAGCACGGCCACCAACTCCGCCGGCCAGGTCTCTTCGAACAGGCGAATGGCCACGAGGACCATCGTCCGATTCGTTCCGCCGAAGAGCTCTGGAGGGCGAGAGAGCATCACCAATATTCGTGGTGATACTTCCAACTTTCGTGGTTGCTTCCAGAGGGCCTTCGAGGTCCTGCTGGGGCTCTACGGGACTCGCGCCGGGGTGTGTGAGGCGGTGCGAAGCGGCTCGACCTGAGCAGCGACGGCAGCCGAAATCGCGTCTTCGATTGTGGGCATGTGCGGAAGAGTAGGCGCCACCCACCGCGACAGGCCATTCCGATTCAAACCCTGCCTAGCACTACTGCGTTTGAACTCGGTCGCATGATCGCGGGGTTCGCTCGTGGGGCTGAATACCGGCGTTCGAGCGCCGCGAGCCGATCGGTGTGTCCGACCTGACGCGGGCACTTGCTCGTGAGGGGCGTTGGTGATCCAACCGGGCCATGGACGGCCTCACTGATGCCGGGAAAGCGCGGCTCGAAGCGTACCTCGAAGACATCGGCGACCTGCTCGGGGACGCGAGACGGCGGTCGTCGTTCGCCACCTACGCCCTGGGGTTGTTGAGCGACGGCGAGCGAAAGAGCGTCGAGCCCATCGCCGCGCGGGCGGCCGGTGGCGCCGAGCACGTCGATGCGCTCCATCAGAAGCTTCTGCACTTCATCACCGACTCGGCATGGAAGGATCGCGACGTTCGTCGAGACGCCGCGAGGTACGCGCTGAAGTTCATGACCGCCAACGAGCCCATCGAGGCGTCCATTCTCGACGACACGGGCTTCCTCAGGCAGGGCAGTCATTCCGTCGGTGTGCAACGTCAGTACACCGGTTCTGCCGGCAAGGTGACCAACTGCCAGGTGGGTGTGAGCCTCAGCCTCGCCACCCGCAGCGACCATCTCCCCATCGACTTCGAGTTGTACCTTCCCGAGTGCTGGACCGAAGACGCCGCGCGGCGGCGCGAGGCGCGCATCCCCGACGACGTCGTCTTCAAGACGAAGCCAGAGCTCGGCCTCGCCATGCTCAAGCGCGCCCACGAGGACAGCATTCCTCTCGGCGTCGTCCTCGCCGACGCCGGCTACGGCTCCTCCAGCGCGTTCCGCCTCGGGCTCCATCGGCTGGGCGTGCCGTACTCGGTCGGTGTCTCCTCGACCGCCACCGTTTACGAGGTGGGCGAGTTCATCAACCGCGGCGGCCAGGCGATCGACCTGCGTGCGCTCGCCTTCAAGCTCGAGGCGAAGGGGAAGTTCGAGCGCTGCTCCTGGCGTGACGGGACCCGCAATGAGCTGTCCGCGCGATTCGCCCTGCGCCGCGTGACTCCCTGCGCCGAGCAGGGCCGCGAGCTCGACGAGCGACCGCCGGTTTGGCTGCTCATCGAGTGGCGTGATGGCGAGGCGGAGCCCGCCAACTACTTCTTCTCTTCCTTGCCCATCGACATCTCGCTCCAGGAACTCGTCCGCATCACCATGCAACGCTGGCGCACCGAGCGCGGCTACGAGGACTTGAAGGGCGAGCTTGGACTCGACCACTACGAAGGCCGGCGCTTCCGAGGCTGGCACCATCACATATCCGTCGCGCTCTGCTGCTACGCCTTCGTGGTGGCAGAACGCCATCGCATTTTTCCCCTCACGACCAGAGTAACCGATGCACGGACCGGTGCTTGAGCTGAGTGCGCGGGCAGGCATGAGGTCGCCGGATGGCGACAGCGACGAGGCAGCGAGCAGGACGAGCGACAGAGCAGGTGCAGTGGGCTCGAGTCGAGGT
>JBBIOE010000103.1:0-24611 GCA_037443525.1 Archangiaceae bacterium | reverse complement strand
CAGGTGCGCCGCTTCAACCTGCGCCCCGGCGACACCGTCACCGGCCTCATCCGCCAGCCGCGCGAGGGCGAGCGCTACTTCGCCCTGCAGCGGGTGGAGAAGATCAACTTCGCCGACCCCTTCAGCGCCGACGTCAAGGAGCGCATCCTCTTCGACAACCTCACCGCGCTCTACCCGACGAAGAAGATGAAGCTGGAGCACGATCCGTCGGACTGCACCACGCGCATCATCGATCTGTTCTGCCCCATCGGCCTCGGCCAGCGCTGCCTCATCGTGGCGCCGCCCAAGGCGGGCAAGACGGTGATGCTGCAGAACATCGCGCACGCCATCGCCAAGAACCACCCGGAGATCTACCTCATCGTGCTGCTCGTCGACGAGCGGCCGGAGGAAGTCACCGACATGCAGCGCTCGGTGCGCGGCGAGGTGGTGTCGTCGACCTTCGACGAGCCGGCCACGCGCCACGTGCAGGTGGCGGAGATGGTCATCGACAAGGCCAAGCGCCTCGCCGAGCAGAAGTACGACGTCTGCATCCTGCTCGACTCCATCACCCGCCTGGCGCGCGCCTACAACTCGGTGGTGCCGCCCTCGGGCAAGATCCTCTCCGGCGGCGTCGACGCCAACGCGCTCCACAAGCCCAAGCGCTTCTTCGGCGCCGCGCGCAACATCGAGGAGGGCGGCTCGCTCACCATCATCGGCACCGCGCTCATCGACACCGGCAGCCGCATGGACGAGGTGATCTTCGAGGAGTTCAAGGGCACCGGCAACGCGGAGATCGTGCTCGACCGCAAGCTCTTCGAGAAGCGCATCTTCCCCTGCCTCGACATCAACAAGTCGGGCACGCGCAAGGAAGAGCTGCTCCACACCCCGGCCGACCTCTCGCGCATCACGGTCCTGCGCCAGTTCCTGCACCCGCTCACGCCCATCGACGCCATGGAGCTGGTGCTCAAGAACATGCGCGGCACCAACGCGGCGAACCCGCACACCAAGACCAACGCCGAGTTCCTCTCCAGCATGAACCGCTGAAGGGCCCGAGCGGTGTAAATCTCGGGGCGCGCCCGGGCTAAGCCGTGCCCCCTCATGTCGCGCCCGGTCTTCGTGCTCGCCCTGTGCGGCGCCCTCCTCGGGTGTCCCGCCAACCATCGGCCGCCCCCCTTGCCGGAGGACGCCGGCGTGCAGGACTTCGTCGGCCGCGCCTGCAACGTCGACGCGGAGTGCGGAGCCCTGCGCTGCGACAAGGTGAGACGGCAGTGCATCTGCCTGTCGGATCTCTCGTGCACCTCGGGCGATCCGCTCGCGCCGCCGCGCTACTGCAACAACTACACGGGCCTGTGCGTGTCGGAGATCTCCGGCTGCACCCAGGACTCGCAGTGCGGCAACACCGAGTTCTGCGATCCCTCCATCCGCGCCTGCCGGCCGCTCAAGACCTTCTGTGAGCCGTGCCTGTCCAACGCGGAGTGCGGCGGCGCCGGCGACAACTGCGTGCTCGACTCGACGCTGAACCAGAAGTTCTGCGGCCGGGCCTGCAACTCCACGCCCGACTGCCCCCGCGGCGCCACCTGCGTCCAGAAGGACGGCGTCAACCAGTGCTGGCCCGACAAGACGCCGCTCGGCCAGCCGGCGACGTGCAACAACTTCCAGGCCTGCACGCCCGACAGCTTGCGCACCTGCGCCAGCACCGCCGACTGCATGGACCCGAGCCAGCGCTGCGACTTCGCCTCCGGCAAGTGCGTGGCCATCTCCCAGATCTGCCCCTTCGGCACCACCTGCGACCCGCGCGCCAAGCTCTGCGTCGCGGTCTGCGTGCAGGACCAGGACTGTGGCAGCGACCAGTACCGCTGCGTGAACCACATCTGCGACCCGGTCAGCGAGTGCCAGTCGGACACCGACTGCGCGGTGAACAAGGTGTGCTCGAAGCTCGCCGGCGCCGCGGTGGGCAAGTGCACCCCGTTCTGCACCATGGACACCGACTGCCCGCTGGGCCAGGTGTGCGGCCAGCTGGGCACGCGCTTCGGCTGCACGCCCGGCTGCACCTCCAACGCCGGCTGTCCCGTCGACAAGCGCTGCAACGCCACCACCCACCAGTGCGAGGGCCCGATCGTCAACGGCGTGAAGATCTGCCAGGGCACCAGCGCCTGCAGCAGCTGCCAGCTCTGCGACGGCCTGAAGAGCGAGTGCGTCAACGCCAAGACGACCTTCCCCTACTGCCAGACCTGCTCTTCGCCCTCGGAGTGTGCGGGCGGCACCTGCGTGGCGCTGCCCTCGGGGAGCACGGTGTGCGCGAAGTTCTGCGGCAACGCCGGCCAGGAGTGCCCCCAGGGCTTCACCTGCCTCACCCTCACCAGCGGCGGTCAGGCCTGCGTCCCGGCTGATCGCTCCTGCACCGGGAAGTGCCCGTGAGAGGTTTCGCGGCGACGGTGGCGTTCGGCTGTGGCCTCGCGCTGGGCTTGTTCGCTTGCCCGGGGCCCTCGCGGGAGATCTGCGGCAACGGCGTGGACGACGACGGCAACGGCTTCGCCGACTGCGCCGATCCCGACTGCGCCGGCCTGGACCGTTGCCCAGCGCTCGACGCGGGCTGGTTCGGGCCCTGCACCAAGTGCGGCACCGCGTGCACCAAGCAGTCGGAGTGCCTGGGACAGGGGTACTCCTACGACGCGCCGCTGCCGTGGTGCGTGGGCGGGAAGTGCCAGGCGCACAACGACTACGCGACGGTCAAGCTCCAGTACAACACCGGGGCGTGGAACGGCGTGACCCCGCAGCCGAGGACGATCGCGGTGCGCTTCATCAGCAAGCGCGCGCAGGACGGCTCGAGCGTGACCTGCTCCACCATCGAGGCCGCCGCGAAGGGGAAGACGGCCGGCGACGCCAGCCAGATCGAGTCCACCGACCGGTACCAGTTTCTGGGCTTCGACGTCCGGCCGATTCAGACCTCGCAGCCGTTCTCGCCCGAGTTCACCGACCCCCTGGTCAAGGTGGGCACCGGCGACGGCTACCTCGTGTGGACGGAGGTCTGGTACGGACCGCCGGACTCCAACACCAAGCTGCCGACCGGCAGCCGCGCCGGGTGGATGTGTGACGACGCGTCGAGCGAGCTCGGCCCGATCGTTGCTGCGGACACCTGCGACACCTCGATTAACGACGCCGGCACGTGCCGGATCTTCCACTTCAACTTTCCGGGGCCGCGCTGACGCCGCGCCCTCGCGTGTCGGAGGGCGAGATGGCTCAGGCGGTGACGGAGCGAAGGCTGTTCCTCGAAGGGAAGCTCGAAGGCGCAGAGCCCTGGGCGGTGGTGCGCTCGCCGATGAGCGGTGAGCCGGTGACCCATGTGGCGCAGGCCTCGGCGGCACAGGTGGAGCGCGCGCTCGCGCACGCCCAGGCGGGGCGGCGGCGGCTCATGGCGCTCTCGGCGGGCGAGCGGCGGGCGGTGCTCGACGGCATCATGCAGGGCCTTCGCGCCCGCGCCCAGGAGCTGGCGGCGCTCATCACCGCCGAGGCCGGCAAGCCCCTCGCGGCGTCGAAGGTCGAGGTGCAGCGGTGCCTCGAGGTCTTCACGCTCGCCTCGGCGGAGCTCTCGCGCTTCGGCGGCGAGGTGGTGCCGGTGGATCTGCTCCCCTCGGCGAAGGGGGCGCAGGCGGTGGTGCGCCGCTTCCCGGCGGGGGTGGTGGTGGGCATCGTGCCGTTCAACTTTCCCTTGAACCTGGGCGCCCACAAGGTCGCGCCGGCGCTGGCCGTGGGGGCGCCGATCATCGTGAAGCCTCCGCCCCAGGCGCCCTCGGCGATGCTGGTGCTGGCGGAGCTGGCGAAGGCGGCGGGGGCCGACTCGGCGGCGCTGCAGGTGCTGCCGTGCGCGACCGCGGAGGCCGAGGCGCTGGCCTGCGATTCCCGGGTGCGGGTGATGAGCTTCACCGGCAGCGCGCGGGTGGGGTGGCACCTCAAGAACCGGGTGGCGGGCAAGGCGGTGCTGGAGCTCGGCGGCAACGCCGGCGCCATCGTGTGCGCCGACGCGGACCTCGCGCTGGCGGCCCAGCGGCTGGCGAAAGGCGCCTTCGCCTACTCGGGGCAGGTGTGCATTCGGGCGCAGCGGGTGATCGTCGACGCGAAGGTGTGGGACGCCTTCCTGCCCGCGCTGCTCGCGGAGATTCGGTCGTTGAAGGTGGGCGATCCCGCGGAGGAGGACACGGTCATCGGCCCGGTCATCGACGACGGCGCGGCCGAGCGCATCGTGGCCTGGGTGAAGGAGGCGGAAGGCCAAGGCGCGAAGGTGCTCCTCGGCGGCTCGAGGAGCGGCCGGGTGCTCGGGCCCACGGTGCTCACCGACGTGCCGCGCACCGCCAAGGCCTACTGCGAGGAGATCTTCGGCCCGGTGCTGATCGTGGAGAAGGTGCAGGGCTTCGACCTTGCGGTGGCGGCGGTGAACGACGGCGCCTACGGCCTGCAGGCGGCGATCTTCACCCACGACCTGAGGCTCGCGCGCCGGGCCCACCAGGAGCTGGAGGTCGGCGGCGTCATCCTCAACGACGCGCCCACCTTCCGCTCGGATGCGATGCCCTACGGCGGGGTGAAGCGCTCGGGGCTGTCGCGTGAGGGCGTGGCCAGCGCCATGGCGGACTTCACCGAGGAGCGGGTGCTCGTCGATCGCACGCCGTAGCTACTTGGGCACCACCGCGCCCGGCGGCCGCTCCAGCGCGCGGCCGGGCTCGACGGTGAGGATCTCCGCCCCGGCCGGCGTCACCAGCACGGTGTGCTCGAACTGGGCGGTGCGCCTCAAGTCCTTCGTCACCACCGTCCACCCGTCGTTCCAGTGGTTCTCTTCCCAGGTCCCGGCGGTGATCATCGGCTCGATGGTGAAGGTCATGCCCGGCTCGAACTTCATCGAGGCCTTGGAGTCGAAGTAGTGAGGGATCTGCATGTTCCCGTGGAACACGTCGCCGATGCCGTGACCGCAGTAGGTGCGCACCACGCCGAAGCCGTAGGTGCCCGCGTGCTTCTCGATGGCGCGGCCGATGTCGCTCACCGGGCGCCCGGGCTTCACCGCGTTGATGCCCACCATCAGGCACTCCCAGGTGCCCTTGATCAGGCGCTCCGAGTCGGCGTCGATCGTCCCCACCGGGTAGGTCGCGTTGCAGTCGCCGTGCATGCCCTCGAGGAAGACGGTGATGTCCAGGTTCACGATGTCGCCCTCGAGGAGGGTGCGATCGTCGGGGATGCCGTGGCAGATGACCTCGTTCACCGAGGTGCAGATGGACTTGGGGAAGCCGCGGTAGTTGAGCGGGCTCGGGTAGCCGCCCAGGTCGATGATGAGCTGGTGGGCGTAGGCGTCGAGCTCGTCGGTGGTGATGCCCGGCTTCACCTTCTCGCCGACCTTGCGCATCACCTCGGCCGCCGCCGCGCAGGCCTTCCGCATGCGCACCAGCTCCTCGGGCGTGCGCACCGCGCGGCCGCTGCCTTTGCCCGGCACGCCGCTCTGCGCGTAATCGGGGCGGGGCACGAGCGGGGGCACGACCCGGGCCGGCGACAGGCGCCCGGGCTTGATGCGGTGCTGCTCGAGCCACTTCTGCTCCTGCTTCAGGAAGGCCTGGTCGTCGTCCTGGTGGCAGCGCTTGTACTTCTCCTTGCTGCCGCACCAGCACGCCTCGTTGGGGCGGGGCAGGGTCGCGGGCGGTCGGCGGAGCTCGGTGGTCTGTGCGGCGGCGGTCACGACAAGGCCTTTCGGAAGAACTGCCGCTCGGTGCGGTCGATGACGTCGAGCAGGTGCTGACGCGATACCCGGCCCTCGGTGTGCTCGTTGAGGCCGAGGAGTTGCTCGACGATGAAGCGGCTGGTGAAGAGGATCATGGCGCGCTCGCTGGGCGGGAGGCCGCAGGCGGTCCACCGCTGGTGGCGAACGTAGTCGTCGTAGGCCTCGACCTCGCGGCCGATGTCGAAGCGGGCCAGGGTGAAGGCCTCGGTGAAGACGCGCGGGTCGGGGCCGAAGGGGCGCTCTTGGACCATCGCCGCCACCGCCGCGCCGGTCGTCGCGTCGAGGGACTCGATCTCCGGGGGCCACGCGGCGAGGTCCTTCGCGAAGAGCTTCGCGACCTCCTCCAGCACGTGCTCCAGAATGGGTTTGGGCTTGAGGTCGAGGACCAGGTCCCACCGCGAGGGCTGCATCGGCGCGGAGGATAACCGACCAGGGCCCCCTCTGCAGCGAGGCCCGCTCGAAGAGTGAGCCGGGGGTGGGCCGAAGTGGAATACTCCGCGCGCCCTTTCCAGGAGGCCCCAATGGCAGAAGCCACGATGATGTCCGTACCGCTGACGATCGAGCAGATCCTCTCGCGAGCCGAGACCCAGACCGCCCACGTGGAGGTGGTCTCTCGACGCCCGGACAAGAGCCTGCACCGCACCACCATGGGCGCGGTGGCGGCGCGCTCCCGGCAGCTCGCCCGGGCGCTGGTGGCCGCGGGCATCAAGCCGGGCGATCGGGTGGCGACCCTGATGTGGAACCACGCCGCCCACCTGGAGGCCTACCTGGGCATTCCGCTCGCGGCGGCGGTGGTGCACACCCTGAACCTCCGGCTGCACCCCGACGAGATCGCCTACATCGCCTCGGACGCGGGCGATCGGTTCCTGCTCGTCGACGAGGTGCTGCTGCCGCTCTACGAGAAGGTGGCGCTGAAGGCGAAGTTCGAGAAGGTGATCGTGGTCGGGGCGTCGAAGCCGGTGGCCGCGCCGTTCGTGGACTACGAGGCCTTCCTCGCCAGCGCGAAGCCGGAGACGAAGCTGCCGGCGCTCGACGAGAACATGCCGCTCGGCTGCTGCTACACCAGCGGCACCACCGGGGCGCCCAAGGGCGTCGTCTACACGCACCGCTCGACGGTCTTGCACTCGCTGGTGGTGGCGCTGCCCGATTCGATCGGCGTCTCGCGGGCGGACACGCTGATGGCGGTGGTGCCGATGTTCCACGTGAACGCCTGGGGCCTGCCGTACGCGTGCACGATGGTGGGGGCGCGGCAGATCTTCCCCGGGCCGCACCTCGACCCGGTGAGCCTGCTCGACCTGATGGAGCAGGAGAAGGTGACGGTCGCGGCCGGCGTGCCGACGATCTGGCTCGGCATTCGCGAGGCGCTCGACGCGAAGCCGCGCAACCTCGAGAAGGGCCTTCGCATGGTGGTGGGCGGGGCCGCGGCGCCGGAGCAGCTCATTCGCGACTTCGATCGCCAGGGGCTGACCTTGATTCACGCCTGGGGCATGACCGAGACGTCGCCGATCGGCCTCGTGTCGCGCCTGACTCCGGAGCTGGCGGACGCGTCCGAGGCGGTGCGCTACCAGCAGCGCGCGAAGCAGGGCCTGCCCCCGCCGTTGGTGGACTTGAAGGTGAAGAACGACGCCGGCGTGGTGCCGCACGACGGCGCGACCAGCGGCGAGGTCTTGATTCGCGGCCCGTGGATCGCCGCCGCGTACCTGAAGGGCGCGACGCCGGAGAAGTGGACGGCCGACGGCTACTTCAAGACCGGCGACGTCGCGGTGGTGGACCAGCACGGCTTCGTGCAGCTCACCGATCGCACCGCCGATCTCATCAAGTCCGGCGGCGAGTGGATCGCGAGCCAGCAGCTGGAGACGAAGCTGATGAGCCACCCCTCGGTGCGAGAGGCGGCGGTCATCGGCGTGCCGCACCCCAAGTGGAGCGAGCGGCCGCTGGCGGTGGTGGTGCTCAAGGCGGGGCAAGCGGCGACGCCCGACGGCTTGCGGGAGTTCTTGGAGCCCCACTTCGCCAAGTACTGGCTGCCGGACGCCTTTGTCTTCGTCGAGGCGATTCCCCGCACGTCGACGGGGAAGTTCAAGAAGACCGAGCTTCGGGCGCAGTACAAGACGTGGAGCTGGTAGCGCTGGCGCTCAGCGCAGCCGCAAGACTTTCGACGGCCTCGGCTCCTCGGGCACGGCCATCCCGTACCCGTGGAAGAGCTCGCGCCGCACCAGCTGGTACACCGCCCTCTTGGTGACGAACGCGCGGTGCGCCACGCCGCGCACCTCGATGTTCTTCAGGGTCGACTGGCCGCTCGGGTCCTCGAGCAGGCACGACGGGAACGGGTTCACCTTGTCGTCGCGCGAGTAGATGGACGTCACCTTGGTCGACTGAGGCATCGCGCCCATCTTGAGCCGCCTCAGGAACGGAGACATCGGCGTCATCTGCCAGATGCTGCGGCTGATCAGCCCGTAGCTCACGCAGCCCAGGTACGCGGTGGGCGAGCCGTTGTGCGGCGTGCCGAGCGTGATCAGGTTGTTCACCCGCCGATCTCCGCCCAGCCGCTTGATGTAATACAGGCCGATCAGCCCGCCTTTGGAGTGCCCGACGATCGAGAGCGGCCCCATGTTCGGGTACCGCTGGTAGAGCCGCTCGACCTTGTCATGCACGCGCTCGGCGATCTCGTCGATGCCCCAGGTGTTGAAGGCGTCCATCAGGCCGCCCAGGTTCATGCTCCAGACGCAGAACTGATCGCGCCTCAGGCGATGCTCGAGCACCTCGAACACCCGCCGCGTGGACATGAACCCGTACAGGAGCAGCACCGGCCTGGGGCAGTTGGTGAAGTCCGTGCGGCGGACGACGCGGTTCCCGTTGCGGTCGAAGGTGAAGTAGCCCTTCAGATCGCGCGCGGTCCGAGTCAGCTGCCTCCACTTCGTGTTCAAGCCCAACATGTCGACGGTCCAGTCAACGGCCAGTTGCCAATCAGTCTAACCGACCGATGGACGATCGCTCGTTGAACGCCGGCGACCCGGCGACGGAGCGTGGCCGCGCGCGGGTGTCCAGACGTGCGGCGCGGTAGGGCGATGTCAGGCTACGGCCCGACCTCGAGGCAGGTCAGCCCGCTGGCAGGCGTGCAGTTCTGCCCGATGAGGCACCCGCCGACGCCGTCGAAGTCCACGCAGTGCACCACCTTGCAGTCCGAGTCCTGCTGGCACTTCTTGCGCGAGATGGAGCACTCGCCGCCGCTGCAGCTCTGCTGGGCGCAGTCCGCGTCCGACTGGCAGCTGCAGAAGCCGTAGCTCGAGCCCTCCTTGAGGCGGCACTGGCCCGCGCAGGTCCCCGCCACCGCTCCCGGCGCCTTCAGGCAGGAGCCGCCGAGCCGGCAGTCCGCGTCGGTGTTGCACGGCAGCGCCGGGTCGCCCTTGCACGGGTTGGTCGTGCTGCAGGCCCACCGCGTGTAGACGATGCGGATGTCGCGGCAGCCGTAGCCGCGCGGGCACGTCTGGCCATCGCTGCAGTCGGCGCCGCAATAGAGCGACTGGCTGCGGGTGTCGATGATGCAGAAGTTCGCGCCCTTCCCGCAGGTCTGGAGCCCGCCGCCGTTGGTGCACGTCGCGCAGTAGGGCCGCCAGTCGACGTCGAAGTCGCTGTGACAGGTCGGCAGGTTCGTGCCCGCGTCCGGAAGCACGCCGCACACCTCGCCGAAGCGGCAGAACGACGTGTCGCTGCAGAAGTTGGGGTCGCACACGCCGGCGGTGCAGCGCGCGAGCTCCTCCGGCGTGCTGCCGGTGCAGGCGCAAGGCGCGTCGCCGCAGCGGCACGACGAGCCCGGGCAGTCTCCGGCCGTGCGGCAGCCCGCCACGCACACCGAGCGCTTGAGGTCGCAGATCTCTCCCAGCTCGCAGTGCAGGTCGGTGGTGCAGCGCCCGCGCGAGAGGCAGGTGCCCGTCGAGGTGTCGCAGAACAGCGAGGAGTCGAGGCAGTCGACGTTGGTCTCGCAGCCGGCGCGGTCCTGGCAGAAGCCCGCGGTGTTGCAGAACTGCGCCGGAGGACAGGCGTCGTTGGTGCGGCAGTAACAGGTGCCGGTCTGCGTCTCGCAGCGGAACGCAGCCGCGGGATCTCCGCAGTCCTTGTCGGTCGCGCAGCCTTGACCCTGGAGGTGGTCCTTGGCGCAGGCGGCGAGGAGGAGCGCCAGCACGACGGCGACTCCGCTCAGGGTGAACGGGGAGCTTCGCCAGGCAGTCCGGTTGCTCACTTCGCGCTCGCACCTTCGGCCGAGGGCAGGCCTCCATCGGCGCCGATGACACCGCCCACCTCGGCGGCCTGATCCTGCTCGGGCGTGAAGTCCACCGTCTCCAACGTCGCCGCGCCCGGGAGCCTCAAGCTCAACCCCGAGAGCGCTTGCCGGTTCGACGCCTCGATGAGCTGTTGCGAGACCGAGCCCGCGTTCACCACCTGGCTGGTGAAGAGCACCAGCACCTTCACCGGCCCGTCCTCCAGCGGCACCTTGTAGGCGTGCCGGCCCACCGGCTGACTCGCCGGACACTCGAAGGACTGGTTCTTCGCCGACATCGTGAGCTGCCGCGTGAGGCCCGACTTCGTCACCGTGTAGGCGAGGCAGTAGGGGTGCTGGCCCGCGGACGGCACGAGCTCGAAGGTGGTGCCGCCGGTGCGGCGCAGCTCGACCCGGTGCAGCGGAGCCGCCGGCGGCGCGGTGCACCCGGCCGCCACCACCGCGCTGAGGACCAACCCCCTCGTGAGCATGGACGCACCCTAGTCAGGCCGGGTCACAGGTGAGAAGCGCCTCGGCGGACCGACGGTGGTCCCGCTACTTCCGCCGGTACACGACGATCTGCGGCGTCTCGTCCAGGTAGAGGCCGGTCACCGGCTTGGTGGTCCCGAAGGCCTCCCAGATCTGGAACTCCTGCTCCCGGAACTCCTGGTGGTACTGGTAGGCGACGAGGTCGGCCTCGTTGGTCGAGTAGACGAAGCGCAGATCCCTCCGCAGCATGCCGTTGCGGAGGTAGTCGTTCACCTGGCCGTTGTGGTTCTCGTGCAGGTACACGCGCTCGCCCGGCCGCGCGTTGGCGTTGATCCACGGGAGCACGCCGGTCACGTTGTTCGCCCAGAACTGCCGCTGCATGCCGAGCGACGCCGCGCCGGGGAGACCGCCCGCCAATTCCGAATAGGCGCTGGTGCCGAACTCGTAGACGCGCGCCGTGGCCACGAGCGCCGGCAGGCCCAGCAGCACCGCCAGCACCGCGAACACCCGCGCCTCGCGCATCAGCGGCATCCGGCGCTTCAGCAGCGCCCACAGCCCCGACGCGCCGCGCGACACCGAGCCCGCGGCGAGCATCGCCAGGAAGGGCATCGACGGGAACCAGTGCTTCACCCCGCCGAAGTGCGGCACCTGCGGGTGGCTGATGATGGCGATGGAGACGAGGCCGTTCACCGCCACCAGCACCTCGAGCCACGAGGCCTCCCGCTTCCAGACCCGCACCGCCACCCAGGCGAGGCCCAGCACCATCGGCACGAAGAGCGAGGTGGGCACCGTCAGCGCGGTGACGTTGACGACGTAGTCGAGCGGGAAGGGCGGATCGCGCAACAGCTCGCCCAGGTAGAACCAGGTGTAGTTGTTGTGGGTGGCGTGGAAGTCCAGGTACCAGGCGGTGCGATCCACCGGGTGGTGCCACAGGTACGGCCAGTGCGCGTAGAAGATCACCGGCCCCAGCGCGGCCATCGCCACCAGCGGCGCGACCGCCCGGAAGGTCGCCTGGTCGGCCTGCCACAGCAGCCGCAAGAGCCACGCGCCCGCGCCCACCATCGCCAGGAAGAGCGCCGTCTGCGCGCTCAGGAAGAGGAAGGTCCGCTCGAACCCTGAGCGCTCCAGCGCCACGAAGGCCAGCGCGTAGAGCAGGGCGCCGTACACGAAGACGCCGTTGACGCCGAGGAAGAGCGAGCGCGCCACGGGCTTGCCCGCCGACGCCTTCCACCCCAGCACCAGCGAGAAGGGAATCAGCGTCAGCGGAATGAAGTAGGCGTTGTGCTTGGTGCCCAGCGCGAGGCCGAAGAAGAGGCCGGTGTAGAGCCACCACCTCGGCTTCTCCTGCGCCTGCCAGAAGCCGTACACGGTGAGCAGCCACATCGCCGCGATGGGCACGTCGAAGCACGAGAGGTGCGCGTTGTAGAACTGCCTCGGCACGAGGAAGAACGAGAGCGCCGCGAAGATGCCCGGCCCGCGCCCGAAGAGCTTGCGCACGAAGAGGAAGACGAGCGGCAGGATCATCGCCGCCACCAGGAAGGCCGGCACCCGGAAGGCCGCCGCGGGCCTCAAGAGCCCCAGCTTCTCGTGGAGCAGCACGAACGAGAGCCCGAACAACGTCTTCATCAGCGCCGGGTGCTCGTGGTTCACGTCCCAGTTGCGGGTGATGCCCGCGTCGGTGAGCGCCTCGGACGGCGAGGCGAGCAGCGACTGGAACCAGCGCGCGTAGCTCTCGGCGGCGTAGAAGTAGACCGACTCGTCGCGGGTGAAGCCCACCGGCTTCTCGGTGGCCAAGAGCACCAGCGCGCCGGCGGCGAAGAGCCCCCAGGCGATGCGGCGATCGAGCTTGGCGTCGTCGATCACGGTGCCTTCCCCCAGCCGGTGAGCTCGAAGCAGAGGTCGCGGGCGGTGGCGATGCGCGCCTTCGACCAGACCCGCACCGTCGAGCCGTCGGGCGTGCCCCGCACCTCGAGGCGCTTCTGCTCGATGGTCGGCGCTGGCATCGGCAACGGCTGCGTCACGCCGTTCACCTCGAAGCCCAGCTCCGCGTCCGAGATGGTCGCGCTCGCCCGGTAGTAGCCCTGCTCCCAGGTGTAGGCCGCGAGGAGCTCGAGCACGTCGCTCGCCGGCACCTGGTCGAGCTCCACCACCGTCCTCGCCTCGCCGCCCGGAGGCATGAGGCGGATGCAGCGCCTGGGCTCGAAGTGCTCCTCGTGCCAGGCCACGCCCACCTCGCCGCCCGGGCACCTCCAGCTCCGACCCGTCCACGCGCAGGCCCGGCGCGAGCCGTCGGGCGACTCCACGTAGACCTGCGCCCGCGCCAGCGCCTCCGACGCCGAGAAGACCTGCGGCCGAAAGCGCCCGTTAGAGAAGAGCCGCAGGGTGAGGTTCCCGAAGGTGCGCTCGGCGCCGACCTGGGTGCGCTCGGGGAGGAACTTCGTGAGGAACTCGCCCTCGCCGGCGCGCGGCTGCTTCGGTTGATCGAGCACCCAGATGCGCGGGGCGGAGGTCAGCGGCGCCCCATCGCTGCCCTGGAAGCCCACCACCGGCAGCCCGTCGGGGAGGAAGATCCGCGCCCGCTCGGTCCACCAGGGGTGCAACAGCACCACGTCGCCCGGCTGCCGCTCCGCCGCCAGCAGACGCGCCACCGCCTCGTAGTCCGCGTCCGCGACGGCCTTCGACGGCAGGGTGAGCTGGAAAACCAGGCACGCCAGCGCGACGAGCACGAGAAGAAGGCCCTCGGCCACCAGAAGCCGCGTCTTCCGATCCAGCGTTCCGGTGTCGCTCACGACTTCGCGGCGCGGATCTTCTGCTCGGTCTGCTCGCGGCAGAAGACGCAGAAGATCGCCTCTCCCGTGACGTAGGTCGGCGTCCACTGCGCGTACATGGAGCAGCGCGGGTCCAGACAGTGGTGCAACCCGAAGGTGTGCCCCAGCTCCTGCATGGCGTAGCGCGCGACCGTCTTCACGTTCTCGGTCAGGTTCTTCACCTGCGCGGTGCTGACGATGCAGCGCTGGCCGTTGTACTGCGAGAGCCCGAAGGTGGGCACCTCGCCCGAGGCCAGCTTCCTGGGCGCGAGCTTCCTCGAGGTCAGGTACAGCACCTTGTCGTCGGCGAAGGCCGTGACCTTGGGCATGGCCTCCATCAGCTTCTGCGCATCGAAGGGCTCGTGCATCGACGCGGGCACGGTGCCGGGGCCCAGGTGCTCACAGCCGACGCCGAAGGCCGTGAAGAGCACCTTCTTGAGCTCCTTGATGACGATGGGGTCGAACTCGTCGAGGGTGACGACGCGAATCACGAGGCGCTCCTCCTCACTTCTTGGCCTTGGCGGGGCGGCCGCGCTTCTTGGGCGCGGCGGCGGGGGCGGCGGTCTTCGCCTTGGGCGGGCGGCCGCGCTTCTTCGGGGCTGGCGTCTCCGCGGGCGCCTGCACCACCACCTCCACTGGCTTCGCCTTGGGCGGGCGGCCGCGCTTCTTGGGCAAGGGCGGCGCCAGCGGCAGCCCCTGCGGCAGGGTGACCTCGACGTCGGAGAGCGCGGCCTTCGGCGCCGGCTTCTCGGCCTTCGCTTCCTTGGCGGCCTTGGGCGGGCGCCCGCGCTTCTTCGGCTCCTCGGCCTTGGGCTTCTCTTCGCCCTCTTCCTCGCCCGCCGCTTCCCCCTCGACGGTGGTGTCGCCGCCGGCCTCGCCGGGCTCCGCGGCCTCCACGCCTTCGCCGTCGATGCCGAGCAGATCGTCGCCCAGGCCCAGCTCGCCGTCCTCGCCCTCGCCGCCGAGCAGCGCCTTGAACTCCTCGACGCTGCGCTTGGGGCGCTCCTTGCCGACGGGGAACAGGGCGGCGTCGAGCGCGTCCTCGGCGTCGGCTTCGGAGGCGCCCATGGCCGCGGCGAGCTCGGTGACCAACAGGTGGCGGGCGTCGTTGTACTGCTCGCGCTCCTTGGGGGGCAGGGCGCGGAGCTCGGAGAGCACCTGCAGCTCCTTCACCACCGACGCGAGGCCCACCAGGCCGCCGCCGGCGAGGCGGGCGACGTTGTCCCGGGCGCGCTTCTTCCAGTCGAGCGAGGCCTTGTCGCCCTCGGCGGTCAGGAACTCGAAGAGCTTCTTCACGTCGTCGCCGCTGGAGACGCGGCGCACGCCGTTCTTCACCAGCTTCTCCTGGGGGACCTTCACCCGCGCCTTCGTCTCCTCGAACACGAGGCTCACGAAGACGAGCGACTGACCGGCGATCTGCTCTGAGCCAATCCCGGTGACGGTGCACAACCCCTGGTTGGGGTAGACGACGCGATCACCGACGGCGAGTTGAAGCGACTCGGACATGGACCCCTCTCGACGAGAAGTCCGGCCTGCGTAGCACACGCGCCGCGGAAGGGGAGCAAAACCACCCTCGCTCCGCGATCGCGCGCTCCGAGCGCTTAGCGGGCGTGACGGGCGTTGAGCTCGTGCAGCAGCTGGTGCAGCCGGGTGTCGATGGCGACCTGGACCTCCGCGTCGGTCACCTTCTTCGACTGCGTACGCGCCAGCGCCACGCTGCCCACCGCGAGAGTCGCAACCATCGCCACCGTGATCAGCTTCTTCATGGGTCTCTCCTGAAGGGGAAACGACTTCCACCCACAGAGTAGGAGAGGCCCGAAGCTGATCAATTTTTCGACTACAGGTCGCCACGTATCGCGACGTGCTGATCAGCGCGCGCGGCGGTGGATTTCTTGATCGACGCTAGCGGCGGTGTTTGGGCGAAGGCGGGGTCACGTCGCGAAGGGTGAGCTTGAGGCGGCCCTCCTGCACGTCGGCCTCGTCGTCGATGAGGGTGACGAAGAACTGGCTGATGCGGGTGAGGCGCACCGGGCTGCCCGGGGTGACGACGAGGAGCCCGTCCATGGGCGTGCCGACGGCGGCGGTGGTGAGGGCGGCGCCGGTGTCGCGCTTCTTCGCCGGCGGCGTGCCGGGCGAAAGCGAGAGCTCGTACACGCTCGCGGGGCTCAGGCCCTTCACGGTGACGCGCGCGCTGGCCGGCACCTCGAGCCCGCCGCTGAGGTTCTCGGTGGTGGGCTTCTTCTTGCCCGCGGCCTGCACCGAGAAGGCGCGCGGCCTTCGCTCGTCGACGCCTCCGCCGAGGGAGCCCGCGGTGAGCCGGTAGACGAAGAGGCGCGAGGCGCCCTTGATCTGCAGCGGCGTGAGCGAGAGGGGCCCGGGCTGCGCGCCCGCCGGGTTCACCACGTAGAAGCCCCAGCCGAAGGTCGGGCCCTTGGAGAGCCACATCCGGTAGGTCTGCGCCGGATCGAGCGAGAACGCCCGAACGCCGGCGCGGGAGAGATCGACGTGGTGCTTCGCGGCGTCGAGCTCGAAGACCGGTGCGCGCGGCCAGCTCACCTCGTTCGGCACCGGCGGAGCAGGCGGCGGCGCGACCCGCGCGGGCGGAGCCTTCTGCGGCTCGGGCTCGAGCGTGGCCACCACCGGCGGCGCGGGCGGCGGCTCGACGTCGAGGGTGGCGCGCACCACCAGGTGCTGGCCGCGCTTGAGCGGCACCTGATTCACCCAGGGACGGAAGCCCGAGCTCGACACCTCCACGCGGTAGGTGCGCGCGCCGTCCAGGTCCTCCAGCACCAGCGGCGTGCCCCTGTGCGCCAGCACTCCGTCGACGCGCACCTCCGCGCCCGGCGGCACGGAGACGATCTCCAGGGTCCCCTTGGAGGCGCGGGCGGCGACGAAGATGCCGCCGAAGCCGACGGCGCTGGCCGCGGCGACGAGCAAGAGCGCGCGCACCACCGGGAAGCCGCGCGGGCGCTTCTTCTTGCCGCTGGTGGACGCCGACGGCCTGGGCCGCGGCGCCGCCGCGGGCAAGGGCTCGGTGACGACGTAGGGCACCGCCTCGATCGCCGGCATCGACACCGGGACGTGGACGGGCAGGGGCGCGGTGCTGCCCACGCGCGCGGCGGCGGTCTCGCGGACGTCGCCAGCGGCGCGGCGGGGCAGGGCGACGTGCTCGGTGGGGTTCTCGGCGGAGAAGGCCTCGGCGAAGTCCGGCTCGCTGCTGACGGTCGAGTCGGCCTTGGACGCGGCCGTCGACGCCGGGTGCTTCCAGGCCTGGGCCTTCTCCACGAAGTCGCGGGGCAGCTTGATCGGTCGCCCCTCGCGCACCAGGTCCTCCTCGAACAACATCTGCACCAGGTAGCCGAGCTGCGTCGGGGTGAAGGTCGGGTAGGTGGTGGAGAGGAAGGTGGTCAGCGCGAGCCCGAACGCCTCCGCGGACTGGTAGCGCTCGCCCTTCTCGATGGCCATGGCCTTGAGGACGATGGCCTCCAGCTCGCTGGGCACCGTGGGGTTCACCTCGCGCGGCCTGGGGAAGAGCCCGCGGACGATGCGGGAGATGGCGTCGACCATCTTTCCCTGGAAGGGCAGCTGCCCGGTCAACAGCTCGTAGAGGACGATGCCGGTGGCGAAGACGTCGGTGCGGGCGTCGACCTCCTTCCCGCGCGCTTGCTCCGGGGCGAAGTAGGCGTACTTGCCCTGCACGGCGTTGGAGGCGGTGTTCTCGGGGCCGGCGTTGCGCGCCCGGGCGATGCCGAAGTCCACCAGCTTGATCTGCCCCTCGTAGCTCACCAGCACGTTCTGGGGGGAGATGTCGCGGTGGACGATCTGCAGCGGACGCCCGGCCTCGTCGAGGCGGGTGTGGGCGTACTGCAGGCCCTTGAGCATCTCGAGGGAGGAGAAGACCGCGAACTCCGGTGGCAGGGCCGCGATGCCCATGGCCTTGGCGCGCCTGAGCACCTTGGAGAGGGGCTGGCCGTCCACCAGCTCCATGGCCAGGTAGTAGTCGCCGTCGATGGCGCCGAAGTCGAAGACCTGCGCGATGTTGCCGTGGCTGAGGCCCATGGCGATGCGGGCCTCGTTGGTGAACATGGCGATGAAGCCCTTGTTCGCGGCGTAGTGCGGCAGGATTTTCTTGATCACCACCTGTTTGGTGACGCCGGGCGCGGGGGCGAAGCGGGCCTTGAAGATTTCGGCCATGCCTCCGGCCGCGATGCGGTCGAGCAGCTCGTACTTCCCGAACTGGTGGTCCGACGACTGAGACAACGGGCGTTCCTGCGAGGAGGGCGGCGCGAACCTACCACGCCCAAATCGGGGTGGAGCCCCG
This sequence comes from Archangiaceae bacterium, assembly GCA_037443525.1. Taxonomy (GTDB): domain Bacteria; phylum Myxococcota; class Myxococcia; order Myxococcales; family Myxococcaceae; genus JBBIOE01. Next base: position 7,002 of record JBBIOE010000103.1, on the reverse strand, counting down.
TCTACACCATGCGTTCCGGCATGAATCCCGTGACCGTGCGTTCGTGCTAACCAAGGCCCCCGATGACGTCTCCCCCCGTCCCCGCCGCAGTCGCGTCGTGGCTCTCGCTGTCCGAGACCGCCTACGCCCAGAACGTGGCGGCCTTTCGGGCGCTGGCGGGCGGGAAGGGGAAGCTGGGCGCGGTCCTCAAGGGCAACGCCTACGGCCACGGCTTCTTCGAGGTGCTGGGGCTGGCGCACGGCCGCGTCGACTGGCTCTACGTCGTCACTCCCGGCGAGGCGCTGGCGATTCGGGCCTGGGAGAAGGAGCAGCAGAAGGAGCGCCGGGCGGTGCTGGTCATCGGCGCCACCTCGCCGGACGAGCACGTCTCGCTGGCGAAGGAGGGCGTGGCGGTGGTGGTGGGCGACGAGAGCTTCCAGGCGGTGCCCAAGCTGTTGCGCTCGGCGCGGGTGACGCTCGAGGCGCACGTGCACGTGGAGACCGGCCTCGGCCGCGAGGGCTTCACCGCCGATCAGCTCGCGGGCCGCGCCGCCCAGCTCCTCTCCGACGCGAAGGACGTGGTCGCGGTGAAGGGCGTGATGAGCCACTTCGCCAACACCGAGGACGTGACCGAGCAGGCCTACGCGCACCAGCAGCTGGCGGCGTTCGACCGCGGCGTGGCGGCGCTCCAGGCGAAGGGCGTGCTCGGCGCCCAGGTGCACGGGCACTTCGCGGCCAGCGCGGCGGCCCTGGTGCTGCCGGAGTCGCGGTTCGACGTCTTGCGCGTGGGCATCGGGCTCTACGGCCTGTGGCCCTCGACGGAGACCCGGCTCTCCGCGAAGGTGGTGCTGGGCGGGCAGCTGCCCAGGCTGGAACCGGTGCTCTCGTGGCGCTGTCCGTCGCAGGTGGTGAAGTGGCTCGAGGCAGGCAGCTACGTCGGCTACGGCTGCACCTACCGCTGCGGCGCCGCCACGCGCGTCGCGGTGCTGCCGGTGGGCTACTACGACGGGTATCCCCGGCTCGCGTCGGGCAAGGCGCACGTCTTGGTGAACGGCAAGCGCTGCCCGGTGCTCGGCCGCGTGATGATGAACCACCTGATCGTCGACGTGACCCACGCGGTGACGTCCGAGGCGCCGCTGGTGGCGACCCTGCTGGGGAAGGACGGCGAGGAGCAGGTGTCGGCCGAGGCGCTGGCGGGCTGGGCGCAGACGATTCCGTACGAGCTGGTGACGCGGCTCGGGGCGCACCTCGCGCGGAGGATCGAGTGAGCCGGAGCGCCGTTCGTCCCGAGCGGAGTCGAGGGACCCGCCGTCCCACCGTTCACCCTGAGCTCGTCGAAGGGTGCCGACCACCGTTCACGCTGAGCCCGTCGAAGCGTGCCGTCCTGTCCTTCATCCTCTGCGTCTCCACCGCCGCCCTCGCGGCTCCCCGCGTGCTCCTCTTTCCTTCAGTGGGCACGCCGGAGCGAGTGGTGGTCTCCGGCCGAGTGCTCAAGCAGGTCTCCTCGGAGGGCAGCTCCACGCTCTCCAAGAACCTGCGCCGACTGGCGGCCCCCAACTGGGAGGGCGCGAACGTGGAGGTGCGCTACGGGGCCCAGTCGGTCTCGGTGGTCTCGGGGCACGACGGAGACTTCGATGCCTCCTTCGCGGCGGACGCCGGCGTGCCCTTCGCGGTGGGCACCTCCCAGGCGGAGGCGCACGTGAAGGGCGCCGAGACTGGCGCGGCGCCGGTGGAGATCATGGCGCCCGACGCTCCATTCTTCGTGGTCTCGGACTTCGACGACACCATCGCCGTCACCAACGTCCTCAAGACGGGGAAGATGATCCAGGCGGCCTTGCTCGAGGACGGCGACACCCAACCGCCCGTCGAGGGCATGGCGGCGTTCTACTCCTGCCTGCGAGAGGCCTCGAAGGCGCGGCCGGCCTTCGACGTGGTGAGCGGCTCTCCGGTGCAGTACTCGGCGCGCATCGCGAACTTCCTGAGGAAGAACGGCTTCCCGGCGGCGGGGCTCTCGCTGCGCGACCTCGGGCCGGGGACGCTCAAGGACTACAAGCAGCCGGTGATTCGCGCGCTCTTGAAGCGCATCGCGGCGCCGGTGGTGCTGATCGGCGACTCGGGCGAGCACGATCCCGAGGTCTACGCGCAGATTCGCGGCGAGTTCCCCGGGCGGGTGAAGGCGGTCTACATCCGCAACGCGGGGCGCGCGGACGATCCGAAGCGCTTTGAGGACATGGTGCTCTTCGATCATCCAAGCATGGCCGCGCGGGATGCCGCCGCCCACGGGCTCGCCGGGAAGGCCTGCGTCGAGAAGGCATTCCCCGAATCGAGGAAGGCACCATGAGACTCGTCATCGCCCTGAGCGTGGCCCTCGCCGCCGTGAGTGGGTGCAAGAGCAAGGAGGCGCCGCCGGCCAACGCGCCGCCCGCGCCGACGTCGTCGGACAAGTCGTCGCACGTGCCGATCAAGCCCTTCGAGCCGCTGGAGCGGGTGACCAAGGGCGCGCCGGACGCCGGCACCGAGGAGGAGCGCGAGGCCTACTTCCGCGTGGCGCCGTTCGAGCCGACGGGGCCGGCGGTGCCCGAGGGTGCGGTGCTGGTCGCCGTGCACGGCGAGTCGGCGGTGGTGAACGGCGCGGCCTTCGATGTGGCGGCGCTGAAGCCGGAGGTGCCGGTGGTGCTGGTGCCCGACGAGGACACGTACCTCGCGCAGGCCTCGGGGCTGCTCGCGAAGCTCGACGACGCGCACGCGGACGTGTGGCTCAAGCACCCGGACAAGCCCTTCGCGTACAAGCTGGCGCTGCGCGACGAGCCGGCGTTTCAGGCGTGGATCGACGAGCCGACGCCCGGGAAGCTGCGCGTGATTCACCGCACCGACGGCTACGAGCTGCAGACGAACCTGGGGAAGCTGCCGGGGCAGGACCCGAACGGCCCGTCGGTGCCGGTGCGCGGCGGGAAGTACGACGTCGCGACCCTCCAGAAAGGCCTGGAGAAGATTCAGAGGCGCTTCAAGGAAGCGCCGGACCTCTGCTTCGTGCCCAGCTTCGCGATGGAGCTTTCCAACGCGTCGCGCGCGATGGCCGCGAACTACGTGAGGGCCGACGCGAGCTTCTTCGGGCAGACCTGCCTGGTGTACCCGCGGCCGCAGGCGCGCGACGCGGGGAAGTAGGCGAGCTCCCGTTCACCGCACTTCGATGTGCACGCTGCTCGCGGCGACGAGCACCTCGCGGAGGAAGAGCAGCAGGCCGGCGACGAACGAGAGCATCGCGACGATGAACAGCGCGGCCATGAACTCGTCGAGATGAACCTCGAGGAGGTAGCCGACGAACGCCACCGCGATGAGCAGGCAGACCAGCAGCGCGGCCACGGTGCAGCCCATGAACGCCCAGTTGATGATGCCCCGGCGGCGGAGCAGCAGCCGCGCCTCTTGGGTGATGGCGGCGTGCTTCTCCTCTGGGGCCTTCTCCAGGCGATCGGCGAGCACGCGCACGCGATCGACCACGCGGCCCAGGCGCGTCGTGAGGACCCCGAGGATGTTGCCGATCGACAGGAGCAGGAAGACCGGCGCCACCGCGAGCTGAATGACGTGAGTGATGTCCGAGGCGTGCGACGGGTCGGCCATGGCCTCGGCAAGGTGGAGGCGAAGGCCCGGGTGCGTCAAGGGATCGGAGTGCCACTCGAGCACTGATCGCGCTCGGCGTCGCCGCCGAGGAGGGTAACGTGCGACGCGAAGTGATCGCCCCGCAGAAACTTCCTCGTCGCCGCTGGTGGAAGAGGGTCGCGCTGGCCGTGCTCGTCGTGGCGAGCGTGCTGGGCGGGTGGGCGTTCGTCTGGGAGCCGTCGCGGTTGACGGTCGTCGAGCGCGAGGTGCCCCTCTTTCACCTCGAACGAGGGCTCGGGGGACTTCGAATCGCGGTGGTGTCGGATCTCCACATCGGCGCGCCCCACGTCGGCATCGAGAAGCTCCGGGCCGTCGTGGAGGCGATCGACGCCGCGCACCCTGACCTCATCGTCGTGCTCGGAGACCTGGTCGTGCAAGGCGTGCTCGGCGGACAGTTCGTCGAGCCGGAGCGCATCGCCGTCGAGCTCTCGCGCCTGAAAAGCCCGCTCGGGACGGTGTCGGTCATCGGAAACCACGACGCCTGGCTCGATCGCACGCGGGTGCGGCGAGCGTTGGAAGGGCAGGGCGTTCGCGTCCTGGAGGACGAGTGCGTTCGCTTGGCGTTCCGCGGCGCGCCGTTCTCGGTGTGCGGCCTGCGTGACCTCTGGACCGGAAACCCCGACGTGAAGGAAACGCTTCGCGCGGTGAGCGACGACGCCCCGGTGCTGCTGCTCACTCACAACCCCGACATCTTCCCCGAGGTGCCGGCTCGCGTGACGTTGACCCTCGCCGGTCACACGCACGGTGGACAAGTGAACTTCCCGATCGTCGGCCGCCCCATCGTCCCGTCTCGCTATGGGGAGCGCTTCGCCGCGGGGATCATCGAAGAGGACGGGCGCACCATGTTCGTCACGACCGGCGTGGGAACCAGCATCATTCCCGTGCGCTTCCGGGTCGTCCCCGAGGTCGCGATCGTGCGGCTCGGGCACGCCGAGTGACGAGCCGGGCCGCCTAAATGCCCGCGGGCCCGATGCACACGGTCGACGTCGAGTCCTTCGCGAACTGGCACACGTAGGCCGCGCTCCTGCAGTCGGTCGCCTGGCGGCACGTCCTCATGCACCCCGGCGCGTTCTTCCCTAGCGCGTCCTTGATGCACACCGAGCCCGCCGGGCAGCTCTGGGCATTGCCCAGCGAGCAGCCCAGGCTGCAGTAGCCGCCCGGGGCGAAGCTGCGGTTGATGCACGTCGCGCCGCTGCCGCACTCCGTGGCGAGCGTGCAGGCGTCGCCGATGGTCGGGCCGCAGGCCGCCGTCAGGCACAGCACACAGAGAGCGATCAGGGTTCGCATGGCGCCTCGCATGGGTCAGACTCCACTATCGTTCGTGAGGCCACCGGGGGCAATTTCGTCGAGGGGAGCGAGGCGTGAAGATCGACCGGCTTTACCTGATCATCGGCGCTTGGCGTGGCGCGCCCGTGCGCGTGCACCTCTTCACCTTGCCCGCGATGCTGCTCCTCTGGGGCCGCCACACCCACTGGGCCGGCCTCGTCGCGCTCGCCGCCCTCGTCCTCATCCACGAGCTCGGCCACGCCTTCCTGGTTCGCCGCTACCGGGCGCGAGTGCTGGCGATCGATCTGCTCCCCTTCGGTGGCGAGTGCGCGTGGAGGGGAGAGGTCTCGTCGCTCGAGCGCGCCCTCATCTCCTGGGGCGGCGTCCTGGCCCAGGCCCTCGTCTTCATCGCCGCCGAGCTCCTCGTCCAGCTCGGCTACTCGCCGCGCACGCACGCCGAGGCCTCCGTGCTGGGCGTCGCTCTGGACTCCAACCTCTTCATGATCGCCTTCAACCTCCTGCCGATTCCTCCGCTCGACGGCTCGAAGTGCTGGGCCGCCATTCCGCTGTGGTGGAGGCAACGGAAACGAGACGCGGCGCTTCTGCGCAAGCGCGAGCTCGGCGATGAGCTCCACCGGCTGCGCACCCAGGACGACGCCGAGGTGCCCGACGAGGTGAAGGAGACCGTGCGGAAGGCCCTCGAGGACGCGCGGAAGGCGAACCGGGTGGAGATGAAGGAGTAGAGGAACCCGAGTTCAGCACCCTTCGACTTCGCTCAGGGTGAACGGTGGTGGCCTACCTCACCCCATCTGCGCCAGCGCCTCGTCCCCGAACGCGAGCTTCGCGATCCACGGCGGCGCGGGCAGCGCCTTCAGGGTGATCAGATCCTCCAGCCGCACCAGCGTCTGCGGCGAGAGCGTCCCGAACGCTACCCCGAACCTGGCCAGCAGCGGGCTGTTCCTCTGCGCGTTCACCGCCCACGCCACTTCCCCGTGCACCGACAACGGCCCCGTCGCCAGCCGCACCTGCATCAGGAACGGCGCGCCGATCGCGATGTGCGAAGGCACCGTGCTCCCCTCGACGTCGATGCCCACGCCGCCCTTCGACAGATCGTGAATCCGGTAGTTCGGCGCCCCTGGCCGATCCTCCACCGCGCGCACCTGCACCGGGACCCGCGGGCTCTTCCGGTTCTTGTCCGCTTGCCCCACGTCGAAGATCCGCTGGATCACCGCCTCGATGCCCAGGCGGTTCTTCGGCGGCTCGTAGCGGATGTGCAGCACGTAGCGGCCCGGGGCGCTCTCCGACACGCTCGCCACCACCCCCGAGACCTCCACTCGCTCCTTCACCCCCGCGCTCTGCAGCTCGAAGACGAAGGCCGTCCCCACCGCCACCTTCTTGGCGCTCTCGATGCGCACGCCCCCCCGCCCGACGCTCTTGGTGAGCTCTCCGACCAGGTTCTCCGGCGTCTTGTACGCGACGCGCAGCCGGACCTGCTTCTTGAGGGGGCCGGACTCCACCAGGGTCTCCTATTTCACCGCTGATTGACGGGCACCAGTTTCCGATCAGCCCTTTCTTGACCCTTCTGGAATTGGCCCCTATTTTCGCGGCGGTGGCAAAAAGTGGAAAAGTTCGGATCAGAATCCCACTTTACGGTGGATCACGGTAGAGCGTGGTGGAGGCGGTCAGAGGCGGGCACGTGGGCATGTTTCGAGGCGTCTTCGAGCACCAGATCGACGCGAAAGGGCGCACGAGCTTCCCGGCGAAGCTCCGTGAGTCCTTGGCCGCTCAGGCTCAGGGCGACGATCGGCTCATCCTCACCACGGCGCTCGACCCCTGCCTCCACGCGTACCCGGTGCGCGAGTGGGAGGCCCTCGAGCTGGCGCTCGCCCGCCGAAACCCCATGGAGCCGGGCGTGAAGTCCCTCCTCCGCCTCTACGTGGCGAGCGCGCAAGAGGTGCAGGTCGACAAGCTCGGACGCGTGCTCGTGCCGCCGACGCTGCGCGCCCACGCCAAGCTGGAGAAAGACGTGATCTGGGCGGGCATGGTGAAGGTGATCGAGCTGTGGTCGGCCGAGGGCTGGAGGAGCGCGCAGGAGGAAGC
>JBBIOE010000102.1:0-24644 GCA_037443525.1 Archangiaceae bacterium | reverse complement strand
CCAGCGTCTGCACCGGCTGCTCGCGCGGCTGCTCCATCGAGGTCGACTTCATGGGGCAGGACGTCTTCCGCTACCGCCCGCGCGAGAACGAGCAGATCAACAAGAGCTGGATGTGCGATCACGGCCGCCTCACCTACAAGCAGCTGGGCAAGCACCGCGTGCTGCAGTCGGTGATCGGTCGCGGCGCTGAGGGCAAGGAGGCGGGCCAGAAGGAGGCCGTGACCTTCGCGGCCCAGAAGCTCAAGCCCCTGGTCGGCCAGCTCGCGGTGATGGTCTCGCCGACCCTCACCAACGAAGACCTGATGGCCTCGCTCGCCTTCGCGAAGGACGTCCTCGAGGTGAAGGCGGCCTACGTCTCCGGGCGGCCGATGGGCCAGGGCGACCACTTCCTGCTCACCGCGGACAAGAACCCGAACAAGAAGGGCCTGGAGTGGATCGCGAAGGGCCTCGGCCTCGCGCTCAAGCCCTTCTCCGAGCTCGAGGCGGCCATCGACAAGGGCTCGGTGAAGGCCCTGGTCGGCTTCGGCCACGAGGTGCCGGTCGACGCGGAGGCCTTCGCGGTCAAGGCCGAGAAGCTCGAGCTGTTCGTGCTCGCCGCCACCAACGAGTCGAAGCTCACCGCCAAGGCCCACGCGCTGCTCGCCGCGTCGTCGCACGTCGAGGACGAGGGCACCTACACCCAGGAGGCCGGCATCACCCAGCGCGTGCGCCGGGCCTTCCCGCCCAAGGGCGACTCCGCGCCGGTGTGGCGCTGGACGGCGCAGCTCGCCACCGAGCTCGGCAAGGAGACCAAGCCGGCGAGCTCGCGCGACGTCTTCAAGATGCTCGCCCCGAGCGTGCCCGAACTGGCCAGCTACGAGTGGGACAAGCTGGCGCCGATGAACCAGGCGAAGCCGGGCATCGGCACCCTCGCCGCCGCCGCTGACGGCCGGCCCATGGGCTGGCGCGAGCAGGGCGCTCCCAACATCCGCGGACTTTCGCTGCCGAAGGGGACCTGATCATGCCGAGCTTCGTCAAAGCCATCTTCGGGATCGGCCTCATCCTGGGCGGGTTCTTCGGTCTCTCGGCCGCGATGTACGGCATCGGCTACGGCCTCGAGCGGCTGCGCTTCGAGAACGCGAGCGAGTGGTGGGCGCCGCTGGCGACGAGCCACCTCGCGGCCATCCTCATCCTCATGCTGGTCATCGTGATGGTGACCGCGACGCTCCTCACGCTCGCCGAGCGCAAGTGGAGCGCCTTCATGCAGGATCGCCCGGGCCCCAACCGCGCGCGGCTCGGCGGCCTGCCGGTGGTGGGCAAGCTCCTCGAGAACATGCCCCTGGCGGGCCTGCCGCACATCCCCGCCGACGTGGTGAAGATGCTGACCAAGGAGTCGTTCAGGCCGCGCGCGGCCTCCCCCTTCCTCTTCAACTTGGCGCCCATTCTCGCGTTCGCGCCGGTGTTCGCGCTCTCGGCCGTCATCCCGATGGGCCCGGCGCTCTCGGTCGCCTGGGACCAGGGCAAGTCGGTGCTGGTGCAAGGCGTCGCCGCGGCGCCGGACTTCGGCATCCTCTACATGTTCGCGATCGCCTCGCTCGCCGTCTACGGCACCTCGCTCGCGGGCTGGGCGTCGAACAACAAGTTCGCTCTGCTCGGCGGCGTGCGCGCCGCGTCGCAGATGATCAGCTACGAGGTCGCGCTGGGCCTGTCGCTGGTGGGCATGATGATCGCCTTCAGCACCGTGAAGCTCGCCGGCGACGACGGCCTCGCCGCGATGCAGGGCCAGTACCTGTGGTCCTTCCGCGTGGCGGGCTTCGATCTCGGCGTGCCCCAGTGGGGCATCTTCCTGCAGCCGATCGGCTTCCTCCTCTTCTTCGCGGCGGCCTTCGCGGAGACCAAGCGCGCCCCCTTCGATACGCCGGAGGGCGAGTCGGAGATCGTCGGCTACTTCATCGAGTACTCCGGCATGCAGTTCGGCATGTTCATGATCTCGGAGTTCGTCGAGGTGGTGGTGCTCTCGGCGGTGCTCACCGCGGTCTTCTTCGGCGCGTGGTGGCCACCCTTCGGAAACGAGGCGCTCAAGTCGGCGCTGGCCGGTCACGAGGTGTGGCTGGGCGCGGTCTACGGCCTCATCTTCTGGGTGAAGGCGCTGCTCCTCATCTACCTCCAGCTCGTCATTCGCTGGACGTTCCCGCGCTTCCGCTACGATCAGGTGCAGCACCTGGGCTGGAAGATCCTGCTCCCCCTGGGGCTCATCAACGTCTTCGTGTCCGGCGCGCTGATCCTGTGGGACCCGTCGCTGCGCTCCCTCTGCCTGATGGGCGTGCTCGAGATGGCGGTCTTCGGCTTCTGGACGCTCACCCCGCCGCGGCAGGTGCGGCAGGAAGCCGAGGCCCGCGCCGATCACGACGGCCACGATCACGGTCACGACACCCACGCCGCGCCCGCGCTCGGCGCCGGCTCGCACTGAAAGAGGCCACCCTTCATGTCAGCTCTCACGCACGGTCACGCGCACGAGGTCGAGAAGAAGGAGCTCGTCGAGCCCGACATCCGCGAGCGGACCTACATCCCGACGCTCCTCAAGGGCATCGCGATCACCACCCGCCACTTCCTGCGGAACCTGTTCTTCGACCGCGACACCAACCCGCAGGTCGTCGACCGCCACGGCAAGAACACGATGAACACGGTGCAGTACCCGGAGGAGAAGATCCCCTACCCTCCGGGCTACCGCGGCGTGCACCGGCTGGTGCCGCGCGAGGACGGCAAGCCCCGCTGCGTCGCCTGCTACATGTGCGCGACCATCTGCCCCGCGCAGTGCATCTACATCGAGGCCGCCGAGTACGACCCGGCCGACGACGCCGCCGAATCGCGCGTGATCGAGAAGTTCCCCAAGCAGTTCGTCATCGATCAGCTCCGCTGCATCGTCTGCGGCCTGTGCGTCGACGCCTGCCCGAAGGACGCCATTCGCATGGACACCGGCCGCCACACCGACAGCGGCTACTCGCGGCAGTCCTTCGTCTACGACATCCCCAAGCTGCTCGGCGGCGACCCGGTCACCCACCCGTCGGACCCGTGGTTCAAGCGCGGCAACTCCACCCCACCGGACTGGGTCGAGAAGGAAGCCCACACCCGCATCGGCGCCGCGGTCGAGTTCCCCAAGCTCCCCGCCAGCACCATCGAGATCGACACCTCGAAGCCCGTCGCGGTGACGCACTTCAAGAAGGGGTGAGCCGCGCGCGCACACGGGCGCACTCGACCTTCACTCGGGAAGCGGGGCGTGGGCATCGTGGTTAGCTCACTCCGCCGATGAACCACTTCGCGCTCCGGGCGCTCTTCGTGCTCGCCAGCCTCCTCGTCGCGGGAGGCCTGAACGTCTACCTCTACCAGCGCCTGGTCCGCGACGTGACCGCCGATCGGCGGCTGCGGTTCGCCGGCGGAGCCGCGCTGGCCGCGATGGTCCTCGGCTTCCCGCTGTTGCGCTTCGCCATCGCCAGGAGCGGCGGCTTCACCTGGGTGGCCTTCGGGCTCTCCGGGCTGCTCGGCATGGCGCTGTACATGATCCTCTTCTTCGCGCTGCTCGACGTGCTCGTGTGGGCGTCGCTGCGCGTCACCGGGAGGCCGGCGCCGGTGTCGGAGCTGCCGCCGGTGCCGTCGGGAGCGCCTCCGCCTGCCATCGACGAGTCGCGCCGGCTCTTCCTCTCGCGGGCCGCGGCGGTGAGCGCGGTGGTCTCGAGCGGCAGCCTGGTCGGCGTGGGCGCGTCGTACGCCCTCGCCCCGCCGGAGATCTCCGAGGTGCCGATCTTCCTCCCCGGGCTGCCCAAGGCGCTCGAGGGCTTCACCATCGTGCAGCTCTCGGACATCCACGTGGGGCCGCTGATTCGCGAGCGCTTCGTCGACCAGCTCGTCGAGGTGGCGAACCGCGGCAAGGCCGACCTGGTGGCGATCACCGGCGACCTGGTGGACGGTACGCCGGGCCAGCTCGGCGACGTGGTGGCGCGCCTGACCCGGCTCCGGTCGCGGCTCGGCACCTACTTCTGCTCGGGAAACCACGACTACTACTCCGACTGGGAGATCTGGTCGCCGGTGCTCTCGGGCCTCGGGTTCACCGTGCTGCGCAACCGCTTCGTCACCGTCGGCGAGCCGGGGGCGTCGTTCGATCTGATCGGCGTCGACGACATCGGCTCGCGCTACAGCCAGGGGGGCTACGATCTGAAGTCGGCGGTGGCGGGGCGCGATCCCGACCGGCCGTCGGTGCTGCTCGCGCACCAGCCACGCGGCCTCGAGGACGCGGCGGAGCACCAGGTGGGCCTCCAGCTCTCCGGGCACACCCACGGCGGCCAGCTCTTCCCCGGCACCCTCGTCGGCCAGCTCCTCTGGGGCGCGCGCAACGCCGGCTGGTCGAAGACGGGCCTGACCCAGTGCTACACGAGCCGCGGCCTGGGCTTCGTGGGCCCGCCGGTGCGCCTGGGCGCGCCGCCGGAGGTGGTGAAGATCGTGCTCTTGGCGGGGTGAGTCGCGGGCCCTACCGGAAGTCGCCGCCCACGTGCACCGTCACCACGCACCCCGTCACGCCGAGCCCGTTGGGCGACTTCAGCCTCTGGTTCTTCTCGATGCCGTCGCAGGTCGCCTTGGTGCCCGACAGCGAGAGCACGTTCGACATGTCCATCGCGAAGTGGAGGTTCTGGTCGTCGAAGGTCCAGGCCGCGTCCTGCACCAGGTTGCAGGCCGAGCTGCCGATCTGGGACGAGTTCTGCCCCGACCAGGTGAGCTCGCTGCCGGCGATGTCCATGACGATGCCGTCGGTCGCGACGGTGCACTGCGACGCATCGAAGGAGGTGCAGGTCATGTGGGTGGCGTGCTTGACGTCCTTCTCCACGCGGTAGGTGAAGTAGGTGGTGCCGTCCGCGGGCGGCGCGGTCACCGAGGCGCGGAAGTCGGGAGCGTCGCTGCACGAGGCGCCCCACTCGACGGACGACGACTTGATCTGCCAGTAGTACGTCACGCCGGCCTCGGGACCCTTGCGGCTGCCGCACCCCGCGAGGAGCACCACCACCGCGACGAACGAGACGAACCGGACCATGCGCGCACCCTACCCGCTCGCGGCCTCTGGCGTCATCCGAGCGCGTTCAGCTCGTCGTTGGCGGCGGTCCACCGCGTGAGGCGCTCCTCCAGCTCCTCGGCGGCCTTGCGGTGCGCGTCCATCACCGGGCGGGCCTTGTCGAAGTCGTTGAAGAAGCCGGGATCGGCGAGCTGCGTCTCGCGCTCCTTCTGCGCGCTCTCCAGCTCGGCGATGCGGGCCTCGAGCTCGGCGATCTCCCTCTTCAAGGGCCCGGTGCGCTGGCTCCGGGCCTGCCGCGCCTCGGCCTCCCGGCGCTTGCGCTCCTTCTCCGAGGGCCTGGCTGGCTCGGAGGTGGACGAGACCTCGCCACCCTCTTCCCGGACCTCGGCCTCGAGCTCCAGGTGGTGCAGGTAGTCGGCGAGGTTGCCCGGGTACTCGACGATCTTCTGATCCTTCACGTCCCACACGTGGGTGGCGAGGGCGTCGAGGAAGCTGCGGTTGTGGGACACGAAGACGATGGTGCCGCCGTAGCGCTCCAGCGCTTCGATCAGCGCCTCCGAGGAGTCGAGGTCGAGGTGGTTGGTGGGCTCGTCCATCACCAGCAGGTTCGCCGGCTTCACCAGGAGCTTGGCCAGCGCCACCCTGGCCCGCTCGCCGCCGGAGAGCACGCCGATGGGCTTGTCGACGTCGTCGCCGGAGAAGAGGAAGGAGCCGAGCACGCTGCGCACCCAGGCCGGGGAGCGGTCCGGCACCAGCGCGGCCACCTCCTCGAGGATGGTGCGGCGGCGATCGAGCGTCTCGGCGTGGTGCTGGGCGAAGTAGCCGAGCGTCACCTGGTGCCCGAAGGCGATCTCCCCCGCGTCGGGCTCGAGCTCGCCCGCCAGCATCTTGAGCAGCGTCGTCTTCCCGGCGCCGTTGATGCCCACCACCGCGATGCGCTGCCCGCGGAGCACCTGGGCCCTCGCGGCCTCGTAGACGACCTTGGGCCCGAAGGCCTTGGCGAGCCCCTCCACCCGCACCACCTCGCGGCCCGAGGACGGGACCTCGGGGAAGCGGAACGACACGGTGTCGCGATCGGTGTGCACCTGCACCGCTTCGAGCTTCTCGAGCTGCTTGAGCTTCGACTGGGCCTGGCTCGCCTTGGAGGCCTTGGCCCGGAAGCGGTTCACGAACGCGAGCAGCTCCGCCCGGCGGGCCTCGACCTTCTCCGCCTGCGCGAGGAGCCGCTCGACCTCCTCGGCCCGCTGCCTCTGGTAATCGGCGAAGCTCCCGTTCCACGAGCGCACGCCCTCGGTCTCGAGGGAGACGATGCGCTTCACCTGCCGATCGAGGAACGCCCGGTCGTGGGAGATGAGCACCAGCGCCTTCCGCGAGCGCCTCAAGAAAGCGTCGAACCAGGCCAGGGTCGGCAGGTCGAGGTGGTTGGTGGGCTCGTCGAGGAGCAACAGATCGGGGTCCTGGAGGAGCAGCCCCGCGAGCGCCACGCGCATGCGCCAGCCGCCGGAGAGCTCGTCGGTGTCGCGCGAGAAGTCGGCGGCGGTGAACCCGAGCCCCAGGAGGATCCGCTCCGCGCGGTGCCGGCCGAAGCGCTCCTCGAAGTGCTCCCGCTCCTCGTGCAGCTCGGCGAGGAGCCCCGCGAGCTCGAGCTGCTCGTTCTCTTCGGTGGCCTGCGCCAGCAGGGCCTCGGTCGACGAGAGCCGCTCGTCGAGCGTGTCCCGCCCGGGGACGGTGGACAGCACCGACGCCACCACCCCGCCCTCCGGCAGCGTCGTCAGGTCCTGCGGCAGGTAGCCGATGCGCATCCTGCGGCGGAAGGTGATCGTGCCGTCGTCGGGCAGCACCTGGCCGGTGAGCACGCGCAAGAGGGTCGACTTGCCGGTGCCGTTGGCGCCGACCAGCCCCACCCGGTCGGTGGGACCGATGGAGAACGCGGCGTTCTCGAAGAGGGTCTTCTTGCCGAAGCCGAGCGACAGGTTGTGAACGATGACGAGGCTCAACCGTTCCCTCGCCTAGCACACACGGCTACAGTTCGTGAGCAATGGCCCAAAGCCCCATCGAAACCAACGCTCAAGCCTTGATCGGCAAGGTGCTCGACGGGCGGTACCGCATCGACGCGGTGCTGGGCGCCGGCGGCATGGGCATGGTCTTCAAGGGCATGCAGACCTCGGTGCAGCGGCCCATCGCGGTGAAGACCCTGCACCCCGAGCTGGCGATGGCGACGCAGTTCTTCGAGCGCTTCCGCCGCGAGGCCGAGATCGCCAGCCGCCTCCACCACCCGAACATCATCACCATCTTCGACTTCGGGCGCGACACCGACGGGCTCTGCTACTACGTGATGGAGTACCTGGAGGGCGTGAGCCTCAAGCAGCGGGTGAAGGGCCAGGGCCCGATGACTCTGCGCGAGGCCACCTCGGTCATCGAGCAGGCCGCGCAGGGCCTCGGCCACGCGCACAAGCAGGGCGTCATTCACCGCGACATCAAGCCCCACAACATCATGCTCGCGGCGGTCGACGGCGCCGAGTACGTGAAGGTGCTCGACTTCGGCCTGGTGAAGGCGATGGAGAGCGAGGAGGAGGAGCACCTCACCTCCACCGGGCAGGTGTTGGGCACGCCGCAGTACATGCCTCCTGAGCAGGCCGGCGGCGACACGGTCGATCATCGGTCCGATCTCTATTCGCTGACCGGTACGCTCTTCTACTGTTTGACGGGTCACTCCCCGTTCGGGGCCAACTCGGTGCGGAAGGCGCTCCAGGCGGCGATCACCCAGTCCGTGCCCCCGGTGTCGACGTACCGCCTGGGCGCGCCGGTGCCGAAGTCCATCGACGCGCTCATCGCCAAGGGCCTCAAGGCCGAGCAAGACGAGCGGTTCCAGAGCACCGACGAATTCGTGGAGGCGCTGGGCGAAGCCCTGGCGGGGCTCTCCGACGCCGAGCTCGACGCGGTGCCGACCTACGTCACCGACGGTGGCAAGGAGTCGGGCAGCGGCTCCTCGGCCGGCCGGCCCGCGACCAAGGCCGTGTCCGCGGTCTCGCGGGCCAAGGGCGCGTCGTCCCGCGTCGAGGTGAGCGCCCCCGCCAAGAGCCCGGCGGCGACGATCGTCGTCGCCGCCCTCGCCGTGCTGGGCCTCGTGGCCGGCGCGGTGGCGTGGAAGGCCACCCGGTCCGACCCCGCCCCGGAGCAGCCTCCGCCGCTGCGCGTCGAGGCCCGCCCGGTCGATGCGCCGGCGGTGCACGAGGCGAGGCCCGAACCCGCGCCTCCGCTCAAGATCACCCTGCAGACTTTGCCGGCTGGCGCCGAGGTCTTGGAGGGCGACGCCGTCATCGGCCGGACGCCGCTCCCCCTGGAGTGGACCAAGGGCTCTCAGCGCACTTTCGTCTTCCGCCTGGCCGGCTACAGAGATCTCGAGAAGTCGCTCAAGCCGGAGAGCGATCAGCAGCTCGAGTTCCCTCTCGACGCGGTGCCCAAGGCCGGGCCTTCGCCGGGCCGCGGCAAGGTGACGAAGAAGAAGGGTGACGACATCAGCGCCTTTGATTGATCGCTGACGGATGCCTGCCACTTATGCGGGGGCCCACGTACAGCGCCCCTGCACTGACCGTTCGCGCCAAGCTGTAATTCTCGTGTGCTTTCAGGACCTTACGGTCTGAAAATCGGGCTATGCCCGGGCGTCTGAGGGTCGGTTAGTCTCGCAACGACCGTCATGAGCCCCCCTCCCGCCCCAGCCGTCGCGTCCACCGCGCTCGCCTTCAAAGAGAAAGCGCCGGAGCCGCTGTTCGGCGAGGTGTTGCCGCCGGGCTCGGAGGCGCTGCTTCAGGCGCGCATCAAAGATCTCACGCTGCACCTCAAGGGCACGCCGCTCGAGCGCTTCATTCTTCAGCTCCACGAAGAGCTGCAGGCGAAGGGCATCGACCTCAAGCCCGAGTGCTACTTGTCGGATCAGTGGGGCTGCCCCTCCGGCGTTCCGGTCATCGGCATTCCGTTCTACCTCGCCGACCCCAACCTCCTGCGCATCGAGGACACGCTCGGCGCCGGGGCGGAGAGCGAGCGCGAGATCATGATGTACCTCCGCCACGAGGCGGGTCACGCGTTCTGCTACGCGTACAAGCTCTACGAGACCGAAGAGTGGAAGAGGCTCTTCGGCGACTACTCGAAGCCCTACGTCGACACCTACAAGCCGCACCCGTTCAGCAAGAAGTACGTGGTGCACATCTCGGGCTGGTACGCGCAGAAGCACCCCGACGAGGACTTCGCCGAGACCTTCGCGGTGTGGCTCACGCCCGGCAACGCCTGGGCCGAGCGCTACACGGGCTGGGGCGCGCTGAAGAAGCTCCAGTACGTGGAGGCCGTCTCCGCGCGGCTCGGCAAGGAGCCGCCGCTGGTGACGCTGGGCGAGCTCGACAAGGACGTCGGCCAGATGGAGGAGACGGTGCTCGATCACTATCGCCAGCGCGCGATGGACGAGAAGATCGAGCTGCACCTGGGCGAGCACCTCGACCAGGACCTGGTGGCGCTCTTCGAGCCCAAGGACCTGGGCACCACGCGGGCCGACACGCTCATCCGCGCCGAGCGGCAGGCCCTGCTCACGGCGGTCACGCAGTACTCCGGAGTCAGCCGCGCGGCGGTGAAGGCGGTGCTCGAGCACCTCCTCGATCGCACCGGCGCCCTCGGCCTCACCGTGCACCGCGAGAACGCGCACGAGTACATGACGCGCATGACCGCGCTGCTGACCGCGCTGGCGATGAACTACCTCTACACAGATCGCTTCTTCGAAGTGGAGTGACTACACTTCGGCCGAAATGGCCGGCGCTTCCGTTCCTTCGCTCAAGATCGCGGTCCTCCACTATCAACCGAGTGGCGATCCGGTCGATCCCGTCGTCGAGCACGTGAGTCAGGCGCTGGGCGAGCTCGGCCACCAGCCCGTCACCATCGGCGTGCACGACCGGGTCTTCGACCTGCTCGAGGCGCTGGAGAGCGCCAAGGCCGACCTCGTCTTCAACGTCTGCGAGACCTTCGCCGACGACTACCGGCTCGAGGTGAACGTCGCGGCGGTGATGGAGATGGCCCGCTTGCGCTTCACCGGCTCGGGCACCGCGGGGCTGTTGCTGGCGCAGGACAAGATCCTCACCAAGCAGCTGCTCGAGTACCACGAGGTGAACACGCCGCACTTCCTCGCCTTCGACGGTGAGACCTTCGAGGCCTTCGGGCGAATGCAGTTCCCGCTCATCGTCAAGCCCGCGCGCACCGACGCCTCCATCGGCATCGGCAGGCACTCGGTGGTGAACGACCGCGAAGAGCTCAACCTGCGCGTGCGCGAGATTCGAAAGACCTTCGACGACGAAGCCCTCGCCGAGGAGTTCATCGACGGCCGCGAGGTGTACGTCGGCGTGGTCGGCACCCCCACCCGGCCAGAGATTCTGCCCATCGTCGAGCTGGACTTCGGCGACTGGAAGGCCGGCGAGCCGCGGGTGTCGGACCGCGAGGTGAAGTTTGGCCCAGAGACGGCGGGGAGCCCGAGGCTGGTGATGGCCCGCGACCTGCCGGCGGAGACCGTGGCGCGCATCGAGCGCAGCGCCTTGCTCGCCTACCGCGCCTTGAAGATTCGCGACTACGCCCGCGTGGACTTCCGCATCTCGAGCACCACCGGAGAGCCCTACGTGCTCGAGGTGAACCCCAACCCCTACCTCGAGAAGCAGAGCGAGCTGGCGATGGGCGCGAAGGAGCGGGGGCTGACCTACACCCAGCTCATCGGCCGCATCGTGGAGTCGGCGGCCACCCGCTACCAGCTCAAGGTGAAGCCCGAGCGCGCGGCGCCGGTGGAGCCGGCTCCGCCCGAGGAGCAGAAGGCTCGGGGCACGTCGCCGAGCGCTCCCCGCTGACGAGACCTGTAGCGAGACGTAGCGGCGGTGCGAGGAGCCAAACTCTTGCGCCAGGGCCCGACTCGTTCACACAATCAGGCTGGTTCGCCTTCAAGGAGATCGTCATGGTCAGCCGTCACCTTCGTTTCATCGCCGCCCTCGTCGCCATCGCGGTCTCGAGCTCGGGCTGCATGCTGTCGCGGTACGTGGACCGATCGTTCATCGGCATCACCGTCCGTCACCCGACCTACGAGGCGCACAAGACGACGGGCATCTTCCTGTTGCCCTTCACGTTCGCGATCGACGTGGTGACGTTCCCGATTCAAGCCCTGTTGGTCGTCATCCTGGGCGACGGGTTCCCCTACGACGACGCGAACTCCGGCCCCTCCACCATCACCCTGCGTGAGAACCCGCAGTTCCAGCGGCTCGATGCGGAAGCGCAGAAGGTCGCGCTGGCCGAGCTCGAGGAGCTGCGCCGCGCTGGCCGGCTGTCGCCCAACTCGGCCCTCGGCCTCGGCGAGGACGGGCACTGGACGGTGGTGGAGCTCACCGCCGAGGCGCGCTCGCAGCTCATCGCCCGGGCGACGACGCCCGCGCCCGCGCCGCAGCAGCTCTGCGCGCGCTGACAAGGGCCCTGCTGACGCTCTCACGAGGCTCGCGACACGCGTCGCGGGCCTCGTCTCGTTCTCGGGGTCAGCTCAGCCGAGGTGCCGGCCGAGGAACGCGAAGGTGTCGCGCCAGCACCGCCGCGCCTCGGGCAGGAAGACGAAGGCGTGGAAGGCGTGCGGGCCGCGCGGGTACTCCTTGAGCTCGCTCGCGGTCGAGCCGGCGCGCACCACCGCCTGGTGCATGCGGTGGCTGTCGACGAGCAGCTGGTCCCACGTGCCGCACGGAAGGAAGAACGGCGGCAGCGGCCGCTCGAAGGACTTTGCCCGCTCCACGCCCACCACCGGGTCCGCGAGCTCCAGCTCCGCCTCCGAGGCCAGACGCACGCCGTCGAGGTAGGCGTCGGTCACCTCCTCGAGGCGGTCGCGGATGAAGGTGGGCAGGTGGGAGAAGCGTTCGGGCCGGCTGACCTCGTAGATGCCGCAGGCGCCGATGACCGCCCTCGGCACGAGGCCCAGGTCGAAGACCTGCTTCGCGTGGGGCTCCGCGCGCCGGGTACAGGCCATGAGCGTCAGGCTGGAGACCAGGTTCGCGCCGGCCGACTCACCGGCCACCACCACCCGCGATAGATCGGCCCCGAGCCGTTCGGCGTTCTTGACCAGCCAGGACCAGGCGCGGGTGACGTCCTCCACCGCGGCCGGGAATGGAGCGTCGGGGGCGAGGCGGTAGTCGACGTTCACCACCAGATAGCCGCGGCGCGCGTAGAGGAGACCGAAGAGCCAGTGCGAGTCCTTGGAGAGAATGCGGAAGCCGCCGCCGTGGACGTAGAAGACGACCGGGAGCGGACCCTTCTTGGCGATGGGGCGCCAGACGTCGAGGCGGTGCGCGCGGTGGCCGGTGTCGGCGTAGGGAACGTCGCGCTCGACCAAGACGCCATGGAGCCGCGGGTGCGCGATCGGCAGCGCCCGACCGCCGTTGGCGCTGAAGGAGAAGAAGCCGTCGACGACCGCCGCGCCCAGATGGCGCCGCAGGCGATTCCAGCCGTGCAGCTCCGGCCGAGCGATGACGAGCTCGCTCATCGCGGCGTCGTGCCGAGGCGATGGGTGACGGCCTCGACCACTGCCGCCTCGGTCGGGAAGCCGCTCAGGTCCTTCCTGGCGACCACCTCCCCGTCGACGGCGACCTCGAAGATACCGCCGCTACCTTTGATCAGCTCAGCGTCCACGTTCAGCTTCTCTTTCAGCGCGGCCGCCGCACGGGTGGCCCTGGGGAGATACCCTCAAACGCCGCAGTACGTGATGGTCAGCCTCATCGTGAACCTCCGGAGAGCACCAGATCGTACGTCAGCCGGGCCACCAGGCCCAACACCACCACCAGCACCACCCGCCGGACGACCCGGTCACCGCCCTTGACCGCGACGTGTGCACCGATGGTGCCGCCGACGAACTGCCCAAGCGCCATCGGCAGGGAGAGCTTCCACACCACCACGCCACGGCTGGCGAAGAGCAGGACCGCGGCGAGGTTGGAGGCGAAGTTGACCACCTTGGCGTCGGCGGAGGCCTCCTGGAGCGAGTGCCCCAACAGCGCCACGAAGGCCAGGATGAGGAAGGTGCCCGTGCCGGGGCCGAAGAAGCCGTCGTAGGCGCCGATCACCGCGGCGATGAGCCCAGCCTTGAGGAGCGAGCGCGTACGGAGCTCGCTGGCGGCCCCTCGCTGGGGTGGCCGGACGAAGGCGACCACCCCTCCCGCCACGAGGAGAAGCACCAGGACCACCGGGCGCAAGAGCTTCGGGTCGACGAGCAGGATGAGCGCCGCGCCGCCCAACGAGCCCACGAAGCCCAGGGGGAAGAGCGCGCGGGCGAGCCTCGGGTCGACGAGCCTGGCCCGGGAGAAGCGCCACACCGCGGCGGCCACGCCGAAGACGGAAGCGCCCTTGTTGGTGCCGAAGACGAGCGGCATGGGCAGCCCGGCGGTGAGCAGCGCCGGCACGGTGAGGAGCCCTCCCCCTCCGGCGATGGCGTCGATCAGGCCGGCGAGGGTCGCGACCAGGGTGAGGGCGGCGATGGTGCCGAAGCCGAGGTCCTCCACGCGATGCTCCTACCGTTCAGTCGGCGCGAAGTCGAACGGTGCCGAGCCCGGTCTCGTCAGAACTTCAGCACCGCGGCCCCGTCCTTCTGCGTGAGCGTCGCGGGGGCTTGGTCCAGGTCGATGACGATGCGGGTGCTCGAGCCCTGCTTGCCGACGCGCACGCGATCCATCGAGCCGGCCCCGACCTTCAGGGTGACGCTCTTCTTCGGCGCGCCTCCGGCGACGTCGAAGACCAGGCGCGCTGGGTGCGAGAGGAGGAAGACCTTCTCGACCGAGCTTCCGGCCGCGAGCCGGGGCTCCACGCGGAGCTGATCCTTCCCGGAGGTCCAGCTCAACTGGGTGACGGCTCCGGAGGGCAGCGCGAGCGTGCGCGCGGTGATCGCGGGCTTCGAGGCCGCCTCGGCGGGCCTGGCGGTGGGCTTCTTCGCGGCGCTGGCCACGAGGTCCCGCGTCTGGTCCGGCTCGGCGGGCTTGGCCGCGGTCTTCCTCGCGGCGCTGGCGACGACATCCCGCGTCTCGTCCGTGTCGGCGGGCTTGGCCGCGGTCTTCCTCGCGGCGCTGGCGACGACATCCCGCGTCTCGTCCGTGTCGGCGGGCTTGGCGGTGCCCTTCTTCGCGGCGCTGGCCACGACGTCCCGCGTCTGATCCGCCTCGGCGAGGTTGGCCGCGGTCTTCTTCGCGGCGCTGGCGGAGAGCGCGAGGGCGGCCTCCCGGGTCTCGTCGGCCACGGTCTGGGTGAGGGACTTCGCCTTCGACGGCTCGGGCTCGGGGGGCGTCGCATCGTCCGCGACCGGCTTCGCGGTGGAAGCCGGGGGGGCGTCGACGTCCTTCACGTCGCCAGCCACCGCGGCCTGCTCGGCGGGCGCCTGGGGTCGCGAAGACGTCTCACCGGCCGCTCGGTCGACGGTATCCTCCGCGGGTCGAGCGACGGCGTCCTGATCCCGCGTCGCGACCGCCGTCGCCGCCTCGGCGGAGTGTGGCGGCTCGGGGGCGGCCAAGACGTCTTCCCTGCCGCGCGGGGCCTCCGTGGGCTCCTCGGCAGCGACTTCCTTCACCGGCGCGAGCGTGGCCTGGGCCTCAGTCACGGCCGGCGCCGGCGCACGGGCTTCCTTCGAAGCGCTCGGCGCCGCGTCGGCTACCGCGGCAATCTTCACCGGGGCACGCTCCTCCTCCGCGACCTCGGCACCCTTCCCCTTCCGGGAGTCCTTCCAGAACACCGCGGCGCCCAGGACCATGGCGGCGGTCAGGACGCTCAGCGCGCCGACGCCGGCGACCGCGCCCAGCCGGCGCTTCCACTTCGGGGTCGGCTTCGCGGGCTGGAGCGGCTGCCCGGTCTGCAGCGTTTCGACCAGGTACGAGACCATCTCCCCAGCGCGGGGATGGAGGAAGTCGGTGAAGCGTACGGCCACACCGTTCTCCTGCGCGGCCACGGCCATCATCGGATCCTGCCTGCGGACGACCTCCCCCTGCGCGAAGGGCAGCACCAGGCCGCTCGCCTCGAGCGAGAGCGCCACCCGCGTCCCCTCCTCGAGCGGGCGGGTCATGGTGAGGAAGACACCCTCTTTGGAGAGGTTGGTGGCCCGGAGCCGGTATGCCCTCGGAGGCCCTCCGATCGGCACCACCCGCACGTCGCGAGGGAAGCGCACTCGAGGACTGCGGGGCGTGAGCTCGGTGGAGGGCTGCACGCGCCGAGTGTCGCGCTGAAGCGACCTGTAGCAAGTTTTGGTGTAGCTCCCGGGGCGTGTTCGCCGTCTCCCGCACCGACGACGCCCTGCGCTACCGAGATTTCGAGGCGTTGCGGGACGCCCTCCTCGGCTCCCCGCTGCTCGGCGCGACGACGCTCAACGGCCCCTTCCGCCACAGCCGGGGCTTCGCCATCACCTGCCGGGGCGCGGGCGTGGAGCGGCTGCGGGAGCGGGTTCCGGCCCTTCGCCCTCACCTCGAGCGCGTGCTCGGCCGCGCTTCGGTGCGCGCGTTGACCCCCTGGTTCCGCCGCGCTCCGGCGCCACCGAATGCCTGGTTCTTCAACGTGCTGGTGGTGGGCGACGGCGGTGCGGTGGGCCGGCACGTCGACGCGACGCTGCGGAAGTCCTCCGGCGTGGAAGACCTCGTCCCGCTGGTGGTCTCGGTGCTCTACCTGGCCGTGCCCCGGGGGGAGGGCGGCGAGCTGCGTCTGTTTCGGGGCGAAGAGCTGCTCGGCCTGATGGCCCCCCGCGAGAACACCCTGGTGCACTTCCGGGGCGATCTGGCCCACGACGTCGCGCCCCTGTCCGGCGTGGCTTTTGGGCAGGCGCGCGCCAGCCTGGTCGTCGAGCAGTACCGCTTGCCACCCGAGGCGCTGGAGCGGATTCCCGAGTTTCGGCTGGAGTCCGAGGCGGGCTTCTCGGCCTATCTCCGGGAGCACCAGGCGCGAAATCCGCCGCCGCCGCCAGAGCCAGCGTAAGCGACGGCTGTTAACGTCGGCCCCATGCGCTTCAAAGGCACCGACACCTACCTGACCAATGAGTCCCTGCGCTCCGCCGTCGATTGCGCCCTCGCGCTCGAGCGCCCCCTGCTGGTGAAGGGCGAGCCCGGCACCGGCAAGACCCTGCTCGCGGAGGCCATCGCCAGCGGCCTCTCGCTGCCCCTGCTCACCTGGCACGTGAAGAGCACCACCAAGGCGCAGGACGGGTTGTACGTCTACGACGCCGTGCAGCGGCTCCACGACTCGCGCTTCGGCGATCACGACGTGCGCGACGTGAAGAAGTACATCCGCCTGGGGCCCCTCGGGGAGTCCTTCGCCGCCACCGAGCGCAAGGTGCTGCTCATCGACGAGATCGACAAGGCGGACCTCGAGTTCCCGAACGACCTGTTGCACGAGCTCGACCGCATGCGCTTCCGCATCATCGAGACCGACCAAGAGGTCGCCGCCAAGCAGCGCCCGGTGGTGATCATCACCTCGAACAACGAGAAGGATCTCCCCGACGCCTTCCTCCGCCGCTGCGTCTTCCACTTCATCGAGTTCCCCGAGCGGGACCTCATGGAGCGCATCGTCGAGGTGCACCACCCGAACCTGCCGGTGAAGCTCTCGCAGCAGGCGCTCGACGTCTTCTACGAGCTGCGAAACATGACCCGGCTGCGCAAGCGGCCCTCCACCAGCGAGCTGGTCGACTGGATCGCCGCGCTCAAGGCCTCGGGCATGACCACGGTGAAGCTCGACGAGAACCTCCCCTTCCTCGGCGCCCTGCTCAAGCGGGAGCAGGACCTCGCCGCCTTCGCCGACGGCTTCTCGAGCGGGCGTCGCACGAGGGCCTGATGTTCATCCCCTTCCTCTACGAGCTGCGCTCGCGGAAGGTCCCCGTCGGCACGCAGGAGGCCGTGGCGCTGGCGCGCGCGCTGGAGGCGGGGCTGCACGAGAGCTCGCTCGACGGGTTCTACTTCGTGGCCCGCGCGCTGCTCGTGCACGACGAGAAGCACCTCGACGCCTTCGATCAGGCCTTCGCCAAGCACTTCCACGGCATCGAGGCCGCGGGGCTCGAGCTCCACCAGAAGCTGCTCGACTGGCTCAAGGACGCCATCGAGCGCAAGCCCATGCTCACGCCGGAGGAGCTGGCGCTGCTCGAGCAGCTCGATCGCGAGACCCTGGAGAAGCTCTTCCAGGAGCGCCTCAAGGAGCAGCAGGAGCGCCACGACGGCGGCAACAAGTGGGTCGGCACCGGGGGCACGTCGCCGTTCGGGCACTCGGGGCGCGCGGCGCGGCCGGGCATTCGCGTCGGGGGAGAGGGCGGCCTTCGGAGCGCCTACCGGGTCGCCTCCGAGCGCCGCTTCCGCGAGTACCGCGACGACGTGCTGCTCGACGTGCGCTCGATGAGCATCGCCTTGCGGAAGCTCCGGGCCTTCGTGCGCGAGGGCCAGCCCGACGAGCTCGATCTCGACGGC
The DNA here is from genome assembly GCA_037443525.1 of Archangiaceae bacterium. Lineage (GTDB taxonomy): Bacteria > Myxococcota > Myxococcia > Myxococcales > Myxococcaceae > JBBIOE01. The sequence goes on along the minus strand of JBBIOE010000102.1, from coordinate 7,142 downwards.
ACCATCGAGAAGACGGCGAGGAACCTGGGCGAGCTGGAGGTGGCGCTGAGGCCTCCGCGCAAGTCGAACACCCGGGTCATCTTGCTGATGGACGTGGGCGGCTCGATGGATCCGTTCGCGGAGCTCGTCTCCCGCCTGTTCACCGCGGCCAAGAAGGCCACGCACTTCCGCGAGCTGCGCACCTACTACTTCCACAACTGCGTCTACGGCCGCGTCTACGAGAAGGCGAACTTCCGCGCGGCGATTCCCCTCTCCCGCCTCTTCACCGAGACCGATCGCCGCTACAAGCTGATCGTCGTCGGCGATGCCTTGATGGCGCCCTGGGAGCTGATGTCGGGCTCCGGCTGGGGCGGTGACGAGGAGTCGGTCGAGGGCGTGGCGTGGCTGATGAAGCTCGCCGAGCACTACCCCTCGTCGGCGTGGCTCAACCCCGAGCAGCCTTCACAGTGGTGGCAGACGACCATCGACGTGGTGCGGCGGGTCTTCCCCATGTATCCGCTGACCCTCGAAGGGCTCGGCGATGCGGTACACTCGCTCGTCAGAGCGAGGTGACGGTGGCGAAGGACACAGCAGATCTCATGAAGTGGCTGCCGTCGATCGCCATCTTCGGCGGGCTCGAGGAGGCCTCCCTGGCCCGCATCGTCGGCATGATGGGCGAGCACCACTTCAAGAAGGGCGACACGGTCTGCAAGCAGGGCGAGGCCGGGCGGGCGATGTTCCTGGTGCGCGACGGCGAGGTAGTGGTGTGCCGCGACGGGGAAGATGGCCACCGGGTGAAGCTCGTGCGCATGGGCGCCGGGGAGTTCTTCGGCGAGATGACGCTCATCGACATCCAGAAGCGCTCGGGCACGGTGGTGGTGGACAAGCCGTCGTATCTGCTGTCGCTGTCGAACCGGGACCTGTTCTCGCTCTACCAGAAGGACGTGCCCGGCTACGTGATGGTGTTGCAGAACCTGTGTCGAGAGCTGTCGCGGCGGCTCAGGGTGACGAACGCCCGGCTCCAGACCGCGGTGGAGGAAGCGGACGAGCACGACGAGGCCACGCTGATTCGGCCGGCGATCAAGAGGCCGCAGCCGATCTGACGTTCACGTCTTCGGCACCACCACCCGCACCTTGATCCGAGGCTTGATCTTCAGCGTGCCGAGCATGGCGCTGAAGGGCTTGATGCCGAAGTCGCGCTGATCGAATTCGAACTCGGCGACGTCCTTGCCGTCGTGGGTGGTGCGGGTCCCGCGGAGGTCCTTCGAGACGCCGTGGAGCGTGAGCCGGCCGGCGACGGTCGACGGCGTCACCTCGGTGGTCTCGAAGCGAATGGTGGGGAAGCGCCTGGCGTCGAGCACGTCGCCGTGGGCGTTCTTCTCGATCTCCCCCGCGGCGAAGGCCGGGAGCGCGCCGGGGGTCTCGCCGCCGTCCTTCATCGCGGTGACGACCGCGAGGGAGCCCGCCTCGAACTCGCCCGTGGCCTTGACGCCGTCGACCTCGATGGAGAAGCGCTTCACCGTGAGCTTGAGGTCGTGCGCCACCGCCGAGAGCAAACCTTCCTTGAAGGTGAAGACGAGCACCTCCGCGTCGCGAGCGTCGTAGCGGGCCATGGGCGGTTTCTGCCATAACCGCGCGCCCTTGGGAGGCCGTTTGGATTTGGTGCGCAGGGCCGCGGTCGCGGTCGTGGTGGTGATGGCGTCGGGCGTGATGGTGGGCGTGGCGCTGCCGCGCCGCTTCAGCGTGGAGCGGAGCGTCGTCATCGAGGGGCCGCCTGCCCGCATTCACCCATACCTGGCGTCGCTCAGGCGCTGGCCGGAGTGGAGCCCGTGGACCAAGGAGCGCGACCCGCAGGCACGCTTCAGCCTGGCGGGCCCCGAGGAGGGCGTGGGCGCCAGCCGGTCGTGGATCGGGCCGGTCGTCGGCCGTGGACAGGTGGCGATCGTGGAGGCGGACCCGCGCACGGGAGTGACGCTCGAGGAGCAGGTGGAGAGCGAGACTCCGAACGCCGTCGGACGCATCCGCTACGCCCCAGAGGGGACCTCGACGCGGGTGACCTGGACCGACCAGGGCACGCTCCCGGCGGCGGCCGGCGGCTTCTTCCGGGGCCGCGTGGAGCGCTCGCTCGGCCTGGACATGGAGCGCGGCCTCGCGAAGCTCAAGGCCCAGGTCGAGGCGCTGCCGAAGCCGCCGCCCGAGCCGGAGCCGCTCCCCGAGGCGAGCGACGCCGGGACGGAGCCCGACGCGGGGCGCTGACGCGCTCTTCAGTTCAGGTAGGTCGTCCGCTTGGGGAACTGCTCGGGCACCCCACTCCGCGCCGCGATGAAGCGATCGATCACCGACAACAGGCCATCGAAGGCGTCCCGCATGGCCCAGGCCTGCTCGTCGACGTCGTCGAGCGACTCGGCGCGCACCAGCCCCGCCCGAAGCGCCGCCTGCACGCCGGGACAATCGCCCCGGGACGCGATCAGCGCCCGCGCGGCGTCGGCGTACACGTCGTAGCAGCGCGAGACGTTGCCCTCGTTGTAGGCCGGCGCGCCCACGCGAATCGCTCCGGAGATCGCCTTCGACGCCGCCTCCAGGCCCTCGACCGCCGAGCCGTCGAGCAGCGCGATGGCGTGCTGCGGAACGTCGCGCTTCGGCGCCTTGCGACTCAAGATCGACAGCGCCAGCTCCTTGTTCTGCAGGAGCAGCGGGGCGATGAACTTCCAGGGCAGCGCCACCATCTCCACGCTCTCGTCCACCTGCGTGGCCATGGCGATGCCGATCACCGCGCCGTCTTCGCCGACGACCGGGCCACCCGACGCGTCCGGGGGCAGATCTCCCGCCAGCCGGTAGAGCGACAGGCCCCCGCCGAGCACCTGCACCGCGCCGACGGTGCCGTCGACCCAGCGCGCGTGACCCTCCTCCGCGACCATGCCGAAGACCTTCACTTCGTCGCCCTCGTCGGCCAGGCGATCGCCCCCCGGCCTGACCCCCAGCGTGTCGAGCAGGCCGACGTCGAGGACCACCAGGTTCCGTTGCGCGTCCACCGCCGCCACCCCGCGCACCGAGATGGCTCGCCCATCGGCGAGGTGGGCGAGGATCTGCTTCTCGCCTTGCACCACGTGCAGGCAGGTGACGATGCGGCCCTGCGCGACGAAGCCCAGCCCATAGGAGCTCTCGAACTCCAGCAACACGAGAGCGGCCGCTGCGTCCGTCCGAGCCATGGTCTCAACCCTAACGCGCCTTGCAGGCCGCGAATACCGGGGGTCCGGTGCGAGCTGATACAACGTCAGCGTGACGCCTCCTCTTCCGTGGAAGCTCCTGCGAGAGCGATCTCGACGCGACTACCGCATCTTCGTGACGCGCACCCTCGACGTGGCCGACCCGCGCTCGGGCACCGAGTACGTGCGCACGGTCATCGACGCGCCCGACTGGGTGAATGTCGTACCCATCACGACACGCGGTGAGGTGGTGCTGGTGCGGCAATTCCGCTTCGGCACCTGGTCGAACCACCTCGAGATCCCCGGCGGCATGGTGGACCCGGGCGAGGATCCGCGCGCGGCCGCGATGCGCGAGCTCGTGGAAGAGACCGGCTTTCGCCCGAAGGAGACGATCGCGTTGGGCTGGTCGCACCCCAACCCCGCCCTCCAGGCGAACAAGCTGCACAGCTACCTGTGCACCGGCTGCGAGGACGTGGGCGCGATGAGGCAAGACTCGTCGGAGGACTTACGGGTGGAGCTGGTGCCGCGCTCGGAGCTCAAGGCGCTGGTGCGGGCCGGGCAGATCACCCACAGCCTGGTGCTGACGGCGCTGCTGCTCGAGGTGTGGAAGGACGGCTGAGCCAGCTCAGCGGCCGGCGTCGGTGGCGTGGAGCGGCCACAGCTTCACCAGCGGCCCGTCGCCCAGCGCCACCCAGCTCGCGTCGGGGGACAGCGCGACGAAGCCCTGGCGATCGATGGGGAAGCTCGTGAGCACCGCGCGCGTGGGGACGTCCCACACCCGAAGCAGACGATCGCTCGACGCCGTCGCCAGCGTGCGGCCGTCCCACGAGAGCGCCGCCGAGCCCGTCGCCACCTTGCGCGCGTCGGCGCCCTTCGGGGCCTTTGGCGCGAACCCCGGCAGCGCCTCGAGCTTCGGCAGGCGGTACGCGTGGAGCTCGTCGGGCACGCCGGTCCAGGTGACGGCGAGCGCCTCCTTCGCGTCCCACGCCACCGAGGGCGGGTGGAGCTGCGCGGCGGACTTCCGCAGCACCGCGCCGGTCTTCGCGTCGATCACCTGCACCTCGCCCGCGCGGTTACCCGTCAAGAGCGTGGCGCCGTCGTGCGAGAAGCGCACCGACTCGGCGCGCAGCGAGAAGCGCGTGCCGCCGTCGGCGAGAGAGTAGACCGCGCCCGAGCCACCCTGCCCGGCCACCGCGACCAGAGACCCGTCGGGCGAGAGCGAGACCTCCTCCACGCCGTCGGAGTGGAGCACCAGGCGCACGAGCTTCCCCGACACCGCGTCCCAGGTGTGCACCTGGAACGACGCGTCGCCCGCCGCCAGCCGCGCGCCGTCGAGCGAGAACGAGAGTGAGCTCACGGTGCGCTTGGGGCCGCTCAGCGTCTGCACGCACTCCCCGGTCTCGAGCGACCACACGCGCACCACCGCGTCGCGGCCCGCCGACGCCAGGCGCCTGCCGTCGGGGCTGAAGGCCACGGCGGTGACCGCGTCGGTGTGGCCGCGCAGGACGAAGGGCGAGCCGGCGAGGAGCGGGTCCTTCACCAGGCCCGCGAGCACGAGCCAGAGCGCGACCGTCACGTCGTGCGCCTCTTCTTCTTCATCTCGTCGTTGCCGGGGCTCGCGCGGGTCCACAGCCCCGAGCGCCCGCCGCTCTTCTGCTCGAGCTGCACGCTCTCGATGACCATGCCGCGGTCCGTCGACTTGAGCATGTCGTAGACGGTGAGCGCCGCGGCGATGACGGCGGTGAGGGCCTCCATCTCGACGCCGGTGCGGTCGACGGCCTTCACGGTGGCCCGGAGCTCGACGCCCACCACGCGGGGCTCGACCTCCATCTCCACGCCGGCGATCGAGATCGGGTGGCACAGCGGGACGAGGTCGGGCGTGCGCTTGGTGGCCATGATGCCCGCGAGCCTGGCGGCCGCGAGCACGTCGCCCTTCTCCACCGCCCCGGCGCGGATCTTCTCCAGCGCCTCCGTCGACATGCGCACCCGGCCGGTGGCGATGGCCACGCGCTCGGTGCGCTCCTTGTCTCCGACGTCGACCATCTTCATGCGGCGCTCCTTGGGCTCAGGCGCGCCGGAAGGTAGCGGACGCAGTGGCCAGTGGCGAGGCCGCCGCGCGGGTGAGCGCGACCCCCAGCGACGGGCTCACGGCTCGAGGATGAACTTCCGGGGGTTCTGCGCGATGCCGTTCACCCGCACTTCGTAGTGCAGGTGCGGCCCGGTGGAGCGCCCGGTGTTCCCGACGTGGGCGATGACCTGCCCGCGCTTCACCTTCTCGCCCGGCTTGGCGTTGATGGTGGCGAGGTGGCCGTAGCGCGTCTTCACGCCGTAGCCGTGATCGAGGACGACCACGTTGCCATAGCCACCCTCGAGGCCGGCGAACACCACCGTGCCCTCGGAAGGCGAGATCACCGCCGTGCCGTGGGGGCTGGAGATGTCGAGGCCAGCGTGCATCACGTGCTCCGAGGTGTACGGATCGAGGCGCGAGCCGAAGTCCGACGTCACCCAGCCACGCACCGGCCATACCGACGGCGTCGAGTCGAGCCACGAGCGCTGGCCTTGGAAGTAGGCCTGCAGCTCCTGGAGGCTCTGCTCCTGGCGGGTGGCCTCGGCGGAGAGCTTGTCGAGCTTCTCGCTCATCGCCCGCGGGGCCTCGATGGTGGTGTGCGAGCGCACGAACTGGTTCTGCTCGCCCTGCGAGTCCACCGGCGACTGCTCGGTGGGGCCCATGGCGAGGTTGCGCTGCGGGTCGGAGAGCAGCGTGATCGCCCGGAGCTTCTGATCGAAGCGCTCGACGCGATCGAGCGTGGAGTCGATGTGCTCCATCTGCTCGTGGATCACCGCGAGCTCGCTCTTGAGCTTCAGGTTCTCTTCGCGCAGCTGCGGGTTCTCGTGCGCCTCGGAGACGATGGAGGCGTAGTGGAACACCATGCCGCCGGCGATCGCGAGGAGGACCAGCACCACGGCCAAGCCTTGGAAGAACCAGCGCTTCTCGACGCGGAAGCGCTTCACCTCCGCATGGCGGTCGGGGACGAGGATGAGGGTGAACGTCTCGTTGGCCAAGAAAGCAACTCCCCTTTGGTCACGGGCAACTGCGCCGCGGAACGGGGGCACATAACCCGACCCACAGACCCCAAGGCAACAGAATTCTCCGGTTTTCCGGTAACCGCAATTATTCGGTCACGACGTTCACGACGATGACGGTGATGTTGTCGTCGCCGCCGCGCTCGTTCGCGAGGTCGATGAGCTTCTTCGGCGCTTCCTTGAGCGGCACCGACGAGACGGCCTCGCGAATCTCCTTGTCTTCCACGAGGTTGGCGAGGCCATCGGAGCAGAGGATGTAGAAGTCACCTGGCTGGGCGACGAGGCCCATCACGTCGACCTGCACCTCTTCTTCGAAGCCGACCGACCGCGTGATGATGTTCTTGTAGCGGGAGTGCTTCGCCTCCTCCGGCGTCAACATGCCCGCTTTGATCTGCTCGTTGACGAGGGAGTGATCTTCCGACACCTGCTGGATCAGGTCGCCGCGCACCAGGTAGGCCCGGCTGTCGCCGACGTGGGCGAACAAGGCATGGCCGTCGTGCACGCACAGGCCGATGACCGTGGTGCCCATGCCCGACAGCCGCGGATCGGACTGCGCGGTCTGGAAGATCTCGAAGCAGGCCTTCTCGACCGCCGCCCGGAAGTAGTCGGGCAAGGGCGAGTCCTGCAGTTCCCCGTTGGACTTGAAGGGGTTGTCGGGGCTCGCATGGGCCTGACGCATCTCGCGGTCGATGGTCTCGACCGCGATGCGCGACGCCGTGCCGCCGCCGGCGTGACCGCCCATGCCGTCGGCCACCACGAAGAGCTGAAGCTCGTCATCAACGAGGTAGCTGTCCTCGTTGTGATTGCGCTTCCGCCCTACGTCCGTGAGCCCAGCCGAGAGAGCCTTCACTCGCGTGCCAGCCGTTTTCGTCA
>JBBIOE010000101.1:0-24856 GCA_037443525.1 Archangiaceae bacterium | reverse complement strand
GTGGTAGTCCTCGGGCAGGCACTGCTCGAGCACCTCGGTCATGGTGAGCAGGGTGTCGTTCTCGATGCCCTTGGCCACGGTGACCACCGGCACGTGCTTGGGGATGAGCGAGCCCGCGCGGCCCAGCAGCTCGCGGGTGGCATGGGAGGGCGTGCCCAGCACCACCAGCTCGGCGCCGCGCATCGCCAGCTCGAGGTCGGTGGTGGCCTTGATCTTCGGCGGCACCTTGAGGCCCGGCAGGTAGCTGGTCTCGCGGCGGACGTTGATCGACTCCACCTGCGCCGGGTCGCGGCCCCAGAGGAGGACCTCGTCGAAGTTCGCGGTCAGCACGGTGGCGATCGCGGTGCCGAAGCTGCCTGCCCCGAAGACGCTGGCTCTCTTCATGCTGGGGCTTCCTAGCACGGGCGGCCGCCCGCGCGACCCCGCTCACAGCCCGGTGACGACGCCCACCGCGGCGCTGGGCATCACCGGCGAGTCCTCGGCGCGGGTGTGCACCATCAGGCCCAGCGAGAACACGAAGGAGGTGCGCGCCGACAGCGGCAGCTCGGCGCCCACCCGCGCCCCCAGGTCGTGCCCGAGGATGAAGGGCGGCGGCACCCCGCTCAGCGGGCTGGTGGAGTACGGCTCGAGGTCGAAGGCCAGCGTGTAGCGCAGCTCGATGAACAGCCGCGCCGCCCGCGGGTGGGTGCCCTGGTAGGAGACCAGCACCCCGGGGCTCAGGTTGCCGTTGCGCTGGCCGGTGATCCACCGCGCGCCGCGCACCTCGCGCGAGGCACGGGTGGTGAAGAAGGCCCAGCCGGCCTCCAGCGAGGCGGCGAAGCTCCACCCGCCGGCGCGCAGCCCGCCCACCTTCACCGTGAGCAGCGGCTCGTTCATCGTGCCGTAGAAGCTGTCGAAGCCCAGCCCCAGGTCCAGCACCTCGGCCAGCCCGAGGGAGGCGCGCAGCTGCAGCAGCGGGAAGCCGAGCAGGAAGGCCTGCCCCCGCTTCCACTGCCCCAGCATCGGCGCGCCGAACATGCTGACCTGGTGGGCGCGGGCGCGGTGACGGCGAACGGCGGCGGCGGCGGCCAGGGCGGCTCGGGCGTGGCGTCGGGAGACCCCGGCTTGGCGGGCTCGCAAGGGGACGCGACGGCGGCGGCGGGCGGCTCCGGCTCGATCGTCGCGGGCGCCGCGGGAGGCGACGGCGCGGCGAAGGGCTCGGTGGCGAAGAGCGGCGGCGGCGCGGTGGCCTTGAGCGCGGCCGGAGGTGGTGGAGGCGGCGGCGGCCTCGGGCGCATTCGCGTCAACGTCGCCACGCTGTGCAGCCTGTCGAACCTGGGGACGCTGAGCCCTCAGCCCACGAGCGGGAGGCCCGACGCCGGGTGTCCGTAGGAGTCCATCGGTCAGCCTGAGTTCGAATTTCTGACTCCGCTCGGACGCAACGGTGCCTGGTTCGGCGTTTCGGTCGACCCTGTGAGCTCGTCAAAGGTGGCGAGCTCCGCCCGGGCCCGAGGCACTCCACGACGGCGGGTGGGCCGCCACCCTCGAGCTCGAGGCAAACGGAGGTCCGCCTACTCCTCGCGCTTCCCGAGCAGCGCGACGAGCGCCTGCTCCACCGCCGGGTGCACGAAGCTCGCGCCGTCCTCGAGGAGCCGGGTGGGCTCGACCCGCTGGCTGGCGAGCATCGCGCCGTCGGCCATCTCTCCGAACATCACGCGCAGGGCGAAGGCGGGCAGCGGCAGCACCGCCGGCCGGGCGAGCACGCGCCCGAGCGCGAGCGAGAACTCGAGGCCCGTCACCGGCTTCGGCGCCACGGCGTTCACCGGTCCCTTCAACGTGTCGCGCACCAGCAAGCGGTAGATGCCGCGCACCAGGTCTTCGATGGACACCCAGCTCATGTACGCGCCGCCCGAGCCCGTGGGCCCACCGGCGCCGAGCTTGTAGAGGGGGAGCAGCTTCCCGAGGAACCCACCCTTGGGGCTCAACACCAGCCCCGTCCGCAGGGCGACGACGCGTGTCCCCAGGGCCTCGGCGCTCTTCGCCTCTGCTTCCCAGTCGACGCACACGCCCGCCAAGAAGCCCGCGCCCGTCTCCCCTCGCGGCCCCGGCGCCGAGGCCTCGCTGAGCAGCTCGTCGCCCCGGTGTCCGTAGACGCCGACGGCCGAGCCGCTGACCAGGACGGAGGGCGGCTTCGGCGAGCGCTTCAGCGCCTCGACCAGCGCCCGGGTGTAGTCGACGCGGCTCGCCGCGAGCACGGCTTTGCGCTCCTCGGTCCACCGGCCGTCGGCGATGCTGGCGCCCGCGAGGTGCACCACGGCGTCGGCGCCCTCCAGCGCCGCGGCGTCCGGCCGGCCGTCCCGCTGCCGAACCGGGCGCACGGTGTGCCCGAGCGCGGACAAGAACGGCGCCAGCGCCGTCGCCACCAGCCCCGACGCGCCGGTCACCGCCACGGTCAAGGGCTTCGCGGGGAGCGCGTGCGCGAGCTCACAGTCGACCTTCATCACCTCGTGCCGCCAGGCGACGCTGGCCTCGAGCCGCCGCGCCACGGCGGCCTTGCCCCCGACGGAGAGCTCGTACTCGATGAGGTCCTCGACCACCGTCTTCCCCGCGCCGTCGGACGCGAAGGTGCGCGTCTGCCGCCACGCCCGGTAGGGCCCAGCGCGCTGCTCCTCGACGTAGCGAACGAGCGGCGCCACGTCGGTGCGCTCGACGACGCGGTGGCGGTCGGGTGCGTCGGCGAGGGCGGTCACCACCCGCGAGCCGGCCTCCAGGCCCCTCGGCGGCTCCACCACCACCAGCCGCTCCCAGGGCGGCATCGCCCGCGTCACCGAGGCCGGCCGCGCGTGCCAGGCCCACACCGTCTCGACGGGAGCGTCGACCACGGTGCGCGCGCTGTGCCTCTCTCCACCCAAGACCTTCAGTGGAGCAGAAGGAGGAGAGCGTGCCCAGGGCCCTGGAGCTCGACGGGCCACCCGTTCGTGGGCGTCCGTCACCGCCGAGGAAAGACAGCGCGTCCGAACGTTCCCCCATACGAGGGCGCCGCGCGTCGCGCTCTGAACGTCGCTTCAGCCCTGCTTCGGCGCCAGCGTCGACTTCACCGCGAGCTCCCGGAGCTGCCGGTCGTCGACCTCGCCGGGCGCGCCGGTCATGAGGTCCGTGCCCTTCTGCGTCTTGGGGAAGGGGATCACGTCGCGCAGGCTCTCGGTGCCGGTGGCGAGGAACGAGAGGCGGTCCATGCCGAGCGCGATGCCGCCGTGGGGAGGCGCGCCGAACTTGAGGGCGTCGAGGAGGAAGCCGAACTTGCTGCGCGCGTCTTCCTGCGAGATGCCGAGGGCCTTGAAGACCTTGGCCTGCACCTCGGGGTCGTGGAGGCGAATCGAGCCGCCGCCGATCTCGAAGCCGTTGAGCACCACGTCGTAGCGATAGCAGTAGACCTTGGCCGGGTCGAAGCTGTCCGGCTCGAGGTACTTGAGGCACTCGTCGTGGGGCCTGGTGAAGGCGTGGTGCGCCGCGGCCCAGGTCTTCGTCTCCTCGTCGTACTCGAAGAGCGGCGGGTTCACGACCCAGAGGAAGTTCCACTTCCCGCCCGAGCCGTACTCGGGAATGAGCCACAGCTTCTTGGCCAGGTAGACCCGCAGGTTGGCCATGATGGTGTGGACCTTCGCCTCGGGGCCGAACTGGAAGAGGATCAGATCTCCAGGCTTCGCGCCGGTGGCCTCGACGATGGCTTGGCGCAGCTCGGGCTTGGCGTTCTTGAAGAGCGGGGCCTGAGTCCAGTCTCCGTTCTCGGCGAGCTTCGCGCGAGCGAGGCCCTTGGCGCCCATGCCGACCACGTAGGCCTCGAGCTCGTCGATCTCCTTGCGCGACAGCTCCTTCGGCGGCGGCGGCACCTTGGCGGTCGGGTTCGGGTTGGCGCGACGGAACGCCTCTTCCTTCGCCTTCACCACGCTGGGGTCGTGCTGGCCGTCGGCCACCGGCGAGACCACCAGCGCCTTGATGAGCCCCTTCTGCTGGAGGGTCTCCCACATCGGGGCCACGCCGCCCTCGGCGCCGAACTTCTCGATCACCGAGTTGAGCACCACGTGCTCCATGCCGAAGCGCAGGTCCGGCTTGTCGTTGCCGTACCTGGCCATCGACACGTCGAAGTCCAGGCGGGGGAACGGCGTGGGGATGTCGAGGTTGTGCACCTCTTTCCACAGGCGCTTGAGCAGTCCCTCGATGACCGCGAAGACGTCTTCCTGCGAGACGAAGCTCATCTCGAGATCGATCTGGGTGAACTCCGGCTGCCGGTCGAGGCGCAGGTCCTCGTCGCGGAAGCACTTCACGATCTGGAAGTAGCGATCGAAGCCCGCCACCATGAACAGCTGCTTGTAGAGCTGCGGCGACTCGGCGAGGGCGTAGAACTTCCCCTGGTTCAAGCGCGAGGGGACGAGGAAGTTGCGCGCGCCGCCGGGGGTGTAGCGGCCCATGAAGGGCGTCTCGAGCTCGAGGAAGCCCTGGTCCACCAGGAAGGCGCGCGTCGCGGCGTGCATCTTCGAGCGGGTGATGAGCGTCTTCTGCAGGTTCGGGCGGCGGAGGTCCAAGTAGCGGTACTCGAGCCGCTTCTCCTCGCTGGTGGTGGAGTGCTCGGAGACCTCGAAGGGCGGCGTCTCGGACTTGTTGAAGATGGTGGCGTCGAGCACCTCCACCTCCACCTCACCGGTGGCGAGGTTCGGGTTGGTGGCCGAGACCTCCTTGTTCTCCTTCTTCGACCACTGCTTGCCGCGCGAGCGCACGCGCCCCTTGATGCCGACGACCCACTCGCTGCGGAGCTTCTGGGCCAGCTCGTGCGCCCCCTTCGAAAGGTCAGGGTCGAAGACGATCTGGGTGAGACCTTCCCGATCGCGCAGGTCGATGAACACCAGCTCGCCGTGGTCGCGCCGGTACTGGACCCAGCCGAAGAGCACGACCTCCTTGCCGATGTCGCTGGCGCGCAAGCCTCCGCAGGAGTGGGTTCGCTTGACCTTGGTGATGAACTCGGTGGTCATTTTTCGTCTCGTCCTCAGGGTGAAAAGTCGCGGGCACCGTACAGTCGCGCACCGCGTCAAGCAACGCGGAAGCGACGACAGCCCGGGCCCGTATGGAGTAGAAAGTGCCGCATGCGGAAACCCGTCGCGGCCCTCCTCCTCGCGCTCTGGGCCTGCGGTCCGAACCCCAAGCCGCCGGTGAACGTGATGGCGGTGATCCCGGACGCGTCGGGCACCTACACCACCAAGCAAGTGCAGCTGACCACCCTCGACTCCCTCACTTCGTTCAAGGGCGCGGTGGCGCAGTTCATGGGCGGAAACCGCGTGGTGGTCGACGCCAACGACCCGATGGTGAAGGCGGTCGGCGGCATTCAGAACATGACCGACGAGCAGCGCTACGACGTGCTGGTGAAGGACAAGGGCATGGACGTGCACGGGAACTTCATCGACAAGTCCGGCATCCTCTGGCCCGCCGACTTCCACACCTGGAACATGACGTCGATGTACTGGAACTTCGAGCAGGCCTTCACCTACTACCAAGGGGTCGTGGGCAAGGACCCCGACGAGCTCAAGAGCCTGCGCGTCATGTACTGGCCGGACGTGCGCATGCAGTCCGACACCCCGCTCGCCGACAACGCGCTCTACCTCTCGTTCATCAGGAGCTTCGTGATCGTCCCCTTCAAGGCGACCACCAAGGTGCCCCTGGCGATGAACATCGGGGTCATCGGGCACGAGCTGGCGCACAAGGTCTTCGGCAAGCGGGTGTACGACGATCAGGGCGTGCCCGCGCCGCTGACGACGTGGAACGGCCAGGCCTTCAACCTGCTCAAGTCGATGGACGAGGGCATCGCGGACTTCCACGGCTTCGGGGTGACCTGCGTCACCGACGCGCGCTGCCGGCCCGACTTCCTCAAGTGGTCCGTCGACGACGAGGGGCTGATTCACCGGCGCGACGTGAGCCGAAACGACGCCTGCATGGACGCGACGCTCCAGAACGCCTTCAACACCTTCTCGCCGGACATGTGGGTGCGCGATCAGTCGATGTACGACGTGGGCAACCTGATCGCGGCGTCGCTGTACCAGGCGGGGAGCCCGAAGGACAAAATGCAGGTGCTGCGGCGGGCCCTGCTGGCCTCGTACGACGACTCGACGCCGGGCCGCACGGGCTTCAAGCAGCTCATCTCCACCAGCATCAACACGCCGCAGAACTTCACGCCCGAGGCGGTGGCGGACATCATCGCGAGTCACATCGCCGACCCCGAGCTGAAGATGCGCTGGTGCAACGAGGTGAGCGATCGCCTGGCGCTCCGGTGCACGGGCTTCCCCTGCGACCTGATGCCCAGCTGCCCCCAGCAGTCGGCGCGAGGAACCACCAAGTGCCCCGCCCTATGAAACGGCTCTCCCTCCTGCTGGCCCTGGTCCTCGCCGCGCCGGTCTTCGCCGACGACGAGGACGCGCCCGCGCCGTACGACGACGAGTCGTCGGTCAAGTCGGCGGAGGACGAGCAGCCCCCCGCCCACCACAAGAAGAAGAAGTCCAAGCGCCAGCGCCGCGACGACGACTTCCGGGTGGCCGAGGAAGAGGACGCCGAGCTCGAAGAGACGATGGCGCACGTCGACGATCCGAACCTCGGCATCGGGGGAGAGATCGCCTCGGGCGCGATGCTCTTGGAGTCGAGCCGGGGCGGCCTCGTCGACCCGCGCTTCCTCTTCGGGGTGCGGGTGGTGTGGGAGTTCGGCCGGCTGATCCCCGACGAGACCTTGCGCGAGATGTTCTTCGCCGACCTCGGCTACGCCTACGCCGCCACCCACGACGGCACCCCGGGCGTCTTCGCCGACGCGAACTACCACTACTTCTCGCTGGCGCCGGCCTTCGCGCTGCCCTTGGGGCCCAAGTCGCCCTTCTCCTTCTACGCGCAGGGCGGCATCGGCGTCGTCTACGACTTCTCGTCGCTGCACATTCCCGGCAGCACCCCGGCGGAGACGACGCTCTCGGGCACCAAGCTGCTCTTGCAGTACGGCGTGGGCTTCCGCGCGCGGCCGTCGCTGGTCGAGGACGACTCGATGCGGCTGACGATTCGCGTGGAGGTGATGCGCTACGTGCGCGGCTACATGACCGACACGCTGCTCGGCGGCGCGGTGGGAATGATCTTCTAGGCGCGCGCTTCGAGCAGCCGCTTCAAGAGCACGTCGAGGTCGCGCTGGCTCGCGAGGAAGAAGCTGGCCGACGAGCGCGAGGACCGGCCCACCCGCACCGAGACCAGCCGCCCCGGCCGGGCCAGGCGGAAGACGTCTTCGTCGGTGGCGTCGTCTCCCACGAACAGCGCCACCTCGGCGCCGACCCGCTCGCGCAGCTTGAGCAGCGCGGAGCCCTTGTTCGGCGCCCGAGAGGGCACCAGGTTCACCACGCACTTCCCGGGGATCTCCCGCAAGGGCAGGGAGAGCCGCGCCACCGCCTCGTGAATCGCGGCCAGCGCGAGCGATTGCCTTCGCGACCGCCGGAAGTGCACCGCCAGCGAGTAGCGCTTGTCCTCCACCTCGACGCCCGGGACCTTCGCCAGCGCGGCCTCGAGCACGGGGAGCACCTCCCGCAGCTCGCGGGAGAAGGCGCGCAGCGACGGGCCGGGCTCGAGGCCGTGGTTGCCCATCACGTACCGCACCGGCGCCCCCTCCAGGCGGACGGAGACGTCGGCCACCGCGCGGCCGGAGATGACGGCGCACGGGTAGGCGCCGCACAGCCGCCGGAAGAGCGCCGCGGTGCTCGTGCGCAGGTGGGCCCGGTGGCGGTCGGAGACGATCGGCGCCAGCGTGCCGTCGAAGTCGAAGGCCAAGAGCGAACGCGCGCGGGCGAGCCCATCGAGCACCTCGGCCTGGCCGCGAGCGAGGACGTTCTTCACGGCTCCTCGAGGCGGAACGGCACGAAGCGGGACAGCCGCCCCGACATGCGCTCGCGGCGGCGGAGCTCGGCGGCGTCGACGAGCATGCGCCCGGCCCAGCGGTAGACGTTGAACTCCGCCAACAGGCGGCGCATCGAGCGCATCCGCTCCCGCTGCTCGCCCTCGGGCATGGACAGGGCGACGTCGAGGGCCTCGCTCGCCTGGCGCAGGTCGTAGGGGTTCACGATCAGCGCCTCGGAGAGATCGCGGGCGGCGCCGGTGAACTGGCTCAGCACCAGCACGCCGCGCTCGTCGTCGCGGGCGGCGACGTACTCCTTGGCGACGAGGTTCATGCCGTCGTGGAGGCTGCTCACGTAGCAGACGTTCGCCGCGCGGTAGTAGCGCAAGACCGCGTCCGGCTCGTGGTGGCGGCGCAGGAGCGCGATGGGCCGGTAGGAGCCCTCTTGCCACTTGGCGTTGATGCTCTGGGCGAGCGCCTCGATGCGCTCGTTGAGCTCGCGGTAGCGGTCGATCTTGGTGCGGCTCGGCGCGGCGAGCTGCGCGAAGGTGAAGCGGCCGCGGTACTTCGGGTAGCGCGTCAGCAGCTCGTCGACGGCGAGCAGGCGCTCCTCGATGCCCTTGGTGTAGTCGAGGCGATCGACGCCCACGCCGAGCAGCGCGTCGGGGGCGAGCCCCAGCTCCTTGCGGATCTCCACGCCGCAGGCCTCGACGCTCGCCATGCCCTCGAGCCGGTGCAGCGGCCACTCGATGGAGATGGGGTACGGGCGGACGATGGTGCGGCGCGGGCCCTGCACGATGGCGGAGAGCTCGCGATCGATGCGGCTCTCCATGAACGCGTCCACCGAGTCGATGAAGTTGTTGCAGTGCTGCTGGGTGTGGAAGCCCAGGATGCTGGAGCCGAGCAGGCCCTGAATGAGCTCCTCGCGCCACGGGCAGATGCCCCAGCGCTCCGCGTTCGGCCACGGCACGTGCCAGAAGGTGATGATGGTCGCCTTGGGCAGCGCCTCGCGGATCATGCGTGGGGCGAGGGCGAAGTGGTAGTCCTGCACCAGCACGATGGGGTCGTCGGAGTCGACCTCGTCGCACACCGCGGCGGCGAAGCGCTTGTTCACCTTGACGTACTGGGTCCAGTCGTCGGCGCGGAAGATGGGCCGCGCGTCGGCGACGTGGCAGAGCGGCCAGAGGCCTTCGTTGGAGAAGCCGTAGTAGTAGCCGTTCTCCTCGGCCTCGGAGAGCCAGACCCGGCGCACCAGGTACGACTCCTCGCCCGGCGGGACGCGCACGTGGTCCTCGGCGTCGACGACCTCGCGGTCGGCGCTGCCGTTGCCGTGGGCCACCCAGACGCCGGAGCAGGCGCGCATCACCGGCTCGAGGGCGGTGACGAGGCCGCTGGCGGGGTGCAGCACCTTCACGCCCTCGGCCGTCTTCTCGTGAATGTAGGGCTCGCGGTTGGCGAGGATGACGACCCGCTCGCCGTGGAGGTGGTTGGTGAGCTCGGCGCGGAGGCGGTCGGGGCCCCACGGCCCGGCGCGCGCGTCGTGCTCGCGCTCGCCCGCGAGGCGCTCGGCGAGCGAGCGCAGGTCGCGCACCAGGGGCTTGAACTCGTGGGTCGCCTGGCCGGTGAGCGCCTTGCGCAGCTCGAGCGTCCAGCCGCGCCAGGAGACCTTGGCCGCGACCAGGGTCACCACCGAGGCAGCGAGGGAGAGGACGAAGAAGGCGATGAGGAGGAGGTTCCTGGTGGTGGTGTCGCGCCGGGACACGAAGCTCAGGTCGTGGAGGAGGATGACGGTGCCGAGCGAGGCGGCGTCGTCCTTCAGCTCGGTGGCGGAGAGCTGAATCTCCCCCGCCGGGGCCTCGAACACGGTGGACCAGGACGGGGCGCCCGGGCCGGCCTCGCGGCGCATCTGCGCCAGCACCGGCCGGCACCCGAACTCCACCGGGTAGCCGTCGGTGGCCGCGAGCGCCTCTCCGTCCAGGGAGCAGGCGGCCGCGCCCATGATGCGCTCGTCGTGGGTGATGTCGGCGAGCGTCTGCTTGAGGCCCGGTTGGTTCGGGCCCCAGTTCGTCGCCAGGCTCTGCCGCGCGGCGGTGATGGCGAGCTGGGAGCGCAGGTGCAGATCGCGCTCGAACCACTGCCGGGTGGTGTGGAGGATCGCGTCGTAGGCAAAGCCGGCCAGCAGCGCGAGTCCCACGAGCAGCACCAACAGGAAGCGGAGCGCTCGTCGCATCCGAGAATTTCTACCACGGAACAGTTTGAGCTCCAACGAACTCCACCAGGGGCGCGTGGTCCCTGGCCGTTCGTCGGCGGCGCCGCCCACCCCTTCCGCTCAGTTCCGCAGTTCCTTGGGCACGCGCAGAAGGCCGCGCGCCTCCAGCCCTTCTCGGGTGAGCAGGAACCGCACCAGGCCCTTGCCGCGCTCGGTCTCCAGGTCGGCCTCGAAGCTCGGCCCGGCGATGCTCCCCAGGACGACGTGCTGGCGCAGGTTCCGCACCGTGCCGGAGACGAAGTCACCGGCCACCTCCCGCGCGGGCAGGTCGCCGGCGTGGAGCTCGAAGGCCGCCTCGTAGAGCGTGTGCGCCACCGCCGGCGTCATCGGGAAGCTGCTGAAGAGCACCGAGACCAGGTGCCAGTAGGGAGTCCGCTCCTCGGCCATCGCGGGGCGGAGCATCGCGCATTTCGGCTCGAGCGTCGGCCCCCTTCGGGGGCTTTCGGCCTGAACGGCGAGTCAGACCGCGGCGCGGAGGTCCTTCAGCTTCAGGCTCACCCGGCGCACGCCGCGGAACTCGTCCATCGAGGCCTGGAAGGCGAGATCGACGGGCCCGTTGGCGACGGTGGCCTTCTCGCCCAGCCGGAAGCCGATGACGTCGAGCGCGGCCGCGCCGTCGAGGGTGAGCTTCAGGTGCCCGGGCTCGCCGGCGGTCTTGTTGGTGAGCACCCGCGCGGCGGCGGTCTGGCTCTTGAGCGCGAGCACCGGCTCGGGGTTTCCCATGCCGAAGGGCGCGAGCCGTTCCAGGGCCGTCACGCTGGTCTCGTCGAGCTCGCCGGCCGACACCACCGCGTCGATGCGGCAGCGGGCGACGAGGTCCTCGGGGCCCAGGCGCTCGCCCGCCACCTGCTCGAAGGCCCGGGTGAACTCGTCGACGCGATCGGGGCTCACCGTCACGCCCGCCGCGGCCTTGTGCCCGCCGAACTTCACCAGGTGGGACGCGCAGAGCTTGAGCGCCTCGTAGAGGTGGAAGCCCTCGATGCTGCGGGCCGAGCCGCGCCCGATGCCCTCGTGGATGCCGACCAGCACCGTGGGGCGGTGGAAGCGCTCCACCACCCGCGAGGCCACGATGCCCACCACGCCCGGGTGCCAGCCCTCGGAGGCCAGCACCAGGCCCTTGGCGCCGCGCTCGACCGCCTTGCCCGCGCGCTCCAGGGCCGCGTCGAGCATCGCGCGCTCGATCTGCTGGCGCTCGGCGTTGGCGGCGTCGAGGGCCCGGGCGAACGGCCGCGCCGACTCCACGTCCGGCGAGAGGAGGCACTTGAGGCCCACCGAGGCGTCGTCGAGGCGCCCGGCGGCGTTGATGCGGGGCCCCAGGCGGAAGCCCACCTGCCCGGCGGTGATCTCCTGGCCGGTGAGGCCGGCCACGTCCTTCAGCGCGCGCACGCCGGGCCGCCGCCCCGCCGAGAGCTCCTTCAGCCCGTGGGTGACGAAGATGCGGTTCGCGCCCACCAGCGGCACCACGTCGGCCACCGTGGCCAGCGCCACCAGGTCGAGGAGCTGCTTCAGGTTCGGCTCCGGCCGCGTGGCGAAGTGCCCGGCCTCGCGCAGCACCTTCCTGAGCCCCATCACCACCGTGAAGGTGACGCCGCCCGCGCACAGGCCCTTGGTCGGGTAGTCGCAGCCCGGCTGGAGCGGGTTGAGCACCGCCAGCGCCGGCGGAAGGGTCTCCGGCACCGCGTGGTGATCGACGACGATGACGTCGACGCCGAGCTCGTTGGCGCGGGCGACCTCGGCGTGCGAGGTGATGCCGCAGTCGAGCGTCACCAGGAGCTTCGTGCCCTCGGCGGCCAGCTTCTCGATGGCCTTGGAGTTGAGCCCGTAGCCCTCGCCGAGCCGGTGGGGGATGTACGTGCCGGGCGAGAGGCCCACGTCGCGGAGGAAGGTGGTGAGCAGCGCCGTCGAGCACACGCCGTCGACGTCGTAGTCGCCCCAGAGCGTCACCCGCTCCTGGGTCTGAATCGCGCGCATCAGCCGCTGCGTCGCCACCCCGAGCCCCTTCAGCCGAAACGGGTCGGGCAGCGCAGCGAGCGAATCGGACAAGAAGGCCTGGGCCGCCTCGGGCGTGGTGTACCCGCGCCGCACCAGCACCCGCGCCGCCAACGCATGGAGCCCGAGCTCACGGGAGAGGGCCTGCGCCGCGCCCTCCGCCCCGCCCGCCTCGTCGTCCGGAAACACCCATCGCAGCTCGCGGGACATGTACGTGGCCCCTAGCACAGAGAGCCGACACAGCGGGCGGGGCTTGCTTTGCGTCAAGCGCGTCGATACTCGGAGCGCCCTTTCTCCTTCCCCGAGGTCTCCATGGCGAAGTACCTGCCTCTCGTCGCCCGCGTCCTGCTCGGCGCGATGTTCGTGTTCACCGGCTCCAACGGCTTCTTCCACTACGTGACGATGCCGCCGCCGGGGGGCGATGCGGGCACGCTGTTCGCGGGCTTCGCGGCCTCGGGCTACATGCTCCCGCTCATCTTCGGGACGCAGCTGGCCGGCGGGCTGCTGGTGCTCTCGGGCCGCCTGACGCCGGTGGGCCTTCTGCTCTTGGCGCCGGTGTTGGTGAACATCGACCTGTTCCACCTGGTGCTGGTGCCGAAGGGCCTGGGCACGGGGCTGTTCCTCACCGCGGTCGAGCTGTACCTGGCCTTCGCCTACCGCGCGGCGTTCCGGCCGATGTTCGCTTCGGTGACGGCGGAGCCGGCGCTGGCCGCGCGCGAGACGCGCTCGGACCCGAGCGGCGCGCTGCCGACGGCCTGAGGCTACTGGCAGATCCCGCTGGAGCGGCAGGTGGTGCCCGAGGGGCACCGCACGCCCGCGTTGAGGCACGACGGCGCGCAGAAGCCGAGGATGCGGCTGACGTTGGGGATCTGGGCGCAGACGTAGCCCGCGCGGCAGATCGACTGTCCCGAGCCGGGCACCGCGCAGGTCTGGCGGCAGTTGGAGAGCGACACCGACGGCGCGCCGAACATTCCACCGAACGTCTCCGTGACGCAGGCGGAGCCGGTCGGGCACGCCAGCGTCGAGCCCTGGCACGGCTGAGCGCAGGCGCCGCCCAGGTAGCCGGTGTCGCCGATGGGCGGCGGCTGCCGCTGGGCGAAGCAGAAGCTCGGCGCCGTCCCGCACTGCGCGTCGAAGGTGCACGCGGCGCCGATGGTGAGCGAGACGCCGGCGTCGGGCCCGCCGGGCAGCGGCGAGAGCCAGCAGACGCCACCTCCGGAGCCGCCCCCGCTCGTGTAGCAGGCGTAGCCGGGCGTGCGGCAGGGGGCGAGGAACGGCGCGCAGTCGGGCGCGCAGAAGTGATCGGTCTCTCCGTACGCGGGCATGGTGAGGCACTGCGAGCCACGCGGGCAGGTCGCGTTGAGGCAGTCGATGGTGCAGAAGCCGCCCGGATACGAGGCGTTTCCGGAAGACGTCACGCGCTTGCAGCGCGGCGGAGCGCCCATCGTGCCGCGGCAGTCGGAGTCGACGGTGCAGGCGCTGCCGGGGCTCCCGCCGCCGGGCGGGCTCTGGCACTGCCCCATGCGGCAGACGTCTCCGGACGAACAGCTCACGCACTGCTGGCCGGCCAGGCCGCACGCCGACGACGAGGGGCTCGAGACGCAGGTCCCGAACGCCGTGCAGCAGCCGGTGGGGCACGTGGTCGGAGTGCAGCCTGAGGGCGTACAGGCGCCGTTGAGGCACGCGTCGGAGGTCGGGCACGACTGGCACGAGCCGCCGCTCGCGCCGCAGGCCCAGGTCTGGGTGCCGGGCTGGCAGGCGCCGCTGGCGTCGACGCAGCCGCAGGCGGTGCCGCCGTCGGTGCCGGTCGAGCCGCCGGTGCCGGGGCCACCTCCCGTTCCCATCGAGCCGCCGGTGCCCACGCTGCCACCCGTGCCCGTAGAGCCGCCGGTGCCTCCGCTCCCCTTGCACTCGCCGCCCACGCAGGCGGAGCCGTCGGCGCAGGGCAAGTCGGGGCCGCACAGGACTTCGCCGACGGGCGAGAAGCACCCCGCGAGGCAGAGAGCGGGAACGAGCAGCGCGAGGCGAGACGACGTCATGGGAGCTCCTGGGGCCTGGCCAGCCGCGGGCACCAAAGGACCTGGCCGGGCCGCCGTCAACAAGCGTCGCGCGATTCGTCGCTCCCGCCGCGCTCACAGCGGGGATCTGTCGCACCGGACCTGCCCGGCGAAGGATGCTGGGTCGAGGTCGAGGCGCGAGGAAGGAGCGTGGTTCGGGCCACGCGACTGACGAGCAACGAAGAGATCGGCCCAGCAGACCAGCCCGGCGGGGATCGGTGCGGCAGTTCCCCGCTGTCAGACCTGGCCCAGCGTCTCCCAGACGGTGAGGCGCGAGGCCCGCCGCGCCGGGAGCAGCGTGGCGACGACCGCCACCACCACCACCAGCGCCAGCCAGGACGCCACCGCCGCCGGGTCCATCACCATCGGCAGCCGCACGCGGAACGACAGCATCCCCACGGTCTTGCCGACCAGCGCGGTGAGGGGCACCGCGAGCGCGGTCGCCACCACCCAGCTCGACACGCCGATCACCAGCGCCTCGCCGACCACCAGCCGGGCGATCCTCCCCGGGGTGGCGCCGATCGTCTTCATCACGCCGATCTCCCGCGTCCGCTCGAGCACGGAGGTCCCCATGGTCGAGCCGAGCCCGAGCATCCCCACCACGACCATCAGCGCCGCCATCGCCAAGAGCATGCGGACGAGGACCGCGACGTGATCTCCCATCGCGGTGCGCAGCATGGCCAAGGGGATCACCGCCTCGACGCTGACGCCCTCCTGCTCGAGCGCGCCCTCGATCGCGTGGATGACGGCGGCCCGCGCCTCTTGCGAGCCGGCGCTGGTGGCGAGCCGCAGCATCCGCACCCGGCCCGAGCCGCCCGTCACCCGGGCGTACGCGTCGTCGGTGACGTAGGCCACCGCGGGAGAGCCCACCTCCTCGACGATGCCGACCACCCGCCAGCGCGTCGGGCGCCCTTCGAAGGAGAGCGTGATCCAGTCCCCCACCGAGGTGTCCGGGGCCTGGGCCAGCACCATGTGGTTGAGCACCACGCCGTCGGTGTCGCCCGCCCGCAGCCAGCGCCCGGCGAGGAGCGGAAACCGCACCAGCTCGGTCGCGGGTGGCGGGCCCATCAGCGCGAAGCTGCCGTGGCTCCCGTCGGGGTAGGTGCGCACCACGTCGACGCGGTCGGCCTGCCAGAGCGCGGTGCGGTGGTAGCCCCAGGCCTCCACGGTCCGCACGCCCTCGAGCTGACGGAGCCGCTCCGCCACCGAGGCCGGAGCGTCCAGGCGAATCTCCACGTCGTAGCTGCGGTTCTCATAGACCCGGCTGACGATCCGCTCCCAGCCCTGGGAGACGTTCAGCGCGCTCATGAACATCGCCCCGCCGGCGGCGAGCAGCGAGAGCGTGAGGACGAAGCGCGCCCGCCTTCTCAAGGCGTTGCGAAAGGCGAGCACCACGCCGCGGCTCGCGAAGCGCGAGAGCCCGAGCGACCAGGGCCGCGGCCGGCCGGGAGGAACCGCGCCGTGCTGGTCGATGGCCTCCCGCACCGTGATCCGGCTCCCCCGGGCGATCGGAATGACCGCGACCGCCAGCGGCACCAAGAGCCCCGCCGCGGCCTGGACCGCGAACACCCACCAGGGGATCGTCTGGCTTCCGAGCTCGAGGTTCAGCATGCCGGCCACCATGGTCGAGAGCCCGCGCGCCCCGGCGATGCCCACCGGCAGCGCCACCGCCACCGCGACGGCGCCGACGACCGCGATCAGCACCGCGTAGAGGCCGGCGATCTGCCCGGAGCGCGCGCCGATGGTCTTCATCACGCCGAGCTCGCGCACCTGCCTGGCGAGGATGGCGGCGATCGACGTCGCCACCAGGATGGCGCTCAGGACCAGCGCCATCGCGCTGAAGGAGAGCATCAGGAACAGGACGCCCATCATCTGGGTCTGGTGCGGGTGCCGGCCCGGCGGAGGCACGCGCGCCTGGAGCACCCGGTGCCCGCGCTCGCCCAGCCACTTCGCGAGCTCGGCCACCGTGGCCTCGATCGACTTGGCGTCGAAGGGGCTCTCGCGCACCGAGATCCGCAGCTCGCCGAGCTGGGTGGACTCCCCCAGCTCCGCGAGGGTCGCCCGGGTGAGGTACCCGTAGCCCTCGCGCTCCTGCCACGCCGGCGCCAGCCCGGGATCGTGCACCACGCCGGTGACCTTCACCTCGCGAGCCCGGCCGTGAGGCGTCTTCACCACCACGGTGCCGCCCTCGGTGGCCTCGAGCATTCGCTCGGCCGAGCGCTCGATCAGCATCGTGCCCTGGGGCGGAGGCCAGGCGCCGCTCTGGTGCCCGAAGGTGTTGAGCCGCATCCCGTCGAAGTCGTCGATGACGAACAGCAGCATCGCGATCCAGTCCTCGCCCACCTTCGCGCGGGCGAGCACGATCTCCCCGGCCTGGGCGTCGGCGATGCCCGGGCGGCGCCGCACCTCCTCGACCAGCGCCGGCTCGACCCCCGACTCGAGCTCGAGCGCCGCCGACGCCGGGTGGGTGCCCAGGTAATTGCGCGGCACCTCGCGGGTCAGGATCGAGTAGCCGCCGAGCACCGCGCCGACGCCCACCAGGCTGACCGCGATCGCCGCGACCATCAAGACGACGCGCCACCTCTCGGTCCACAGGTCGCGACCGAGCTTCTTCCAGCGCGTGCCCGTCATGGCCGCACCTCGACCCGGCCGTCGGCGAGCGCCACCACGCGATCGAACCTCTGGGCCCAGTCGCGCTCGTGAGTCACGACCACCACCGTCTTCCCCGCGCGGGTCAGCTCGCCCAACAGGTCCAGCACCGAGTCGGCGGTGCGCGAGTCGAGGTTGCCGGTGGGCTCGTCGGCGACCAGCACCGGAGGATCGTTGGCCAGCGCCCGGGCGATCGCCGCGCGCTGCTGCTGCCCGCCGGAGAGCGCCGAGGGGAGCTTGTCGGCCTGATCGGCGATGCCCACCCGCTCCAGGAGCGAGAGAGAGCGCGCGCGGGCCTCGGCCGGAGGGTAGGTGTCGCAGAAGTCCATCGGCAGGGTCACGTTCTCCGCCACCGTCAGGGTCGGCAGGAGCTGGAAGAACTGGAACACCACCCCCACGTTGCGGCCGCGCCAGGCGGCGAGCCGGCTCTCGTCGAGCGCGTGCACCGGGGTGCCGCCGACCAGCACCTCGCCCTGGCTCGGCCGATCGATGCCCGCGATCAGGTTCACCAGGGTCGACTTGCCGCTGCCGGACTTGCCGACGATCGCGGTCAGCTCGCCGGCGGGGAGCGCGAGGTCGATGTGGTCGAGGGCGGTGAAGCCGCGCCCCGCGCCCGGGTAGATCTTGGTGACGGTGCGGAGCTCGATGAGGTGGACGCTTTGGCCAGTTCTGGACATTATGTCCAGTGTGCGCAGGCCTCTTCGCCGGCGCAACCCACGCTCACCCGGTTCGGGACACGCGAGGGCCGACTGTCCAGCAACGAGGTGAGCCATGGGCGCGAAGACGCCGAGCACGACTGACCGGCGGGTGCAGCGGACGCGGCGAGCGCTGCGCGACGCGCTGATCGCGCTGCTCCTCGAGCGTGGCTGGGAGGACACCAGCGTGGAGCAGGTGTGCGAGCGCGCCGACGTGGGGCGCTCGACCTTCTACACGCACTTCGCCGACAAGGAGGAGCTGCTGGTCGGCGGCTTCGACGACCTGCGCCGGGCGCTGCGGGAGGGGCTCGGGCGGTCGCCGGGCCCGGCGCAGCCGCTCGGCTTCGCCCGTGGCCTCATCGAGCACGCCGGCGAGAACGAGCGCCTGTTCCGGGCGATCGTCGGCAAGCGCAGCGGCCAGGCGGTGCTGCGGCGCTTCCGGGAGCTGATCGTGGAGATGGTGCGGGAGGATCTCTCGGCGGCGCCGCCGTCGGGGCCGGCGAGAGAAGCCGCGGTGCACTTCATCGCCGGCGCGCTGCTGGAGCTGCTCACCTGGTGGGTCGACACCAGGAACCCGCTGGAGGCGGCCCAGGTCGAGCGCCTCTTCCTGCGCATGGCGGCGCCGGCGCTCCGCGTCGCCCAGGCTTAGTCAGCTCGGGCGGCCGAGCGCCATCAGCTCCTCGGGCCGCGCCAGGAGGTGCCGCGCGCCGTTGGTCACCAGCTCGTCGCGACCGCGGAAGCCCCACAAGACGCCGATGGGCGTCATTCCGGCGGCGCGGGCGGTCTTCATGTCGATGGCCGTGTCGCCGACGAAGGCCAGCTCGCTCGGGGGCAGGCTCAGCGACTTCGCCACCTCCAGCGCCGAGGTCGGGTCGGGCTTGCGCGGCACGCCCGCGCGCTCTCCGCGCACGTCGACGAACCTCCACTGCCCGAAGCGCCGCGCCACCACCTCGCGGGTGAAGTCGTCGCGCTTGTTGGACAAGACCGCCATCGGCACGCCCCGCGCCGAGAGCTCGTCGAGCAGCGCGGGGATGCCGGGGAAGGCCCTGGTCTTCGGGTAGCCGGCCTCGGCGTAGGCCTTGCGGAAGGCGTCCGCCACCTGGTCCACCGGCACCGCGCTGTCCTGAGGCACCGCGCGCCGGGTGAGGATGTTCACGCCCTCCCCGACCATGAGGCGGTACTGCTCGAGGGTGTGGGGCGGAAGGCCGAAGCGGGCCAACGCCACGTTCATCGCGTCGGCGATGTCCTCGAGGGAGTCGGCCAGCGTGCCGTCGAGATCGAAGATGAGTCCACGAAAGGGGAGGTCGGGCATCGTGCGGGGCGGAGAGCCTACCGTAGAATGAGGTCGTCATGCGCTCGCTGGAAAACGTGCTCAAGGCGACCGAATCGCTCGAGACGGAGCTGTTGCGCGAGAAAGCGTCGGGCCTGGGCCGCACCGCCGAGCGCCTCGAGGCCCTGCTCGAGCGCTGCGCCGAGGTGGAGCGCCAGCTCGACACCGCTCCCCCGGCCCAGCGCGCGCGCCTGCTCGACGAGCACGACCAGACCCGGGCCCTCGCCAAGACCTGGCGCTGGTACCTGTGCATCCAGCGGGAGGCGGTGGGCCTGCGCGTGCACGCCGACGTCGAGGCGATGTATCCCCTCCCCAGTTCCCTGCGGCAAAGGACCTGACGCGTGCGCGGCTTCGAGCAGATTCCCTGGCTGTACGACGCCTTCTTCGCGCTCACCGAGTGGACGGGGTTCCATCGCTGGCGCGACTGGCTGACCCGCGGCGCGCGCGGCACCACGTTGGAGGTGGGCTGCGGCACCGGCCGGAACCTCCCCCGTTACGCCGAGCACGTGGCGGTGGTGGCCCTGGAGCCGGACGCCGCCGCCCTGGCCACCGCGAAGGCCCGAGCCCCCGGCGCGCTCCTCGTGCGCGGCGCCGCCGAGGCCCTGCCCTTCCGGGCGGGCGCCTTCGACACGGTCGTCTCGAGCCTCGTCTTCTGCTCGGTGTCCGAGCCCGAGGTCGGGTTGCGCGAGATCGGCCGGGTGCTGGCGCGCGAGGGGACGCTCCGCATGATGGAGCACGTGCGCGCCGAGGGCCTCCACGGGCGCTGGCAGGATCTCACCCAGCCTGCCTGGACCTGGGTGGCCGGCGGCTGCCGGAACAACCGCGACACCGAGCGCACCGTCGAGGCGGCGGGCTTCACCATCGACCTGGGCGAACGGAGAGTCTCCGGCACCCTGCGGCGCTTCGTCGCCCGGTGGGGCCGCCCTTGACACTCCGCCCCGCTGCGTGACCTTCCCGTTGAAGGGAAGGCCGAACTGAAGTCTCGGTTCGATTGGGCGAGACGATGAGTCAGCGTCAGACCCTAGGTCCTTCCCTCATGGGCTCGTAATGAGCCCGCGACGGCTCCCGTCTACGGAGGAGCCGTACTAGGGCGTGGGGTTGCGGCCCCACGCCCACTTTTTTCCTCCCCGACCGACTGGAACGAAGGGCTCCGCCCCAGCGGGTTAATTTGCCCCACTGCGCCCGGCGTTCGAGGCACATTTCCCCCACACCCCATGCTGACCTCCAAAAATTCAAAGGCTTCTGGTCGGCACGCGCGCTGCTCAGGAAGGCCCCGCCGCATGCAGATCGCCCAGAAACTGACGTTGCCCTTGGCCTTGAGCGTCTTCGCGGTGCTCGGCGTGGCCACGCTGTTCGCGGCCCGGGCGGACCTGCAGCTCCAGGAAGACGACATCCGGCGCGACCAGTTCATCACCTCGCAGCTGCTCGCCCGCTCCATCTTGCGGGAGGCAGAGCACGCGCCGCTCGACCAGGCGATCGCCCTGGTGGACGACGCGAACAAGAACCAGAACCGGGCGCTGTTCCTCTTCCTCCGCTCCACCGAGCTGGAGACGAAGGGCTCGCTCAGCGCCGCGGACATCGAGGCGCTCAAGCGCGGCGAGACGGTCTTCAGGGTCGACCGGGAGCTGTGGGGCACGGCCTCGACGTGGCTGCCGATGAACCTGCCCGACGGCACCTGGGGCGCGGTCTGGGTGCAGGAGCCCCTGGCGGTGCAGCGCGAGTCCTTCCAGCGCATCATTCGCACCCAGGCCGCGAGCGCGGTCGCCCTCGGCCTGCTGTGGGCGGCGGTGGCCATCGGGCTCGGGGCGATCATCGTCGGCCAGCCGATGAGGAAGCTCACCGAGCAGGCCAAGCGCATCGGCGCGGGCGACCTCACGCACCCCTTGCACATCGAACAGCGCGACGAGATCGGCGCCCTGGCGCAGCAGATGAACCACATGTGCGAGGAGCTGCTCGCGTCGCGCAAGAGCCTCGAGCAGGAGATGACCGCGCGGGCCCACACCGAGGACCAGCTGCGGCACGCCGACCGGCTCAACACCGTGGGCAAGCTCGCCTCCGGGCTGGCGCACGAGGTGGGCACGCCGCTCAACGTCATCTCCGCCCGGGCGCGCATGATCGAGCAGGGCGAGGTGAAGGGCGAGCAGGCGCAGGGGAACGCGACGATCATCGCGCAGCAGTCCGAGACCATCGCGCGCATCATTCGCCAGCTGCTCGACTTCGCCCGGCGCACCCCGCCCTCCTCCACCCACGGCAACCTCGCGTCGCTGGCCTCGCAGACCATCGCGATGCTCTCGCCGCTCGCGGCCAAGAGCGACGTGAAGCTCGAGCTGGCGACGTGCCCGAAGGCCGACGGCGACTTCGATCACGGGCAGATTCAGCAGGCCCTCACCAACCTGGTCATGAACGCGGTGCAGGCGTCGCCGCGCGGCGCGGCGGTGCAGGTGACGGTCGGCGAGGCGGAGGCGACGCCCCCGGCCGATCTCGGCGGGGGCCCGGGCAAGTACCTCGCGCTCTCCGTGCAGGATCAGGGCACCGGCATCTCTCCGGAGCTGTTGCCGCGCATCTTCGAGCCGTTCTTCACCACCAAGGAGGTCGGCGAAGGCACCGGCCTCGGACTGTCGGTGGCCTGGGGCCTGGTGCGGGACCACCGCGGCTGGATCGCCGTGGACAGCACCGCCGGCAAGGGCAGCCGGTTCACCATTCACTTGCCCGTGGAGCGTACGACATGAGCGGTCGCATTCTGGTGGTCGAGGACGACGTGGCGATGGCCCAGCTGCTCGAAGAGGGCCTGACCCGGCGCGGCTTCGACACTCAGGCGGTGCACACCGGCGATGCCGCCTTGCAGGCGCTCCTGGAGCGCGAGTTCGACGCCATCGTCACCGACATCCACATGAAGGGCATGGACGGCCTCGCCCTGTGCGAGCGCATCGTCACCACCTACCCCGGCACGCCGGTGGTGGTGGTCACCGCCTTCGGCAGCCTGGAGGTGGCGGTGAAGGCCATCCGCGCCGGGGCCTACGACTTCATCACCAAGCCCTTCGAGCTCGAGGCCCTGGCCCTGGCGCTGGTGCGGGCGGTGCAGCACCGGCAGCTGCGCGACGAGGTGAAGCGGCTGCGCGACGAGGTCGGCCAGAGCAAGGGCCTGTCGGGGCTGCTCGGCACCTCGCACGCCATGGCCGAGCTGCGGGCGCTGGTGGCCCGCATCGCCGACAGCGAGACCTCGGTGCTGATCAGCGGCGAGTCGGGCACCGGCAAGGAGGTGGTGGCCCGCGCCATCCACGAGCAGGGGCGGCGGAAGAGCGGGCCCTTCGTGGCGGTGAACTGCGCCGCGATGCCCGAGGCCCTCTTGGAGAGCGAGCTGTTCGGCCACGCCAAGGGCGCCTTCACCGACGCGCGGCAGGCGCGCACCGGGCTCTTCGCGCGGGCGCAGGGCGGCACGATCTTCCTCGACGAGATCGGCGAGCTGCCGCTCGGCCTGCAGCCCAAGCTCTTGCGCGCGCTGCAGGAGCGGAAGGTGCGGCCGGTGGGCTCGAACGAGGAGCTCACCTTCGACGCGCGCATCATCGCCGCCACCAACCGCGACCTGGAGACGGCGGTGGAGGAGAAGCGCTTCCGCGAAGACCTCTACTTCCGCATCAACGTGATCAACGTGCACCTGCCGCCTTTGCGCGTGCGCGGGAACGACGTGCTGCTGTTGGCGCAGCACTTCGTGCGCCACTTCGCGGAGCGGAACCGCAAGCAGGTGGTGGGGCTCGGGTCGGCGACGGCCGAGAAGCTGCTCGGCTACTCCTGGCCGGGCAACGTGCGCGAGCTGCAGAACGTCGTCGAGCGCGCGGTCACGCTCACCCGCTTCGATCAGCTCACCGTCGACGACCTGCCCGAGAAGGTGAACCGGCCGCGCCCCGCGGACACGAACCTGGGCAGCGACGAGACCCTGGTGCCGCTGGAGGAGGTGGAGAAGCGCCACATCTTGCGCGTCTTGCAGGTGGTCGGCGGCCACCGCACCCAGGCGGCGAAGATCCTCGGGCTCGATCGCAAGACGCTGTACCGGAAGCTCGAGCGCTTCGAGCCGCAAGAGGTCCAGGCGGCGCTCGAGGCCGAGCCCGCCGCGCCCTGAGGCATTTTGCCCCTTGGTAGCCCCATTCGAATCCCCGTACATCCGATTGCGTCCCCCTCAGCTCATGCCCGCTCTGCGCCCACAGCTTCGTGTGTCGTTCGTCCTCGCCCTGGCTGCGCTCGGTGCCGCGCGCGCCGAGGAGGCCGGCCTCGACCTGGGCGCTTCGCCCAGCGACGAGCAGCT
The DNA here is from genome assembly GCA_037443525.1 of Archangiaceae bacterium. GTDB lineage: Bacteria > Myxococcota > Myxococcia > Myxococcales > Myxococcaceae > JBBIOE01. The sequence goes on along the minus strand of JBBIOE010000101.1, from coordinate 1,688 downwards.
CGCGGAGCTGGTGTGGACGCGCTCGCCCGAGCTCTCCGACGCCCGGGCCAGGCTGGGCCTCGCGAAGGCCGACGTGGTGCGCTCGGCGCTCTACCCGAACCCGTCGCTCGACGTCGGCGTGGGAGGCCTGCCCGCCGGCGAGACCAACCCGCCCGGCCTCTCCGTCAACCAGGTGGTCAACGTGGGGGTGACGGTCTCCGAGCAGGTGGAGCTGTTCAAGCGGGGCCCCAGGCAGCGCGCGGCGCTGGAGAGCCAGACCGGCGTGCGGTTCGAGGCGCGCGAGGTGGTGCGGCAGCGGGTGCTCGACCTGAAGCTCAAGCTCGCCGACGTGGCCAGCACCGAGGTGCGCATCGCCGCGCTCACCGACACGGCGAGCGGCGCGGCGCGGCTGACGGCCCTGCAGGAGGCGCGCGCCGGCAAGGGCGACTCGGCGGGCCTGGACACCGATCGCTCGCGGCTGGAGGAGCAGAAGCTTCAGGCGCAGCTCGCCGAGGCCTTCGAGCACCTGGAGGAGGCCTTGCGGGAGTGCGGCCATGCCGCGGGCGTGCGCTGCAGCCCCTTCGGCTCGCCCCAGAAGGCGCAGGCCTTCCTGGAGGCCGTCGACGCGCCGCGCCCGGTGCCTCCCGCCGAGCAGCGCGATGACCTCTTGGCCCTGGAGGCCCAGCGGCGCGCGGCGCTGGAGCAGGCCACGCTGGCCGAGGCGCACGCGGTGCCCGATCCCACCTTCCGCGCCGGGTACCTGAAGGATCAGTTCGTCATCTCCGGCAACAACCCCAGCACCGTCTTCGTGGGGGTGACGGTGCCCCTGCCCCTCTTCGATCACGGCCAGGCCGACGCCCAGGCCGCGCGGGTGAACGCCGAGACCGCCACCCGCCTGCGCGAGAAGCTGCTCTCGCAGCGGGAGCGCGGGCGGGTGCGGCTCGAGGCGCAGCTTCGGCGCGCGCAGGAGCGGGAGAAGCAGATCGAAGAGCGGGCGCTGCCGCTCGCCCGGAAGGTCGTGGAGAACCTGGAGAAGGCGCTCCTGGTCGGCTCGCCGCTGCAGGACGTCATCCTCGCCCGGCGCACGCTGTCGGAGCTGCTCGCCGACAACGCCGACGTCGACCTCGCCGTCTTCCGTACCTCCATCGAGCTCGATCGCCTGCTCGGCCGAGAGCCCCCGATGCCGAGGGACCTGTCCCTGTGACGAAACCGGAGTCCGCCATGTCCGAAGCCACCACGCCGACCACCACCCCCGCTCCCGCCGAGGCCGCCGCGAGCGGTCCCGGCGGCTCCTCCCCGTGGATCACCGGCGTCGTGGTGCTGGTGGTGCTGGGCCTGTTCGCGCTCGGCACCCTCGCCTTCCGCTCGCACGACACGAAGGAGGCGGCGCCCGCCGCGAGCGCCATCACCGTCGAGGGCGAGACGGTCACCATCGCCAAGAACGCGCCGCACTGGCAGTACCTCGCGATCTCCGTCGCGGAGGAGGGCCCGCCGCTCAAGCCCTTGCCGGTGCCGGGCCGGGTGGACTTCGACGAGAACCGCAGCTCCTCGGTGGGCGTGCCGCTGCCGGGCCGGGTGGAGAAGGTGCTGGTGCGCTTCGGCGAGCGGGTGAAGCAGGGGCAAAGGCTCCTCTCGGTGCGCTCGGCGGCCTTCGCCGATCTCGATCGCGAGCTCGCCTCGGCGCGCGAGGCGGTGGCGGTGAAGAAGCG
>JBBIOE010000100.1:0-25007 GCA_037443525.1 Archangiaceae bacterium | reverse complement strand
TCCGCGCCGGGTGGGGCGTGGGGCGCGTCGCCGGCCGAGCGCCAGCGCGAGGAGGCGGAGCGCGTCTTTCGTCTGGGCTTGCTCCCGTCGGGCCGCCCGCTGCGCGGCGAGCGGGAAGGCGGCGGCACGGTCGAGGGCCTCGCGGCCGCGTGCGCCACCTGCCACCGCCGCAGCGGGCTCGGCAGCTGGGAAGGGCAGACGACCATTCCGCCCATCATCGGCCGCTACCTCTTCCGCGACTGGGCGCGGAACGTGGAGGACGCCGACCTGCCGCGGGTGCAGGGCTACGTGCCCCACCGCGCGCCGTACACCGACGCCACCCTGGCGCGGGCGATTCGCCAGGGCGTCGACTCGCAGGGCCGGGCGATGAGCTACCTGATGCCCCGGTACGCGCTCGACGAGGCGACGATGCGCGAGCTGATCGCCTACCTGCGCGCGCTGACCAGCGGCCCGGTGCCCGGCGTCGAGGCCGACAGGCTGCACTTCGCGACCATCGTCACGCCCGACGCCGACCCGGTGGCGCGCCGGGGCATGCTCGACGTGCTGAAGCGCTTCTTCGCCGACAAGAACGGTGGCTACCGCGCCGACACGCCTCCCCTGAAGTCGACGCGCGGGGTGATGTACCGGGTGGAGCGAAAGTGGGAGCTCCACGTCTGGGAGCTCACCGGAGCGCCGGAGACGTGGGACGCGCAGCTCTCCGCGCGCCTCGAGGCGACGCCGGTCTTCGCGGTCATCTCCGGGCTGGGGAAGAAGACGTGGGCCCCGGTGCACCGGTTCTGCGAGCGCGAGGGGCTGCCGTGCCTGTTGCCGAACGTGGAGCTCCCGGTCGAGGCGGAGCAGGACTTCTTCCCGGTGTACTTCTCGCGCGGCGTGCTCTTGGAGGCGGAGCTCGTCGCCAGGCAGCTCGCCGAGCGCCGGCCTCGCCGCGTGGTGCAGCTCTACCGCGAGGGCGACGTCGGGGAGGTGGCGGCGAAGGCGCTGGCGGCGGCATCGGCGGGCGCGAGCGTCACCTCCCGGGCGCTGGGGGCGGGCGAGCCGGCGCGGGCGCTCGCCTCTGCCCTGGCCGACGTCGGAGCCGGGGACGCCCTGGTGCTGTGGCTCCGGCCCGACGACTTGCGGGCGCTGCCGGCGCCGCCGACGCGCGCGGTGTTCGTCTCCGGGCTGATGGGCAAGCTCGAGCACGCGCCGCTCTCCGCGGCCTGGCGAAGCGTGGCGCGCCTGACGTACCCCTTCGACGTGCCGGAGCAGCGGAAGGTGCGCATGAACTTCCCGCTCGGCTGGTTCAGCGTGCGGCACCTCGACGTCGTCGACGAGCGCGTGCAGAGCGACACCTACCTCGCCTGCCAGATCCTCTCCGAGACCCTGGGGCACATGCTCGACAGCTTCGTGCGCGAGTACCTGGTGGAGCGGATCGAGGTGATGCTGAGCCACCGCCTGGTGAGCGGCTACTACCCCCGGCTCGGGTTGGCGCCCGGGCAGCGCTTCGCCTCCAAGGGCGCCTACCTCGTGCGCTTCGCCGGGCCTTCGGGCACCAAGGTCGAGGCGGAGGGCGGGTGGATCGTGCCGTGACCGCGGGAAACTACCGCACCGATCCTCGCTGTGATGGCGGCGGCCACCTGAATCGATCGAACGTCCTCCTGTTCAGGGTGAGCGAAGCCAGTCCTGAGCGACGTCGAAGGGTCGAACCCTGCCGACTGAACGGTCCCGAGGTGTGGAGCTGAGTTCGGCACCCTTCGACTCCGCTCAGGGTGAACGACTGGTCGATCCGAGTGGCCACCGCCACGAGGGCCGCGCTTGAAGTCCGAGGGAGGGCGGTCGAAGCTGGCCGCTTTCCGGTGCGCTCGTTGGAAGCGCCCGGCCCAGAGGGGAACATGCAGCTTCGCCGTCAGAACGTCGTGCTCGGGGCGCTGTCGTGGTTCGCGCTCCTCGGGCTGTTCGGCATGGGGGCGTCCGGGTTCGGCGCGATCGGGAGCGCGGCGATCGTCGACGTGGAGTACGGCCGGCCGGTGGCGCGGGTGACGGCCGAGGTCCTGCGGCCGGCGCTGGCGTGGGACTTCGGGTTCATCCTCCTCTACTCGGTGCTGCCGGCGCTGGTGCTGATGCGCGGGGGGCTGAAGCGGCCGCGGGGGCTGGTGCTCGGGGTGGTGCTCCTCGCGGCGGGGCTCTGCGACGTCGTCGAGAACGTGCTGCTGTGGAGGGCCGAGCGGCTCCCGACCTCGGCGGCCGCGCCCTACGCCCAGGCGAAGTTCGATCTGTTGGGGCTGGTGGCGGCCGGCGCGGTGGTGTCGGGGGGGCTGGCGGCGTGGCGACGGCGTCGCTCCAGGCCCGCCGCGAGGCCGGCGAGGAAGCGGCCGGCACCGAGCACCGGGGATGCCCCGCCTCCTCGTCCGCCGGACCTGCCCGAGTCCTGCGCGCTGGTCATGAAGGGCGGCATCACCAGCGGCGTGGTCTACCCGCGCGCCATCGAGCGGATCGCGAGGGACTTCCGGCTCGAGTGCGTCGGTGGCTCGTCGGCGGGGGCGATCGCCGCGGTGACGGGGGCGGCGGCGGAGCTCCAGCGCCTCGAGGCCACGCGCGCGGGCGTGACGGGCGACGACCGTGTCGCGGGGTTCACGCGGCTGGGACAGCTCGAGGACGATCTGGCCCGGCCGGGCTTCCTCTTCGGGCTGTTCGCGCCGGACGCGCTGACCCTGGGCGTCTTCACCCTGATCACCTCGGTGATGAACGGCCGCGTGTGGCCCATCTGGAAGGCGCTCCTGCGGTGGTGGCCGTGGTTCCTCGCCGGCGCGCTGGTGGCGATCCCGCTGGGCCTCTTGGCGGCCGGCGGCGGGGCGGGGGGCTGGTCCGCGGTCTTGATGGGGGTGGTGCCGGCGCTGGCGCTGGGGCTCGTGGCGGTGGTCGCGGGCGTGATCTTGGCGACGCTCGACGTCTTGCCGCGAAACGCCTTCGGACTGGTGAAGGCCCGCGGCGAGGACGGCGACCCCACCCTGACGCGGTGGCTCACCGCGGTGATCGACGAGATCGCCTGGGGAAAGGTCGACGAGGCGCGCGCGCCGGTGTGCTTCGGAGATCTCTGGTTCGCGGGGAAGGGCGTCGACTGGCGCCCTCCAGCGGCGAAGGCGGAGCGGCAGCGGCTGGAGCGGAACCCCCGGGCGCGCTCCATCGACCTGCGAGTGCTGACGACGAGCCTCACGCACGGCCGGCCGTTTCGCGTGCCGTTCGAGACCCGGGAGTTCTTGTGGTCGCCGAGCGAGCTGCGGGAGTGGTTTCCGGAGCGGGTGGTGAAGGCGATGGAGCAGGCGTGCCCGGCGTGGAAGGGGCCGAAGAAGGGCGCCCCGGACGATCTGCGCTTCTGGCCGTTCCCGGAGTTCGTGCCGGTGGTGGTGGCGGCGCGGCTGAGCCTGAGCTTCCCGTTCCTTCTGGCGGCGGTGCCGGTGTGGACGCCGTCGTGGAAGGAGAAGCCGCGGGCGCTGGACCCGAAGCGGGCCGACGACGAGCTGTCGGAGCAGGTGACGGGCGTGGTGAAGGTGTGGCTCTCCGACGGCGGCATCTCGTCGAACTTTCCGATTCACTTCTTCGACGAGCCGATCCCCACGCGGCCGACGTTCGGGTTGGACCTGTGGGAGGTGGAGGACGGGCACCACGGGCCGATGTGGGAAGTGGCGCACTCGAACGCGCAAGGGTGGCGGCCGAAGCTGGCGGCGAAGCTCGCGCGCGGCGGCGCAGCGGCCTTCGGCGGTGCGCTCGTCGACGCGGCGCAGGCCTTCATGGACAACATGCAGGCGCGGCTGCCGGGCTATCGCGACTGCGTGGCGCGGGTGCTGCTCAGGCCCAACGAGGGCGGCTTGAACCTGAACATGCCGCCGGAGCGGGTCACCGCCCTGGCCGAGCGAGGGGAGCGCGCCGCGGACGAGCTGGTGCGGCGCTACACCGAGGGCGACGGCTGGGCGCGCCACCGGTGGATGCGGCTGCGCTCGACGATGGCGCTCTTCGAGGAGCACGTGCAGGCGCTCGAGGCCGGGCTCGACGGCGTGGACGTGGCGACGGTGGGGAAGGACTGCGGCTACCCGATGACCGAGGCGCAGCGAAGGCGGCTGGCGACGTTGAAGGCCGAGCTCGGGAAGCTGGCGCTGCCGCGAGACGGGAGCGGGTTCAAGCGGGACGACGAGCTCGACGAGGTGCCGGACGAGCTCGTGTCGCGCGAGTCACTCGACGACGGGAACGTGCCCCGGCCACGGCCCGAGCTGCGGACCGTGCCCAAGGTGTGACCCCTCCCGTCACGGGACGTCGACGAAGAACGCGGCGTGGCCGTGAGGCGAGTCCTCGGCCAGATCGACGCACTGGTCGAAGAGGTGCAGGCGCACCGTCCAGCGGCCGGGCGCGTCGAACTTCACCGGAGAGACGGAGTAGATGCCGCCGGCGCTCTCCATGGACATCGGCGCGGTGTCGGGCGCGGGGTGATCGTCCGAGAGGAAGATCTGGGGCATGACGTCGGCGCCGAGGACGGGCGCGCCGTCGACCTTGCTCATGAGCGCGACGCCGAGCGTGACGGCCTTGTTCAAGGCGATGGCGCTGGAGCTCACCGTGAGGTGGTACTTGCAGTCGTCGTCGTCGCCGTCGCCGCCGAAGCGGGGCTCGGGTGGCACCTCCTCGGGCGGGAGGCCGCCGTCGAAGTCCGCGGCGGTGAGAGCGCAGGCGGCCTGGCGGGTCGGCTGGGCGCGGACGCCGCCGTCGGGGAGGCCGCAGTGGAGATCGGCGCCGCCGATGGCGAAGCGACCGACGGCGCCAGCGTCACGGAGGCCGAAGGTGCCTCCGCACCCGCAGACGAGCCAGACGATGGACAGGCGAAGCGCGACCGGGGCTCCGAGCACGGAGAGTCGAGTAGTGCCGCGCAAGCACGGGCACAACGCGAACGCCGGGCTCCGGTCGATTCACGTACGGCGAGCGGGCGTACGGTCAGGGCTCCGCCGGCACGCCGGTGAGCCGCGCGATGGCTCGGCCGGTCAGGTTGCGCGACGCCCAGAAGTAGACGCCCGGCAGGTGACGCTTGAGCCGCCACAGCAGCGCGCCGTCGAGCTGAGGCACGGCCACGGGGGCGTTCTCTTCCAGCGCGCGCAGGCCCTCCTCCACCACCTGCTCGACGCTCATCGACGCGCGGCGGAAGAAGGCCGCGGCCGCTTCGGCCTGGCGAGCCTCGACGAAGCGCGCCGTCTCCATCAGGTTCGTCTTCACGAAGGTGGGGCAGAGCGCGGTGACGTGAATGCCGTGGGGCGCGAGCTCGCCGTGCAGCGTCTCGGACAGCGAGAGCACCGCGGCCTTGGTGACGTTGTAGGCCGCCATCTCGGGCAGCGAGATGAAGGCGCCGCCCGCGGAGACGTTGAGCACGAAGCCGTGGCCCTGGGCCTTCAGGAGCGGCACGAAGACGTGGCAGCCGTGGATGGCGCCCCAGAGGTTGACGCGCACCAGCGCCTCCCAGTCGGCCAGCGCCTGCTCTCCCACCTTGCCCGCGGCGGCGATGCCGGCGTTGTTGATGAGCACGTCCAGGCCGCCAAAGCGCCGCTGCAGCTCCGTGGCCGCGTCCTCGAGGCAGGCGAGGCGCGAGACGTCGCAGGCGATCGCGTGCGCCTCGCCGCCGGCGGCCCGCACCAGGCGCGCGGTCTCCTCGGCGCGCTCGAGATCCACGTCGCCCAGGAGCAGGCGGCCCTGCCTCTTGGCGAGCGCCAGCGCGAACCCTCGGCCCAGCCCGCTGCCGGCGCCGGTGATGAAGGCGCGCGGGCGCGGGGGGAAGCCTCGCCGCCGCAGGGTGCCTCGCAGGCGTCGCAGCGCGTCGGCCCCGGAGTGGAGGAGCCCGGCGGCGCGGGACAGCGTGAGGTCAGGCTCGAGGCCGCGACCGAGGCGGTGGAGCTGCCGCTGGTGCCAGCTCCCCACCAGCAGCGCGTCGAGCGTGGGGAGGCCCGTGCCCAGGCGCACCGGCTTCGCTTTCTCGGCGCGTCCCTCGAGGAGCGCGCGGGGCAGCTCCGGCTCCACCGCCAGTGGGCGCGCGAGGCCGATCACGTCGACCGCGCCCGAGGCGCAGGCGCGCTCCATCGCCGCCTTGGTTCGGAAGCCGCCGGTCACCATCACCGGCATCGTCGCCACGGCCCGGGCCCGCTCGGCGAAGTCGAGGAAGAAGGCCTCGCGCTCGCGGGTGGAGGCCTTCGCCGCCTCGGCGAACATCGCGGCGCGCTCGTAGGTCCCCCCGGAGATCTCGAGCAGGTCCACCGGCTCGCGGGAGAGCGCCTGCACCACCTCGAGGGAGTCGTCGAAGGTCGCTCCGCCGCGCTGGAAGTCGGCGCTGTTGAGCTTGACCCCGACGGGGAAGCTCGACCCGACCTCGGCGCGAACGGCGCGGACGATCTCCAGGAGGAAGCGCCGCCGCCGGTGGCCGTCGCCGCCCCAGGCGTCGTCGCGCCGGTTGGCGAGGGGCGAGAGGAACTGGCTCGCGAGGTAGCCGTGGGCGGCGTGGACCTGGACGCCGGTGAAGCCGGCCCGCTGCGCCAGCCGGGCGGCCCGGGCGAAGCGCTCGACGAGCTCGAGGATCTCCGGCTCGGTGAGGGCGCGCGGCCGGGCGAAGGCGCCACCGCCGACGGTCAGCGGCACCGCGGAGGGCGCCACCGGGTGGGGGTCGACGGCGCGCGGAGCCTGGCGGCCGGGGTGGTTGAGCTGCACCCAGGCGTGCGTGCCCTCGAGGGTCGCGGCCTCGGCCCAGCGGGAGAGGCCATCGAGGTGCCGATCATCCTCGAGGCGAACGTTGCCCGGCTCGGAGAGGTGGCGCGGGTCGACCATGACGTGGCCGGTGATGAGCAGCCCGGCGCCGCCCCGCGCCCAGCGCTGGTACAGGCGTGTCAGCTCCTTGGTGGGCGCGCCGTTCAGGTCGGCGAGCTGCTCGCTCATCGCCGCCTTGGCGAGGCGGTTCTTCAAGCTCGCGCCGCAGGGCAGGTTCAGGGCGTCGGCGAGCGCCGTCGGCCCGCGGGCGCGGCTCATGACGCCACCTCCGGTCGCCAGGAGGGCGTCGCCGGCCGGCGCCTCGGGACGGCGTCGTAGGCCTTGGGCTCGAAGCGGCGCGTGCGCCAGCGGTACTCGGTGGCGAAGCCGGGCCAGAGGGCGACGTTCTGCCCCCGGGCGTCGAGGTAGAAGGACGTGCAGCCCGAGCTCCACACGGTGCCCTCGAGCCGGCGCCGCATCTCCTGGGTGAAGCCTTCGACGGCCGGCTCCTTCACCTCGAGCACCGCGTCGCCGAGGGCGCGGGAGGCGCGCAGGCCCTGGAGCACGTACTCGAGCTGCGCCTCAATCATGTACACGATGGAGTTGTGGCCGAGCCCGGTGTGCGGGCCGGTGAGCAACAGATACAGATTGGGAAAGCCGGGCGTGGTCATGCCGAAGAGCGCGCGGGCGCCCTGGCTCCAGTGCTGGGCGAGGGAGCGCCCGTCCTTGCCGACGATGCGCTCGGCCACCGGGTGGGCGGTGACGGAGTAGCCGGTGCAGAGGACGATGACGTCGACCTCGTGGGCGACTCCGTCGGTGGTGATCACGGAGGTCTTGGTCACCTCGCGGATGCCGTCGGAGACGAGCGCGGTGTTGGGCTTGGCGAGGGCTGGGTAGAAGTCGTTGGAGAGGAGGATGCGCTTGCAGCCCATCTCGTAGTCCGGGGTGAGGCGGCGGCGCAGGGCGGGGTCCTCGATCTGCCGGCGAAGGTGCCGCTCGGCGGCGGCGCGGGCCAGGCGCATCAGCTCCGGCCGGGTGAGGATGCCGAGCACCCGCGTCTCGAGCAGACCGAAGCGCCACGCCCGGGCGGCGCGCTGCAAGAGCGGGAGGCGGCGGTAGAGCGTCTGGGTGAGGCGGCTCACCGGGGCGTCGGGGCGGGGGAGAATCCACGCCGGCGTGCGCTGGAAGACGAGGAGGCGCGCGGCCTGCTTCTGCACCGCGGGGACGATCTGAATCGACGACGCGCCGGTGCCGATGACGGCGACGCGCTTGCCCTGAAGCGACACGTCGTGGCGCCACTCGGCGGAGTGGAAGACGGGGCCGGCGAAGGACTCGAGGCCTTGGAGCTTGGGGCGGGCCGGCGCGGAGAGCGCGCCGTGCGCCGAGAGGAGGACGTCGCTGGTGAAGGTGCCCTGCGAGGTCTCGACGCGCCAGCGCTGCCGCTCGTCGTCCCAGCGCGCGGAGAGGACCTCGGTGGAGAGGCGCAGGTGCGGGCGCAGGTCGAAGCGCTCGGCGCAGCGGCGCAGGTAGGCGTGGATCTCGGGGCCTGGGGCGAAGTCGCGGCTCCAGTCGGGGTTGGGCGCGAAGGAGTACGAGTAGACGACGGACTGCACGTCGCACTGCAGGCCCGGGTAGGTGTTGTCGCGCCAGCAGCCGCCGACGTCCGATGCGCGCTCCAGCACCACGAAGTCGCGCTCGCCGCTCTGGGCGAGCCGAATGGCCGCGCCGAGGCCCGAGAAGCCCGCGCCGATGATCACCACGCGGTGGTGATGAGAGTTCTGCGTTTCCATGGAGCACCTCCGAGAGAGTGGCTTGACCTACCGCAAGTAGCCTACCGTGAGTAGCCTACTGGCGGTCGCCGCGCAAGGTGCTATGAAATCAATGAGATGACGACACGAGCGGTGACGAGAGAGGTGGCGGAGCACGCGCACGGGCGGGTGCCGCGGGAGCTGCGGCGGCGGCAGGTGCTGGCGGAGGCGAAGGGGCTGTTCGTGGAGCGGGGCTACCAGGGCGCGTCGATGGAGGAGCTGGCGAAGCGCATGGGGGTGTCGAAGCCGGTGGTGTACGCGCTGGTGGGCTCGAAGGAGGCGCTGTTCCGCGACGTGATGGCGCAGGTGTCGGAGGAGCTGTCGCTGCGCATGGCGGAGGCGGTGGCGGCGGAGAGAAGCCTCGAGCGGCGGCTGCACGCGGGGATCCTGGCGTTCCTGCGCTACGTCGCGGCCGAGCGGAGAGGGTGGAAGGCGCTCCTGTCGATGGAGGCGGGGCCGGGCAGCGAGGAGATCGTCGCCATCAAGCGGGGGCAGGCGCAGCTGGTGGCGGCGCTGTTGGGAAGCGGGACCGGGGAGCTGGACGCCCGGCGCCTCGAGGCCCTCGCGCTGGCGGTCAACGGCGGCGTGGAGACGGTGGCGCTGTGGTGGGAGACGCAGCCAGAGCTGACGCCGGAGACGTTGGCGGAGCTGCTGACGAAGCTCTACGCGCCGGGGTTGGTGGCGCTGCTTGGGGACGGCGAGGCGGCTTAGGGCCAGGCCGGGTTCACGAACGTCGGGTCTCGCACCACGGTGCGCGTCACGTCTTTGAGCCACGCGCGGCCATCGGACGAGAAGCGCATCGTGTAGCTGAGCGTCTGCCACTTGGGGCCGTAGTAGAGCGCCGTACGCGGCACCTCGAAGTGAAAGCGGTAGTCGTTGCCGGCCCTCGAGGTGAACGACAGCCACTGCGAAGGCAGCGGCTTGCCGTCGAGCGCGAGGTCGACCTGCGCGAGGAGCGCCTCGGGCTTGGTGGCGCGGCCGTCGGTGAGGCCCGGGGCGTAGACGTCGAGCTCGACGAAGCTGCAGGCGCGCTCCATGACGTAGCTGTCGAGGGTGATGGGCTCGGGGACGCCGTCCTTGCGCAGGCAGTCGCGGGCGAGGCTCGAGCCCACGTTGCCGGCCCAGGTCGGCGCGGGCGCGGCGCGCGGCTCGACGGTGAAGCGGTAGTTCTGGCCGAGGTTCGAGTCCCAGGTGTCGCAGCTCATGCCGGCGCCGCTGAAGTTGTGGAACCAGACCTCGAGGCCGGTCGTGCCGTTGGGAAGGGGGAAGGTGAAGGGCACGGCCTTCGCGCCCGCGTTCGACGGGGTGCCGCCGGGCGAGTCGAAGCCGCGCACGGTGCCCTCGAGCACCTGGCCCGACGGGAGCAGGCGAACGCTCGCGCGCACGTCCCACGCCGGGTAGCCGTTGTGCGTGCCGCGGCACTGCGGGAGGCGCTCGAGCGGGTACTCCACCGTGGCCTGGCCGCCCGCGACGAGCGTGCCGTGCTGCTCGTGGCGCCACCCGGTCTCGAAGGTGAGCGTCGGCTGCACGTCGGCAGGAGGCTGGCAGACGGCGGGGTCGTCGGAGAGATCCCACCCGGTCGCGGCGGAGAGGACGTAGGTGTCGAAGTCTCCGGTGCGGCGGTTGTGATCGAAGACGCGGGCGCCGGACTTGGAGAGGACGTAGGGCGACAGCTCGACCTTGGCGCGGGCGAGGCCGGTGGAGCTCAGGCCGTCGGGCAGCGTGTTCTTGTCGAGGCGAAAGGAGTAGCGGACGAAGCCCGCGGTGGCTCCGGTGGTCTTGGTGGCGGCGACCTTGGTCCATCTGGCCGCGTCGATGTTCTTCACCAGGACGTAGGGCTTCGCGCCCTCGGCCACCGCTTGGACGGAGAGCTCGAGCCAGCCGGTCCAGACGACGAAGCAGCCGGCGGTGGAGCACTTGGTCTCGAAGCCGCCGTTCTTCGGCGTGCGCCTGGCGGTGCGGAGGATGACGTTGCAGGCGCGGTCGGCCGTGTCCTTGCCGTCAGCGCCCAAGAGCGGCGCGTCGGCGGTGTCGAGGTCGTCGTTTTCGAAGGAGATCTGCGCGTCTTGGCCACCGCAGGCGAGGAGCACCGAGGCGGCGAGGACGGCGACGGCGAGGCGCATGGAGGCTCCTGGCATGACGCGTTATCGCCCTGTAGGTCGGATAGTTGCCTTCATGCAACCACATGGCCTCTCGGCGGGTTGAAGCGGAGCTACTTTCGCTGGCAACCGACTGAATCGACTCGGGATTCGAAGGCGCGCGGCGGGCGAGCGCTCGGCCCATGGTACGAGGCCGGTCGTGTCCGCTCCCCGCCCTGATCGCCCGCGCGCCGTGCTCGTCGGAGTGCAGCTGCCTGGCGTGAGCGACGTCGAGCACGAGGCCCACCTGGGCGAGCTCGGGCGGTTGGTGCAGACGCTCGGGTACGAGCCGGCGGCGAGGCTCTCGCAGAAGCGCGACGGCACGGGCTCCGCCACAGTGCTCGGCGCGGGCAAGCTCGCGGCGCTGGCGAAGCTCACCGGAGGCCGAGGCGTGGTGACCTCGGGCGCGCCCGACCGCACCTCGAAGGCCAAGGCGAAGTGGGAAGCGGAGGAGGAGGCGCCGGAAGAGGACGAGCCGGAGTACGACGACGAGCCCGCGGCCGAGGTAGTGCCTGACGACGGGCCGCGCCCCTCGGTGGTGGTGGTGGATCACGAGCTGACGCCGAGCCAGCTGCGCAACCTGGAGAAGGCCACCGGGGTGATGGTGCTCGACCGCACCGGCGTCATCGTCGACATCTTCCATCGGCACGCGAAGAGCCGTGAAGCGCGGTTGCAGGTGGAGATCGCGCGCCTCACCTACCTCGCGCCGCGGCTGCGGGAGTCGCAGGGCCGCAGCGAGCGCCAGCAGGGCCGCGGCGCGGGCGACACCGCCGTGGAGCTCGATCGCCGCAAGATTCGCGATCGCCTCGCCGAGCTCCGGGAGAGCCTGGCCGCGGTGCAGGCCGATCAGGACCACCGCCGCTCCGCGCGGAAGGACCTGTTGCGGGTGGCGCTCGTCGGCTACACGAACGCGGGCAAGTCGTCGCTGATGCGGGCGTTGACCGGCAGCGAGGTGCTGGTGGCCGATCAGCTCTTCGCCACGCTCGACACCACGGTGCGGGCGCTCAAGCCCGAGACGCACCCGCGCATCCTCGTCTCCGACACGGTGGGCTTCATTCAGTCGCTGCCGCACGATTTGGTGGCGTCGTTCCGCTCGACCCTCGACGAGGCGCACGAGGCGTCGCTCTTGCTCTACGTCGTCGACGCGTCGGACCCGACCTCGGCGGCGCAGCTCGAGGTGACGCGCTCGGTGCTGCGCGACATCGGCGCCGACGTGGTGCCCAGCCGCGTGGTGCTGAACAAGGCCGACCGGCTCAGCGCCGAGGAGAAGGCTGCGGCGCTCGCGCGCTACCCCGGCGCTCTTCTCCTGTCGGCGCACGACCCGCGCGACGTGGCGGGGCTCCGGCAGACGCTGATCGATTTCTTCGAGGCGCAGATGGTCGACGCGGATTTGTTCATTCCGTACGCAAGGCAGAGCGTGCTCGGCGAGCTCTACGAGAACGCCCGCGTGCTCACGGAGGCGTTCGACGAAGAGGGGCGGCGGCTGCGCGTGCGCGGATTGGCAGGGGCGCTGGCCAGGTTGCAGCGGAGCGTGACGGCGACGTCGGGGTGAGGAAGCCCGACACCGGGAGGCGTCGAGCGATCGCGCGGCTTCTGCCTTCATGGGCCAGTCGAGATCGGCGCGGTAGGCGGTCGCCAGCTCGGCGATTTCGCGACAGCTCAGCATCAGGCACCTTCTGGAGCCCGCGGCACGGCCCGCCCTTCAATCCTGCTCGCGCACCATTCGTTACAGCCCAGCGGACCGAGCCGCGACGCACGAGCTGTAACGTCCGGCGCGGCCCCGAGACTTGAGGCGCGCTCGGCATTCGGCCGGGCCCTCCTTCAGCCACACCCCCAAACCCCTCCGGAGTCATCGCCATGAAGAACATCCTGTTCACCGCAGCTCTCGTGTCGTCTGCCGTCTCCTTCGCCGCCCCCTGGGACATCGACTCCGGTCACGCGTCGGCCAACTTCGCCGTGAAACACATGATGGTGTCCGAGGTGCACGGGACGCTGGGCGAGGTGAAGGGCACCGTCGACCTCGACGAGAAGGACCTCACCAAGTCGAAGGTCGAGGCCACCGTCGACGTCACCGCGCTCTCGACGAAGAACCAGAAGCGCGATGAGCACCTCCGCAGCGAGGCCTTCTTCAACGCCGAGAAGTTCCCGACGTTGAGCTTCAAGTCGACGAAGGTCGAGAAGGTCTCCGCCGACAAGCTCCGCATCACCGGCGACCTCACCATCCGGGGCAAGACGAGCTCCGTCGTCCTCGACACCACGCTCATCCCGGAGGTGAAGAACCCCTTCAGCGGCGCGCTGACCCGCGGCGCCACGGCGACCACCACCATCAACCGTGAGGACTGGGGGCTGGTGTGGAACATGGCGCTGGCCAACAACGGCGTCCTCGTCGGCAGGGACGTGAAGATCGAGCTCGAGCTCGAGCTCGCGAAGCGCGGCGACGCCAAGGCCGCCCCGCAGGCGAAGTAGCCCCTCCACGGACAGCAAGGAGCGCGGCCCCCCCCCACCGCCGCGGGGCTCTTCACGAACCGCCGCCGCCCTCGCCTCCCTTGGGTTTCCACGCGCGGAACTGGGCGAGCAGCGCCGCGCGAACCTCCGGCGGGGCCGGAGCCGCTGGTGCCTGCCCGAGCACGCGCCTGGTCGCGCGAACCTGCCGCAGGTAGTGGAAGCAGACCTTGCAGCCCTTCATGTGCCGCAGGAAGTCGAGCCGCTGCTCCCGCGGCATGTCGCCCTCGACGTAGCTCGTGACGAGCTCGGTAATCTGGCGGCACGTCAGCATCGCTCACCCACGGAAGTGTCCTTCGAGGGCGGCGCGCAGCTTCGTCCTGGCGCGGTGGAGCAGCACGCGCTGGTGCACCTCGCTCACGCCGAGCAGCTCACAGACCTCCTCGGCGGGCAGGCCCTCGACGTCGCGCAGCTGCACCACGGCGCGCTGGCGCTCGGGCAGCTGCTCCATCGCCCGCGCCAGCACCTCCAGGGCCTGCTTGCGCTCCAGAATCGCGTCGGCCGTCTCGGCGGCCCAGGCCGAGGGCGGCGTGAGCCAGTTGCCGGCCGTGCCGAAGCGGTCGGCCAGCGGCGAGGAGTCCTCACCGTCCCGCTCGAGGTCCGACATGGGGCTGGTCCGCGACTCGCGGACCGCGCGCGTCCGGGCCTGGTTGGCGGCGATGCGGTAGAGGAAGGTCTTCACCGCCGCGCGCTGCTCGAAGGTGTCGAGAGACTCGATGAATGCCCTCCAGGTCTCCTGGACGACCTCCTCGGCCACGGCCGGGGTGCGCACGAAGGACTGCACGAGCCGCAAGAGGCCGGCGTGGTACCTGTCGACCAGCTCGAGGAATGCCGACTCGTCGCGGGCGAGCAGCCGCCTCACCAGGTCCGCCTCGCCTGTCGCTGGCTGTCCGCCTCCCGTCATTGCGGACTCTTCATACGCAGGTGGAATGGTGCGAGTAACGGAATTCGCGCGCTCGAGACTGCTCCTCGCGTGTCACGACGCGGACAGCCCACGAAGGAGTCACCCGGCCTCATCGCCGTCTTCGCCAAGCCGTACCCGCACGTGCGGTGAGGGCTCACCGCCGCTGGAGCGCGCCCGCGGCCGCCGAGCCGATGTAATGCCGGCGGCGGTCGAGGCCTTGGTGGTGGCCCGCGCACCGCGGGAAACAACCAAGGAGACACCATGAAGAACGCAATCGTCACGCTCGCCCTCGTCGCACTGCCCGCCCTCGCCGATGGCTCGAAGGTCCAGCTCGGAGGGTACTGTCCGGTCGCCTACGTCGGCATGCAGAAGGCCGTCGCCGGAGACCCGAAGGTGACCTCGGAGGTCGACGGGAAGACCTACGCCTTCGTCAACGAGGGCGCGAGGAAGGCCTTCGACGCCGACCCGAAGAAGTTCGTGAGCGCCATCCAGTACCAGGCGTGGTGCGCGACCGGCGTCGCGATGGGGAAGAAGTTCGCCACCGACCCGTCCATCTTCTCGGTCGTCGATGGGAAGGTGTACTTCTTCTCCTCGAAGGGCGCCAAGGAGGCCTTCGACAAGGCGCCGAAGGACTTCGTCGCCAAGGCCGACGCGCAGGCGAAGAAGCTCCTCGCCGACTGACAGGCAGCGGCCGAGCCCAGCGCGCGGCGGCTCACGCTGCCCGCGCTCGGGACTCGGCGAGGCACGCTTCGAGGCGCTTGCGCGCGCGGTGGAGCACCACGGCGACGTTCCGCGGCGTCATCCCCAGGCGGCTCGCCGCCTCGAGGCCCGAGTCGCCCTCGAAGAGGCGCGCGACGACGACGGCCCGCTGCATCTCCTTCAGCGTCGCGACGCAGCCGGTGAGCCGGTGATGCTCTTCGGCCTCGGCGAGGAGCGCGTCCGGCAAGGGCGCCACCTCGACGATCTCCTCCACCGGATCGTCCTCGAGCGCCTGGTGCCGTCGATGCGGACGACGCCGGTGGGTCCTGGCGGTGTTTCGCACCAGGGCGCCGAGGAGCCGCTCCGCGTCGGGCGTGTGGCGCGGGAGAGCGCGCCACTCGGGCCGCGAGAGGAAGATCGCGAAGGCGTCCTGCACGACGTCGAGCGCCTCGTCCGGCTGCAACCCGAGCGCCACGGCCGACCGCAGCAGGCCGGCGCGGTGGCGGCGGACCAGCTCTCCTACCCACGTCGAGAACTCAGCCGATGGCACGGGTCGCTCCTCAAGCCGCGTCAACCTCGAGGGCGGACAGCATCCCCTCGGAGGCCCAGCTTCCGATGGCCTGGAAGGCGGCCTGCGCCGGCTCGGGCGCCTCGGCGAAGGCCTCGCAGACGGTGGGCAGATCCAGGCCCTGCAAGGCACTCGAGAGCGCCTCGTGCTCCGCGTTCGGCACGGCGACGTGGAAGACGGCGAAGCCCTGCCGCCAGACGACGAGGGGTGACTTCGCCGTGGTGACGGTGAGCTCCCGCCAGGCGGAGCCGCCCTCCAGGGCGCGCCACACCGGCAGCACGTCCCAGGTGGGCTCGAGCAGTCTCAGCGACGGGCTCACCACCAGGCGCGAGTGCGTGAAGGTCTCGTCGGCGAGGGCGCCCAGGGCCGCGAACTCGAGCGCCGGTGCGTCGGGCGCGACGAAGGCCTCCGCCCGCGCCCACTCGAGCTCGGCCAGGTCGGCCAGCCAGGGCACTCCGAGCGAGGCAGCTCGAATGGTCTCTTGGAAGCCGACGCCCAGCCGGCCCAGCGAGTAGTGCGTCGAGGGCTGGCGCTGGAGGTGGCGCGCCACCAGGACCTCGAAGTCCTCGTCGCCGAGGACCTGCAGCACGAAGGGGTAGTCGGTGCGGAGCGAGTCGCGCATGCGCAGCCAGTACATCTCGGCGTAGATGCCGACGCGGTCCTCTCGCGTCAGCGCTCCCCCGCGGACGAGGGCCGCCGTCTCGGTCAGCGCGCCCTCGCCCACTACCGCCTGGAACATCGCGTCCTGCACCTGAGCGAGCTTCACGGTGAGGCCTCCTTCGCCGGGCCGCGCAGCACCTCGTCGGCGACGGCCTGGGCCTTGCGGCTCTCGGCGAGCAGCGTCTCGAGCTCCGGCACGCCCTCATCCCACTCGATCAGGCTGGGCACGTCGCCGAAGCGGGCGACGGCGTGGCGGTGGAGCTTCCAGACGGCGTCGGCCACGTGGCCCTCGTGGGTGTCGATGACGATGGCTCCCCGGTCCTGGTGGCCGGCGAGGTGAAACTGGCCGACGCGGTCGACGGGAATGGTGTCGAGGTAGGCGACGGGGTCGAAGCCGTGGTTGCGCGCGCTGACGTAGACGTTGTTGACGTCGAGCAGCACGCCGCAGTCCGCGCGCCTGACGACCTCGGCGAGGAACTCGGCCTCCGGAATCTCGGAGCTCTCGAACTCGAGGTACGTCGACGGATTCTCCAGAAGGAGCTGCCGGCCGAGTAGCTCCTGCACCTGCTGCACGCGCTGGACGACGTGCTCGAGCGACTCGCGCGTGTACGGCATGGGCAGCAGGTCGTGTGTGTAGCGCCCGCGCGCGTGGCCCCAGCACAGGTGGTCTGACACCATCGCCGGCTCGATGCGGCGGACGAGGGCCTTCAGGTCGGCGAGGTAGCGCTGGTCGAGCGCCTCGGTGCTGCCCACGCCGAGCGAGACGCCGTGGAGGACGACGGGGCGGTCCTGCCGGGCCTTCTCCAGCACGGCCATCGGCCGCCCGCCGATGCCCATGAAGTTCTCGCTGATGGCCTCGACCCAGGCGATGTCGGGCGAGCCGTCGAGGAACTGGCTGTAGTGCTTTGGCCGCAAGCCGACACCGTGACCGAGCGAGGGGCGAGAGAACATTGGGGCCTTGGGGGAAGGGGAGAGGCCGCTCGCAGCGCCATCGCCGCGAGCGGCCCGGGCAGCCGGGCTGCCTACTTGTTCATCGCGACGACCTTGCCGCCCTTCGCCTTGCACTCCTTCTCGGCGAGCGACACCCAGCCCTTGCCCTTGCACTCGTTCTGGCCGGCGCAGTCGTGGCCGGCGCCGCCGCACTCGCCCTTCGCCTTGCACTCGTTGACGCCGCCGCAGTTGATCTTGGCGGCCGCCTCCTTGGTGTCCTTCTTGGGCGCCTTGTCGCCGGCCAGCGCGCTGGTGGCGAAGAGCGAGGCAACGGCAGAGGCGATCACAAAACCCTTCATCGACGTGGTCATCTGGTGAGGCTCCTTGAGCGGTGGTGCGGCGCGACGCGCGACGCCCTCCACAGTCCATCGAGGCCTCGTGGCGTTACACGCGGGCCTGCCGAGGGGCCTCGGCGGTCGCCCTGAGCACCGTCTCCAGCTCCACGAACCAGGTCCTCGAGACTCCCGTCGACGCGAAGTTCAAGGCGGGCGTGAACCTCGCGAGATTCCTTCGCCGCACCGAAGGCTGAGCTGCGCGTAACGCGTCGGGCGGTCGAGAGACCGTACCCGGCAGGCAAACCCGAACCAGGAGTCGAACGTGGCAGCGACCATCACCCAGGAGCAGTTCGAGCAGGAGGTCCTCGAGAGTGACAAGCCGGTGCTGGTGGACTTCAGCGCGTCGTGGTGCGCGCCGTGCCGGGCCCTCTCGCCCATCGTCGACCAGGTGGCGGTCGACTTCGAAGGCCGCGCGAGGGTGCTCAAGGTGGACGTCGACGCCGCCCCCGAGCTGGCCGAGAAGTACCGCGTCCAGTCGATTCCCTGCGTGCTCTTCTTCTCGAGGGGAGAAGAGGTGAGCCGGTTCGTCGGGCTGGCGTCGAAGGCGAAGCTGACGACGCTGCTCGAGGTCGCGGGCGCCGTGTGAGGCGCCGCCGGGAGATCGGCTGGTGTAGCGTTGTCGAATGCGACTCGGGGTCTTGATGGTTTCGGTAGCGATGCTGGGAACCCTCGCCCACGCGGGAGCGCCGGAGAGGGTGGTGTTGGCGTACTCTCCTGCTCGGTGCAATCCCGCCAACCCGCCAACCGCGCGACAGTGCAGAGCGCCACCGGAGCTTGCCCTGCTGATGGCCGCGAACGATTGGAAACACGAGTTGCGCCTTCGGCAAGGACGCCGGAACCCGAGTCCTGCGGAAGCCGGCACCCACCTTCAAAGAGCCCTGCGGCGTAGTATCTGAGACCCGATGGCCTCGCCTGAGTCCATTGCCCGCATCCCCTCCGATCGAGATTCGGGCGGTCCTCCGGGAGAGGGCCCGGGAGCCAAGCGTCGGGTCTACCGCTTCGGTGCGGTGCTCGTACTCCTGATCGCGCCAATCGTCGCGCTGGGGTCCGCTCACCCGCTCGGGGTGCAGGTCCTGCACCTCCTGTGGGCGGCGCACATCGGCCTCGTCGGCGAGCTCGTCGGTACCGGGCGACTCTCGAGGCGCACGGGTGGAGCGCTGTCGTCGCTCGGCGGAGTGGTGTTGCTGCCGAGCATCGTGCTCGCCACTGGGCACCCCATCGGGAATGCGCTCGCGGTCGCGCTCGTGGCCATGCCGCTGATCCTCTCCGCCGTGGCGCCAGACGATCGAGGCTCGGTGATCATCTTCTCCGTGGGAGGGCTCGGCTGGATCGCTGCGATCGAAGTCATCTCGGGCCAGCCCGCGGCACATGTGGCCGAGGCCATGGCCGTCGGGCTCTGCTGCTCCTCGGTGGCCCTCGTGGCGACGTCGACCCACGCGCGCGCTCAGGCCGAATGGAGGCGAGCGACCGCTGAGCGCATCAGCGCGCTCGAGCAACTCGCCGAGAGCGAGCGCCGGCGGGCGAACAGCGAACGGCTCGTGGTGATCGGTCAGCTCGCGGCGGGCATCGCGCACGAGATCAACAACCCCCTCGCCTTCGTCACGGCCAATCTCAAGTACCTATCCACGGCCGCGAAGAGCGCAGGACCCTCGGACCCCGAGGTGGTCGCGGCCTTCGCCGAGACCGAGCAGGGACTGGCGCGCATTCACCGCATCGTGCGGGACCTGACCCAGTTTTCGAGGGCGAGCGACGACGACCGGGGACCGTGCGACGCGGGACCGGCGGTGCAGGAGGCACTGCGTCTGGCGTCGGTGCGGCTGCACGGCTCAACGGTCGTCGAAGCGCGAATTCCTCCGACGCTTCCGCCGATTCGCATCAGCCATCAGCGGCTCGTGCAGGTGCTCGTCAACCTGTTGGTCAACGCCATCGACGCCATGGAGAGCCTCCCCGCCAGCGGTGGAAGTGCAATCCGGGTGGGGGCGCGGGCGACGACGACCGACGCGGTCGAACTCACGGTTGACGACACTGGCCCCGGCATTCCGGTAGCGGATCTCCCGAGGATCTTCGACCCGTTCTTCACCACCAAGCCAGCGGGCGAAGGCACCGGGCTTGGGCTCGCCCTCTGCCGGGAGTACCTCGAGGATGCCGGCGGCTCGGTGCGCGCGGAGAATCGCGCCCAAGGCGGCGCTCGCTTCACCCTCACGGTGCCGGCGACCCCCACGTCTCCGGGGTCGGAACGCGCCCCCGGCAACGAGGCGTCCCGCTCGAGGCCCGCGGCGCATGAGGGTGCCACGCCGTAGGACTCCCGCGCCGACGTCGGCACCTTGGTGTCGAGCCGCCCGACGCGGTCGAGGTGGCGACAGCAGCCGGAACGCAGTTGCAGGTGAAGCTCGGAAGCGAAGAGCGGAGCGCGCGCGGGTGTCGAATCAACGCTTCGAACTCCGCGAGCCGCTCGTCCTTGTCGGCCGCGCTCGATTCGAGGCGTCGCACGCTGAGCCAGGAGCGCAGCCAGCCGACTCCGAGCACGGTCGCGGCAACTCCGCCCAGAACTTCGAGTCGTTGTGAACGACAAGCCGCGCCGGTTGGGAAACATCACGCGATCTTCGAGAGTGCCGATGCTGGCATTGAAGCGTCGCTCGCTTTCGCCCCGGTGTTCGCCTCGATCATCATCTGGCAGAGGAGCCGGCGAGGGGCGCGAAGCAAGCCAGCACGAGCGTGCGACTCATGAAGAACGCCTCGTTCAAGCCACCCCGTGCGTCATCCGCGACGCCACGAACGCGAGGAGGCTGAGCGCCAAGCCGGGTACTCCGAGGATGGTGGTGATCACCCCGAACGCCAGCCGCTCTCCGGGGCGTCGTACGAACGCAAGGGCGAAGAGCGAGGAAACCCACAGCGTCGATGCCCAACCCGACGAGAATGCCGAGCAGGACTCCCTGCTCGCCTTTGACTCGTGGAGGGCGAGGCGCTGGCGCCGTGCGCCGTGTCGGTCGCCTCACGCCGAGCAGCTCGGCGTCAGCTTCGGAGAGCCCGCGCGCCTCGAGGCGCTCGAGGATGTGCTCCTCCGGCTGGTTCTCCGCGCGCAGCCGCTGGATCAGGGCCCAAGGCGTCTCGTCTGGAGTGGGCTCCCCCATGCGCGGAGGATAGCGGGAGGTCAGCCAAGACGTGCAAGGCCAAGTGACGCGCCGCCGGCGCTTGTTGAGGGGCGACGAAGACACAACGGTGGGCGGGAGGCTCAGCACGAGAGCGCTCGCGTGGAGTGGCACGATCACCACCAAAGGGTGGAGACCCGAAGGGCCGAGTGCCTGGCGCGCCGTGCGCGATTGACGGCGAATCGGCGATACTCGAGCGCGACTCGCGACCTCTCAGTTGCGCGCCCTGACCCCTCGAGCACCCGACGAATCTCGAATTCCCCAGGCGGGTCAGACCCTTGGCGTAGTCTCGCTTGAGCAGGTTGAGGTTGAACTGAGTTCAAGTTAAGACTCGGGCGTGCGGTGGAGCCCAGATATCCGCTTCAGAAGATCGTGGCGGTCGCGCTCGGGGGCGGCGAGGTCCTGGTCGGTGCGTCTCGCGCGGGCCGAATGGTGGCGGACTACATCGAAGGTTTGGTCGAGGCGCACCAATTCGCACGCGACGTCGTCGCTTCGCTCGCCCTGGAGCATTTCGAGAAATCGGTTTGCCTGGACGAGCCCCCGTACCGGGGTTGGTGCGACTGCTACATCCGCACCCTCCCGGTGGAGCTGGCCGAGCGGTACCGGCTCCAGCACGTCGATACCTGGTACGTGAAACTGAAGCTCATCGAGTCTGAAGACGGAGACACCGTCGTGTGTGTCTCATTGCACCCGCCAGAGCACCGGCCGAAGAACCAGAAGAAGAGGAGGTCGCCATGACCAAGAAGCCGAAGAAGTGCCCTGCCTGCGAGCGAGGTGACCTCGTCTCCCGGGAGACGCGCGCCACGATGCCCTTCCGCCACGCGCCCTCGGTCGCGCCTGCCTGGGCGGTGATGGTGCCGACCTGCACCGCGTGCGGTGAGCGGTTCGTCGACTCGGCGACCGCGAAGGCGTGGGACGAGGCTCTTGCGGCGGGGCTGGCGGAACTCCAGCGCCGGTTGGTTGGTGAGGCGATATCCCGGCTCACGACCGTGCGCCTGCAGCGCGAGTGGGAGAAGCGGCTCGCGCTCTCTCCCGGCTACCTTTCCAGGCTCAAGGCCGGGAAGGAGACCTCGGTGCCGCTCGTGACCCTGCTGGCGATGCTCGCCGAAGCGCCTGCTGCATCGTGGGAACGGGTCGGGCAGCTGTGGTCGGACGGTGCGGAGGTCGAGCCGGAGCTCAGCCCGCCGAGCATTCGGCTGGTGCATTCTCAGGAGTTCGCGACGACGACGGTCACCTCCACGACGCCGTTCACCACGGTCAGCGCGAAGCTTTCTCCGGTGCGGCTCGGTGACGACTCCAACGAGGCCGCGGGAGCGGCTGCATGACGCCCGAGGAGCGCCAGCACCACGTCCTCGCGCTGGCGAAGCGCGTGGAGCTCCTCGCGCTCGTGCCCAGCGGCATGCTCGCTCGGCTTCGGGCTGGAACGCAGCTCCCGCCGCCGAGCGAGGAGCTCGATCTCCACATCCGCATCGCGACCGGCTCGGCGAAGACGAAGGAAGGCTTCATCGGCGCGATCACCATCTCAGTGCTGGTACAGCGCAAGCAGGCCCCTCGGCCGTTCGCGAGGTTCGTCTATCGCGTCAACGCGCACTACCGAGGGAATGGCGATGCCCCTGACGAGGCGCTCGCGGCCTTCATCGAGACCAATGGGCTGGTGCACGTCTGGCCCTACGCCCGCGCGTGGATTCAAACGACGTCCTCGACGATGGGGATGACCCCGGTGCTCCTGCCGTTCTATCGGGTGCAGGCGCCCAACGCGGTCAAGATGGAGCCGGAGCCGAAGTCGCCACGCAAGTAGGGTGAGGAGCTCTCAGCGCGGGCGTCGCGGGTTTCAAACTCGAAAGCCCCGGCAACCTCTCGGTCACCGGGGCTTCCTTGAGCGGCGGAAGGGATTCGAACCCTCGACCCCGAGCTTGGGAAGCTGGCTTGGCGTCATCAGGTTGCGGGAAGTTGGCGGATTCGCGGTGAGCAGCGTGAGCAGGGGAGGGCACGATGCGCACCGTGAGCAGCCGGTCTTCATCGGGTCCTGCATCGGCCACGGGCCCACGTAGGCCCGTCGCGAGCGCCGCAGCAGCAGCGCAGTGCGAGTCAAGTCGACCACTTCTTCTCGTAGGCCAAGGAGAACGCGTCGTCGACGAACTGGGCAATCTCCTCACGGGTAGGCGACCTCCCCGTTGCCGCGCGAAACTCCCGGAGCCGCGCGCGCTCTCGCTCCATCGCGTCCGAGTGGTCGAGTACCGCCTGCAACCTGCCTTTCTCGAACCGAAGTTCGAGCACCCTCCGGTAGCAGTGCGGTCTCTGAAAGCCCATGTGGACGTAGTACTCGCGAAGGAACTCGTCCCCTGAGACAAGACCGCCCGAGTACTCGATTCGCAGGTTGACGTGCTCGTAGGTCCAGCTGCGATCGAACTCGAAATGCGCGTCCTTCTTGGGTGCAATGCCGCGCCACGTGACGGGCTTCCCGGTGCCGATGGCGACGTTCAACCGCGATAAGAGCAGCTCTCGGTCGACGACGACGTACTGGCAGTAGTACCCGCGATAGCAGCCCGGGTGCATCATGGTGGGCTCGAAGCCGTGGGCCTGGGGCGTGAACGGCCACGCGTTCTCGATGGCGGCGATTCGGAACTCGCTCCCGTCGTGAAGAATCGTGTCGGCGATCTGCGCGGTCACCCTGTGACGGTACCACTCGGTACCGTCGCGCGCCGCGCGGACCTGCTTCCATCCGCCGCCAACGCCGCGTCTGGCGGGCGCCCAGATAGCGGGGCTTGTCGCTCGTGCGCGAGCCCACGTTCACCAAGGGGAGAGCACCGTGAGCAGCCGGTCTTCATCAGGTTCTGCCTGTCCTTCGCGCAGGGCAAGGGCCTGTCGGACCCCCGAGCGGCAGTACCGGCAGGCTCTGGCCCTGGCGGGCCTGCTCGAGGGCGAGCCGAATCAGCTGCCCGAGCTCGAGGTCCTCAAGAGCGCGGTGCTCGCCGCCCTCCCGAGCAAGGTGCCGCCTCAGCAGCTCTCCTCCATCGAGGGCTGGGTGGCGAGCATCGGCGAGCTCCAGGGGAAGGGGCTCGGCCCGCAGGTCATCTACGACAAGCTTCGGCTCGAGGATGAAGGCTTCCGGGAGAGCCAGGCCACGCTCTCGGCGGTGAAGCGAGTCTGCGTGCGACTGAAGAAGGCGCGCGGCGTCCAGCCGGAAGAGGTGGCCATCCCCGTCGAGACCAGGCCCGGCGAGGTGGCTCAGGTGGACTTCGCTACGTCGGCAAACTGTGCGACCCCGTCGAGCGTGTGCTGCGGAAGGCCTGGGCCTTCGTGCTCGTGCACGGGCACAGCCGTCACATGGTGGCCCGCATCGTCTTCGATCAGCGCATCGAGACGTGGCAGTGGCTGCACGTCGAGGCCTTCGAAGAGCTCGGCGGTGTGCCGGCGGTGGTGGTGCCCGACAACCTGAAGTCCGCGGTGGTCCGCGCCGCCTTCGGCGTCGGCGGCGCGACGGCGCTGAACAAGAGCTACCGCGAGCTCGCTCGCCACTACGGCTTCAAGGTCGACCCCGCGCCCATCTGCCAGCCCAAGAAGAAGGGGAAGGTGGTCCTGTCATTCGAGTGCACCCAGGGGTCGGCGCGCAGAGAGAAGCCCTCGACGCGGGCGACGCGGCCGTGCAGGGCGCGAGGGGCGTCGGCGGAGTCACCCCAAGGCAGGCGCAGCTGCAGCGAGGCCTGCTTGAGGACGTCGAGCCCATCCTCCGGGAAGAGGTCGGACGGCGTGAGCGCGCGTTCAGCGGCTGCGCGCGGCTAGGATCTTGGACTCAAGCTCATCCAGCGAGCGCTCCATGTCTCGCTGGCGCATCTCGCCCTCACGAAGCCACTCGGTCACGCGGTCGCGGTAGCCGCCCGACCTTGCGTCGGCCAGCCGGCCTTCATTCAGGCGGTTGTTGCTCCGGACGTGTTCGAGCGCGTCGAGGAGACGGTCGCGCGCAGCGAGCAGCTTTTCCAGACCGGCTTCCTGGCGACTGCGCCAAGCGGCATGAGCCTCGTCCCGTTTGCAGCGAAGGCTTTGCCACAGCTCATCAAACCAGGACTTGTACCGGCCGCGGTCGCCCGGGGACAACCACAGTGACCCAACCTCGGCGCCGTTCGCCTTGAGAACCGCGGCAGCCTCGCCGGGCCTCAGGTTATCGATGGCAGCATGAGCCTCGTTGTAGAGGTAACCCGCACGCTCCGCATGTATATGGAACGTCGTCTTCTCCGCTTGGCCAACCTTGAACCAGAACTCCTGGATCTGGTCGTAAACGGCCTTTCGGTCTTTCGGAAGGAGCCTCGAATCCCCTCGGACGGCCCGCTGCATGGCCTTGATCTTCTCGCGCGCGGCGCGCACCTTGTGACCGACGCGTTCCCAGTTGAACGAAGCCGCTTCGCGGCAGAGGTGACGTTGGAGGCGTGACGATCGCGGAGGAAACGCGGTCAGGAACTCGGCGCACTCGGGGGAGTCGCCCAGCCTTGTGGAACCGAGACGCCGGTTGGCC
>JBBIOE010000099.1:0-25035 GCA_037443525.1 Archangiaceae bacterium | reverse complement strand
CCCACCGCTCCGGCGGAGCCGGCGCCCGCCGCGACCGCTCCGACGGCGACGGCGAGCGCGCCCGCGCCGGCTTCGGCCGAGCCGCTCGGCGTGCTCGTCGGCCTCAAGGTGGGCGGGCTGTTCGCCCAGCCCTTCACCAGCGGCAAGCTCGGCGCCAGCTACGTCGTCGACCTCGAGGTCGGCTACCTGCTGCCGGTGCTGGAGCGGCGGCTCGGCGTGGTGCTCGAGGTCGGCTACTCGGAGCCCGGGGCCAAGGGCACGCAGACCGACCCGCGCGTCGACGCCAACGGCGGCAGCTACACGTGGACGCTCAACCAGCGCGAGCTGATGCTGGGGCTGACCGCGACCTTCCGCTTCCCCATGGACAAGCTGACGCCCTACGCCGGCATCGGCCCGCGCGTCTGGTTCCTGCAGACCCTGGTGCAGGGCACCGCCGGCGACGGCAACGTCATCAGCCAGACCAGGGAGCAGTCGACCAAGGTGGGCCTCGTGGTGCCGGTCGGCGTCGGGTACCAGATTGGCCCCGGCAGCGCGTTCTTCGAGGCGCAGCTCCTCTGGGCGCAGCTCGATCACCGCATCACCGGCGACTCGAGCGTGGGCGCGCTCACCACCAGCGTCGGCTACCGCATGGTGTTCTGAGCCGCGGTCTGACGGAAGCCGGCTCTCGAGGGGAGGCGGTTCGAGGTGGAGAGTGGGGGCCCTGCTCCCGGCGGACAGCCTCGACGTTCTCCAGCGACGGTTCCCCTGGGGGGCTGCTTCCGATGCGAGCAGAACCAAACTCAGCCCCCGAGCGACCTACCCGCGTTGTCATCGATGATGCGCAGCTGAGCATCATTGATGACAAGTCTGTGGTTTCAGATGAAACACATTGCGCATTTGTCATCGACGATGCTCGTTTGGGCATCAACGATGACAACGCAGGTGACCCGCCCCGCCCGGCCGCCCCCTTTCCGTTCGCATCGGAAGCGGTTCCAGGGCTCGCCGTCGCTCGAGGTCGAGGAGCTGAGCGTCGGTGGCGCTTCGCCGACAGCCCACGCCACCCGCCCTCCCTTGGAGCGCCGTTGGAGCTGCCTCACGGCGTCAAACGAATACATTGAGGTCCGAGCCGGCGCTTGGTGCCCGAGGGGTCATCGAGGAACTGGTTCATCACCTTCGACCCGCTCGAATGGCAGCCGAGGCACGCACCGACGTCGAGCACTCGACGCTGTTCCTCGACGGTGAAGGGCCGCGCGTCCTCGCGGGTGGCGCTCGCCGGGCGCGGCTCGGCGAGGAAGCCGGTCCACGCGTCGCGAGGGAGCCCGTCGGGGCCCGCGGGCACG
This sequence comes from Archangiaceae bacterium, assembly GCA_037443525.1. Taxonomy (GTDB): domain Bacteria; phylum Myxococcota; class Myxococcia; order Myxococcales; family Myxococcaceae; genus JBBIOE01. The sequence continues at coordinate 23,716 of JBBIOE010000099.1, read as the reverse complement.
GCGGAGGTGAACCGCCAGGCCGCGCCGTGGCCCTTCCTGGTGAGGTCCAGGCGGCCGGTGCCGAAGCCCAGCGCGCGCGGGCTCGAGTGGCACGAGCGGCAGGCGCGGGGCTCCTTCTGCACCGTGTGCGGGAAGGCGGGCGCGAAGAGCCGTGAGAAGCGCGGCGGCCGGCCGTCGGAGCGGTCGAGCGTGAGCACCATGCCGGGCGCGAACTCCTCCACCCGGCGATGGACCCCGCCGTCGACGCGCCGCTCGCGCACCCCCAGCACCGCCGGCTCGGCGCGCACGTCGGAGGCGGTCTCGCGCCAGGCGCCCGCGCGCTCGATGCGGCTGAGCAGGTCGAAGCGCGTGCCCTCCGGGTCCCACTTCGTGTGACACCCGAAGCACTGCGGCGCCCAGGCGTCGTGACACGTCGAGCACGCGAGCGCGCGGTGGGCCGGCGCGCGGCAGGCGGCGTTCGGTGGCGCGAGCGAGAGCGGAGGCTGGCCCGGCCGCTCCAGCTCGGCGCCGCCGTCGACGACGCGGGTGGAGACCAGCGCCCGGCCCGTGCGCGCGAGGGTGAGGAAGCGCCGCGAGGGAGCGCCGTCGCGGCCCTCGAGCCTCACCAGCCGCTCCACCTGCTCGCCCGCCTCGGCCAGCGTCACCGTGCGCGCCGAGGCCGTCTCGCGGTGACAGTCCTCGCAGGCGACCTGCTGCTGATCTTCCCGGTGTAGCGCGCGCTCCCCTTCCCCCATCACCTCGGAGGCCGAGTGGCAGTCGACGCACCCGAGCCCCGCGCGCGCGTGCACGTCGGCCGGCATCGCGATCAGGGTCCGCCCGTCCAACAGCGTGCGCGTGGGGCCCGCGTCCGGCCGCGCCGCCGCGTCGCTCGGTGGCTCCGCCCAGCCCTGGTAGTTGAGCGCGATGCGACCGCTGCGGCTGTGGCAGCCGAAGCAGGACGCGTCGCCGGGGCGCGCCCGGAGCTGGGGGTGGACGCGGAGCTGGGACGCCGCCGCGCGCGGAGCCGAGGGCCGCTCTGGCGAGGGCTCGTTCCCCGCCTCGTCCCGAGCGCGTCGGCTCCGCTCAGGCCGGGCGTCGTCGACGACCGCGCCACCCTCGCGCGGCTCAGCCTGGCCTTCGTTCGGGCTCGACGCCGCGCCGCCGCCCGTCCGCGCCTCGAGGTCGCGAAGCGCCTCAGCCGAGTACCGCAAGTGGCACGCGTTGCAGCCGCCGCCGCGCGAGCGCTCGTCGATGGGCCCGGCGGCGGTCTTCTCCGCCCCGAGGTGACACGAGGCGCAGAGGTTCCGCAGGTGAGTGTCGGCGGGCGACGAGCCCAGCGCGCTCACCGGCGTCACGGCGGTCGGCGTCGGCTGCTCGCCGAAGACCCAGCGATCGACGCTCGCCACGCCGTTCATCGTGGTCATCACGTTGTGCTCGAGGCGCGCGGGCATCTCCGGGTGGCAGCCCACCGCGCCGCAGGTCTTGGCAGCGTCGCTCAGGTTCCCGGGGATTCGCGCCAGCCCCCGGTGCGCCACGCCGGCGTCCGCCGCGTGCGCGTCGCCGAGGTGGCATGCCGCGCAGCCGATGCGAGCGTGCGCGGGCTCGAGGCCCACCACCTTTTCGTGACAGCCCTCACAGGTCGAGGCGACGGGCGCCTGCGCCACCGAGCCGCTCGGAGCGGAGCGCTCCACCCGCACCCAGGAGTTGAAGAGCAGCACCAGCGCGACGATCGCGGCGAGCGAGAGCAGGACCTGGAGCCACGGAGCGCGCATCGGCGGAAGCACCGGAGACTACGCGGACTCGAGGAGCCGCAGGTGGACCGATGTTCGGCACCCTTCGACGAGCTCAGGGTGAACGGGAGGATCTCCGTTCGGACCGAGCTCGTCGGAGTCCGTCCTCGATGTTCGGCACCCTTCGACTCCGCTCGGTGTGAGCCTCGAGCTCAGCACCCTTCCGACGGCTTGGCCGCGGGCGCGTGCGCGCCTTCCCGCTTGATCGGGGCAATGGGCAGCACCGCCGCCTTCCCGCTCGCCGGTCGCTCCCCGGCGTAGAACGCGCGCACCGCCTCTCGCTTCAGCTTCGCCTGCACCTCCGCCTCGCTCGTCTCTCCGCCGAACGCCACCGGGGCCAGCACCTGCGACTTCCACCCCTCGTAGCCGCCCTCGAGCAGCACCAGGCGCGGGTTCTCCGCGAGCTTCTTCGGCAACTTCACCGGCTCCGCGCCCGACTCGGTGTACAGCACCACCTTCTTCGTCAGGTCGACGAACGTCTCGCCCTGATCGGCGCGCTCGCCCTCCTCCTTGTCCGCGTGGCAGGTGCCGCAGCTCACCGCGTTGCGAATGTGCCCTTCCTTGAAGTCGTCGTCCGAGCGCAGGTCCACCACCACGTAGTCGCGCCGGCCCTCCAGGCCCCAGGCCGCGAGCTCGGTGGGCGTCACCTTCGGGCGGTGGCCCTTGGTGATCTCGAACTTCACCTTCCGCTCGGGCTCGCCGCGAATCCCCAGCGCCAGCACCACCCCGCCGCCGAGCACGCAGGCGGCCGCGAACAGCCACGCCGCGCGGGAGAACAGCGGCGGACCCTTCACCTTAGGAGCGCCCATGGCCGAACCTCCGATCGAGCACGTGGGTCAGCGCGAACGCGCCGAGCGCCACCAGCACCACGCCGAACACCACCACCCCCGCGGGCACGTGCAGCGCGTCCGGCAACAGCACCCGCCCCATCGCCGACGAGCCGTAGAAGCCCTCCAGCCAGGGGTAGGCGAAGAAGAACGCGAAGGACCCGAGGAAGAAGCCGCCCAAAAAGACCATCGCGTCGAGCTTCCCCGTCGCGCCCGCGACCAGCGCCGTCCCTGGGCAGTACTGGCCGATCACGAAGCCGAACCCGAACACCAGCCCGCCGATGAGCTGGGGCCAGATCCACGTCTCGTTGATGGAGACGAGCGAGAGGTCCACCACGCCCAGGTACGAGAGCGTGAACAGCCCCACCATCGCCACCACGATGGCGGTGAACATCACCCGCAGGACGGCGAAGTTGGTGCCGTACCACTGGCCGGAGAGGGTCTTGGCGTTGCCGAAGCCCGCCTTCTCCAGCGCGAAGCCGAAGCCCGCGCCGAGCAAGAGCGCCATGGCGGCGAGCGCGGGCGTGCCCCACCCGTCCACCTTGGCGAAGGGTGCCGAGGGATCCATCAGAGCCACTCCTTCCGCAGGAAATACGCGAGCGCGTAGCCGCCCGCGAAGACGGCCAGCATGAAGATCCAGCTCCCGAGCGCGAGCGTGGCCCCGCCGGAGAGCGCCTGCCCCGAGGTGCAGCCGCGCGCCAGCCGCGCCCCGATGGCGGAGATGAAGCCGCCGAGGCCCGCGAAGAAGACCCTTCGCTTCCAGGAGGTGTGTGGGCCCTTGATGAGCTCGAGGCCCGCCCGGCCGGAGGCGACGCCGCTGACGAAGCCGCCGACCAGCACGCCCACGAAGAGCCAGACCAGGAAGTCGTCGAGCGGGTCCGACGCGTCGTTGATGTACTGCGCGGTGTAGCGGTTCTGGCGCGCGTAGGTCTCGTGCTCCGCCGCCGTCCCGCCGCGCACCGAGGCGTCGACCTTCTGCAGCGTGTGGGCCGCGATGCGCGTCATCGCCCCCGACGCGCCCAGGCCGCGGCCCGTCACCACGAACCCCGCCAGCAAGACCAGCCCGAGCAGGGCGCCCGCGGCGTAGGAGTTCCAGTACGGCTTGGGCGCGCTCACCTTCGGCGTGGCCTCGGCCGGGCGCTCCTCGATCACGGCGTCGCTCATGACTGGACCTCCTTGGTGAAGCGCAGCGTCTTCAGGCCCCCGACCACCAGGAGCACCACCGCCGCCACCGCGCCGAGGACGATCAGCGCCTCCACGATGGACGGCGTGTAGGGCAAGAAGCCCGAGGTGTTGCCCTTGAACGGCGGCTGGTAGGTCATCGTCTCGCCCATCGGCCCGACCACCGGCTTGAGCGAGAGCATCTGACCGGCGACCACGAAGTTCATGCGCATCACGAAGGCCGAGAGCACCGGCAGACCAGCGGCCAGGGTGACGGCGCGCGCCGAGCTCCGCTTCGAGCCGAGCAGCACCACCAGGGGCAGCACGAAGCCCAGGAAGACCTCGAACAGCCAGAAGCTCACCATGAAGGGGCCGGTCAAGTAGGCCATCGTCACCTCGAACGCCTGCCCGTGGTGCCCGAGGTTGGTGATGAAGCGCCACACGGTGAGCACGCCCACGATGCTCAGGAAGAGCACCAGGAGCTTCCGCAAGGCGTCGAAGAGGCGCTCGCTCTCGGGCTTCAAGCTCCCGCCGGTGGCGAAGGCGTCGCTCAGGTACACCAGCATCAGCAACAGCGACGCCCCCATCACCAGGGACCAGGCGAGGAAGTAGATGGGGATGAGCGCGTCGGCCCAGAACGGGCGGGCGTGCGAGAGCGCGAAGACGGCGCCCAGGTTGGTGTGCGCGGCCACCGCCATCACCACGCCGACGATGCCGGCCACCTTGGCGCGGCGGTGATCGTCGCGCAGGAGGAAGACCAGCTCCGCCACCAGCACCACCAGGTAGAGGCCGTAGAGGGTGCCCATCCACCAGATGGGCGAGCGCGGGTTCGGCGACAGCACCGCCCACTTGAGCAGGGCCAGCGGCCGCTCCAGCTCCGAGCCGATGATGCTGAAGCCGACCACCAGCGTCACCATCGCCATGAAGATGGCCTTCTTCCCGATGGGCTCGAAGACCTTGAGGCCGAAGACGTGCCCGAGCGAGCTCACCAGGCACAGGCCCGAGGTCATCGCGACGAAGAAGACGTAGGTCGCGATGAGCACGCCCCAGGGCATCTCCGAGTTGGTGCCCATGACGTGGTGTCCTCGCGCCAGCGCCACCAACACCGCGACGCCACCCACCAGCGCGAGGACGAGGAGTGCCCGAAGCGCGTGGGTGCCGGCCCGCTCGAGCGGCGGCGCCTCCTTGCGCAGGCGAAAGAGGTCTCTGGCGCGAGAGAGCGCGGCGCGATCGATGAGGGTGTCGAGGAAGTTCATGACGGGCGCCTCACTTGAGGAAGAAGAGCTTCGGGCGGGTGCCTTCCTCCGGCTTCGCCACCCGGTGCTGGCGCTGCTGGAGCTGCTGGAAGATCTTGGCGCGGGGGTCGTCGAGGTCGCCGAAGGTGAGCGCGCTGGTCGGGCACACCGAGACGCACGCCGGGTCCTTCCCTTGCCTCACGCGGTGCAGGCAGAAGGTGCACTTGTCGACGTAGCCGTCGGGGTGCAGGTACCGGACCTCGTAGGGACAGGCGACGATGCAGGCCTTGCAACCGACGCACTTGTCCTGGTCGACCACCACCACCCCGCCCTCTTCGACGTGGGTGGCCTGGGTGGGGCAGGCGCTGACGCAGGGCGCGTTCTCGCAGTGGTTGCAGCGCTCGCTGCGCGTCTCCACCGAGAGGAAGGGGAAGGTGCCCTTCTCCGCCTGCACCGTCCAGCAGCGGGCGGCGCCCTCGGGGACGTTGTTCTCGCTCTTGCACGCGATGACACAGGCGTTGCAGGTCACGCAGAGCTTCTCGTCGACCGTCATTCCGTAGCGCGCCATGGTCAGGCCTCCCTCGGCGACCAGCGGGTGATGGTGACGAAGTTCACGTTCATGCCCGTGCCGCCCATCACCGGGTCGCGCACCACGCGGGTGACCAGGCGGGTGTCGGAAGCGCCGCGCCCGTAGCCTCGCGAGAGCCGCCGGTCTTCACGCCCGAAGCCGTGCACCATGTAGACGCAGTCCTGCCGGATGCGCTCGGTGACCTTGAGGCGAATGGGCCCGGTCTTCACCGAGTCCTGGTTCTCGAGCATCACCTTGGTGCCGTGGGAGAGGCCGAGCTCGCGCGCCATCTCCACGTGCATCCACAGCTCGTTCTCGGGCACCACCTCGGTGAGGCGGGGGTTGTTGGTGGTGCGCGTGAAGGTGTGCACCGGCGAGCGGCCGAAGAGCAGGCGGAAGTAGCCGGCCGGCGGGTCCTCCGGCGGCTCGTACTCCGGCAAGGGCGGCAGGCCCGCGTCGGCCAGCGTCTGGCTGAAGAGCTCGATCTTCCCGCTCTTGGTCTTGAAGGTGGGCTCGTCGGTGGTGATGGGCCTGGCCGCGCCCACGATGACGCCGTCCTTCTCGAGCGCCGCCCAGGAGAGCTTCGACTTCTCGATGCGCGTCTGGACGAAGTCCTTGCCGTCCTTCCAGGGGAAGAACTCGCCCACGCCCAGGCGGTTGGCGAGCTCCTTGGCGATCCACCAGCCGGGCTTGGTGTCGTACAGCGACGCGACCACCGGCTGCCGCAAGGCGACGTAGGGCACCTTGAAGGGCGAGGCCTCGAGGTCGTCGTAGCGCTCGAGGTAGGTGTTCTCCGGGAGCACCACGTCGGCGTAGCCGGTGATCTCCGCGGGCATGGTGTCCACGGCCACCACGAACTCGAGCTGCTTCAGGGCCTCCAGCGTGCGCGCCATGTTGGGCAGCGTGAGGGGCACGTTGCAGCCGTAGACCAGCCAGGCGCGAATGGTGGCCGGGCTGTCCTTCTCGCTGATGGAGGCGTCGCACACGTCGTAGGCGCAGGGCGCCGAGGCGAGGGGGAACTTCACCCGGGGGACGTAGCTCTCGCCGTGCGGGAGGGGCGGCGTCGGGTAGCCGGCCACGCTCATCGAGGAAGGCAGGTAGAAGCCGCCCTCCTTCCCCCAGTTGCCGAGGAGCGCGTTGACGATGGCGTTGGCGCGGGTGCGCTGGGTGTCGTTGCCGTACCAGACGACGTGCCGGCCGGGGTGCACCAGCGCGGCGGGCGCGTTCTTGGCCAGCTCGCGCGCCGTCTCGCGAATGAGCTCGGGGGCGATGCCGGTCTCGACGTAGGCCCACTCCGGCGTCTTGTCCTTCACGTGTTTGGCGAGCTCGTCGAAGCCGGTGGCGAACTTCTCGATGAACGCCTTCTGGTAGCGGCCCTCCTCGATGAGCACGTGCGCCCAGGCGAGGAGCAGCGCGGTGTCGGTGCCTGGCTTGATGGGCAGCCAGTACTTCGACTTCGAGGCGATGATGCTGAAGCGCGGGTCGACGGTGATGAAGGTGGCGCCGTTGGCCGCGGCGGCCGACACGTCCTGCACCGCGGTGTTGTGCATGTTCTCGCCCAGGTGGCTGCCGAAGAAGGCGATGCACTTGGAGTGGGCGACGTCGATGGTCTCCACCGAGCCGACGCCGGTGCCGAAGGTGAGCTCGTAGCCGCTCTCGCGCGGGCCGCGGCACTGGTCGTTCGACGGCGCGACGATGGTGGTGCCGCCCAAGCCCTTGAGGAGCGTCTTGAAGAAGGCGCCCCCCTGTCCGTGGGAGAAGAGGGCCAGGCTCTGCGCGCCGTACTTCTGCTTCACCTCGGCGAGGCGCTTGGCGGTGAGGGCAAGGGCCTCGTCCCAGCTCGCCGCCCGCCACATCTCTTTGCCGTCGACCTTGGTGCGGATGAGCGGCGTCTTGAGGCGGTCGGGATCGTAGAGCGCGCCCACGCCGCCGGCGCCGCGGGGGCAGAGCTTGCCGTTGGAGAGTGGGTGCTTGGGGTTCCCCTCCAGCTTGACGACCTTCTCGTCCTTCACCGAGGCCAGCACCCCGCACTTCCAGAAGCAGAGCTCACAGAAGGTCGGCACCACCCGATCGGGGATGACCCCGGAGTCCTGGGTGGCGCCGGCGCGGGTCGCGGGGAGCAGCCCTGCCGAGATGGCGAGGCCACCGAGCACGGTCCCTCCCCCGATCCGAAGGAAGGTCCGCCGTCCGAGCTGGGTGGTCATCGAGTCGCTCCTGGGAAGCCTGCGCGAGTCCAAGAGCTATGGCATCAGAAAAGGATTTACGCCGTGGTCTTTGGATTAGTGGTTCTGATTTTTCGATCCATCAGCGCCGCTCACGCAGAGCGATGAGGTGCCTGAGCAGCTCGTCGATCTCCCCCTGCTCCCGCAAGAAGAACGTCGCCGCCGAGTCGGCCGCCTCGCCCACCCGCACCGACACCAGCCGGTCGGAGGGCGGAAGCCGGAACACGTCCTCGTCGGTGACGTCGTCGCCGGCGTAGAGCGAGCGCTCGGCGGCCTCGCTCGCCACCAAGGCCAACAGCGCGTCGCCCTTGGTCGGCCCCTCCAGCGGCAGCACGTTGAAGACCTTGATGCCCGGCACCACCCGCAAGGGCGTCTCCAGCGACTCCAGCGCGGTCCAGATGGCCGTCCTGGCCTCCGACTGCCTCGGCGCGTGCTTGTAGTGCATCGAGAGCGAGAACTGCTTGTCCTCCAGCTCCAGCCCGGGAATGACCCGCGCGAGGTGAGCGAGCACGAAGCGCGCCTCGTCGAGCACCTTGGTCGGCGTCAGCGCCGCCCCCTCCGGCTCGAGCCCGTGGTTGCCGATGACGTACTTGGGCCTGGCGCCGGCCATGCGCATGGCCACGTCCTCCCGCCTCCGACCCGAGATGACCGCGGTGGGGAACAGCTCGCAGGCCCGCGCGAACAGCTCCCCCGTCGACCCGCGCATCCACGCGTCGCCGGGCCCCTCCACCAGCGGCGCCAACGTGCCGTCGAAGTCGAAGGCCAACAGCGACCGCTTCGCCCTCGCCACCTGGGCGAGCACGTCCAGCGACTCCTTCTCGAACAGGTACCTCATGGCAACGGCGGCACTTGCGCTGGGGGCACCGAGAGCAGGTCGGCGGTGCGCTCGTGCCGCCGCAGCTCGGCCGCGTCGCGGAGCATCTGCCCCGCCCAGCGGTAGACGTTGAACTCCGAGACGCGCCGCCGCATCGAGCGCATGCGCTCCTTCTGCTCCCCGGCGGGCATGTGCAGCGCGGTGGCCATCGCCTCGCTGGCCTGGTGCACGTCGTAGGGGTTGACGATGAGCGCCTCGGTCAGGTCGCGCGCCGCGCCGGTGAACTGCGACAGCAACAACACGCCCTGCTCGTCGTCGTGCGCGGCGACGTACTCCTTCGCCACCAGGTTCATGCCGTCGTGCAGGCTCGACACGTAGCAGAGCTCGGCGGCGCGGTAGTAGCGGTACACCTTCGGCGGCTCGTGGTGCGCGCGCAAGAGCGCGATCGGCCGGTAGCTGCCCGTCGCCCACTTGCCGTTGATGCGCGCCGCCAACGCCTCGATGCGGTCGGTGAGCTCCTGGTAGCGGGGAATCTTGGTGCGGCTCGGCGCGGCCAACTGGGCGAAGGTGAACTTGCCGCGGAACTCCGGGTGCAGGGTGAGCAGCTCGTCCACCGCCTCCAGCCGCTCCTCGATGCCCTTGGTGTAGTCGAGGCGATCGATGCCCACCCCGAGCAGCGCGTCGGGGGCGAGCCCCAGCTCCTGCCGCACCTCGGCCCGGCAGTCGGGAATGGGCGGCGACTTCGTCACCCACTCCACCGGCCACTCGATGGAGATGGGGTAGGCCCGGGCCAGCGTGGTGCGCGAGCCCTGCACCACCGCGTTGCGCTCGCGATCGATGCGGCTCTCCATGAACGCGTCCACCGACTCGATGAAGTTGTTCACGTGCTGCTGGGTGTGGAAGCCCACGATGGAGGACCCGAGCAGCCCGGAGATGAGCTCCTCCCGCCAGGGGCAGATGCCCAGGTGCTCGGCGTTGGGCCAGGGGATGTGCCAGAAGGTGAGGATCGTCGCCTTGGGCAGCCGCTCGCGGATCAGCTTCGGCGCCAGCGCGAAGTGGTAGTCCTGCACCAGCACGATGGGGTCTTCGCGATCCACCTCCTCGCACACCGCCGCCGCGAAGCGCCGGTTCACGTTCTGGTACTGCGCCCAGTCCTGCGCGCGGAAGGTCGGCCGCGCGTGGGCGATGTGGCAGAGCGGCCACAGCCCCTCGTTGGAGAAGCCGTAGTAGTAGCCGTCCTCCTCCTCGGGCGTGAGCCACACCCGCCGCACCAGGTACGACTCCTCGCCCGGCGGCACCCAGACGCGATCGTGCTGATCGACCGTCTCCTTGTCCGCGCTGCCGCTGCCGTGCGCCACCCACACCCCCGAGCACGCCTTCAGCACCGGCTCGAGCGCGGTCACCAGGCCGCTGGCCGGGTGCTGCACCTCGATCTCCCCCGACTCCTTCTTGATGTGAATGTAGGGCTCGCGGTTGGCGAGGATGACGATGCGCTCGCCCTGCAGGTGCGTGTTCAGGGTGGCGCGCAGCCGGGCGGCGCTCCACGGCCCGCTCGCCCCTTCGCGCTCGCGCGAGAGCTGATCGACCATGGTGTGTACGTCGCGGACGAGCGGCTCGAAGCCCCTCGGGGCGTCGCCGCGCAGCGCCCGCCGCAGGCCCGCCGTCCACTCCCGCCAGGCGAAGCGCGTCATCACCAGCGTGGCCGCCGAGGCGATGAGCGACACCACCAAGAAGCCCACCAGGAGAATGTTGCGCGTGGTCGCCTCGCGCCGGGAGAGGAAGCGCACGTCGTGCACCAACACCACCGTGCCCAGCCTCGGCTCCAGCGCCACCGCGGTCAGCCGCACCGGCCCGTCGTGCACCGAGGCGTCGGCGGTCCACGAGCCCGCGGCCACCCCGCCGTCGGGCTCGGCGTGCTGAAGCACCACCGAGCACGGGAACTCGGCCGGGTAGGCGGCGGTCTTGGCCAAGAGCACGCCACCCGCGGAGCAGGCCGCCGCCGCCACCACTGGCTCGTCGCGGGTGATGTCCTCGAGGATCTCCTTCAGCTTCTCCGAGTCGTTCCACGCCTCTCGCAGGCTCGCCTGGGCCGCGTTCACCGCCAGGCGCGACCTCGTCGAGAGATCCCGCTCGAACCAGGCCCGGGTGGTGCGCGCCAGCACCACGTCGCCGATCAAGGCCAGCGCCGCGAGGCCCAAGAGCAGCAGTCCGACGATGCGCGCCCCGCGTGCCATGCCCAACCGACTAACCAGCGCGCCGGGAAGAATCCTCCGCCCAGGCGTTATGGTCTTCGACATGGTGCTCGACGACCTCGGCTTGATTGGGAATTGCCAAGTCTCGGCGCTGGTGCGCAAGGATGGCGCCATCGTCTGGTCGTGCATGCCGCGCTTCGACTCGCCGCCCATCTTCGGCGCGTTGCTCGACGAGGCGGGGGGCGGCCTCTTCGCCATCACTCCCGCCAACCGGTCCGAGGGCACCCAGCGCTACCTGCCCAACACCAACGTGCTCGAGACGCGCTTCGACTCGCCCGAGGGCTCCTTCCGGGTGCTCGACTTCGCGCCGCGCTTCGTGCAATTCGATCGCAGCTTCCGGCCCACGAGGCTGGTGCGCATCGTCGAGCCGCTCTCGGGGTCGCCCCGCATACGCGTGCGCTGCGAGCCGGTGCTGGGCTGGTCGAAGAAGCCGGCCCCGAAGGATCTGGGCTCGAACCACTACACCTTCCGCGGCTACGACTCCGAGCTGCGCCTCACCACCGACTCGCCGCTCTCGTACCTGACCGGCGAGCCCTTCGCCCTGGTGGAGCGCAAGCACTTCGTCCTCTCCTACGGCCAGCCGGTGGAGGAGCCGCTGGCGCCGCTGTGCGAGCACTTCCTGCGCAGCACGGTGCGCTACTGGCAGCAGTGGGTGAAGCACTGCGACGTGCCGCCCTTCTTCCAGCCCGAGGTCATCCGCTCGGCGCTGACGCTCAAGCTGCACTGCTTCGAGGACACCGGCGCCATCGTCGCCGCGATGACCACCTCGGTGCCCGAGGCGCCCGGCAGCGGGCGCACCTGGGACTACCGCTACTGCTGGCTGCGCGACGCGTACTACGCGCTCGGCGCCTTCCGTCACCTCGGTCAGTTCGAGGAGCGCGAGCAGTTCCTGTCCTTCCTGCTCAACGTGGCGTCGAGCTCGCCCGAGCTCGAGCTCGCGCCGCTGTACTGCATCGACGGCACCTCCCTCGGCGAGGAGCGCATCGAGAAGGAGTGGGCGGGCTACCAGGGCGAGGGCCCGGTGCGGGTGGGCAACCAGGCCTCGGCCCACCGCCAGCACGACGTCTTCGGCGAGATGGTGCTGGCGCTCACCCCGCTCTTCCTCGACGCGCGCTTCGCCCAGACCGTCTCGCCGCCGGTGCTCGACCTGGTGACGCGGCTGACGCGCAAGGCGGTGAGCGTGGCCGGGCAGCCCGACGCCGGCATCTGGGAGTACCGCGAGAAGTGGCGCCCGCAGACCTTCAGCACGCTGATGTGCTGGGCGGCGGCCGACCGCATGGCGAAGATCGCCAAGGTGCACCGGCCCGAGGCGCTGAGCGAGTTCACCGACGCCGCCACGCGCATCAAGGAAGAGCTCCTCAAGAACGCGGTGGACCCGAGACGGAAGTGCCTGGTGGCCGACTACGGCGGCACCGAGGTCGACGCGTCGCTCTTGCAGGCGGTGACCCTGCGCCTGCTGCCGCCGGGCGACCCCAGGCTCGCCGCCACGGTGGACGCGGTGCGCTCCGACCTGGACCACCAGGGCTGGCTCAGGCGCTACCGCACCCAGGACGACTTCGGCGTGCCCTCGATGGCCTTCATGCTCTGCACCTTCTGGCTGGTGGAGGCGCTGGCCGCGATGGGCAAGTTCGGCGAGGCCAACGGCCTGATGGAGCAGCTCAAGCACATCGGCTCGCCGCTGGGGCTCCTCGCCGAGCACCTGGACCCGAAGACGGGCCTGATGTGGGGCAACTTCCCGCAGGCCTACTCGCACGTCGGTCTGATCCACGCGGCCTTCGCCGCCTCGCCGCGGTGGACCGACGCGGAGTGAGCGTCAGTGGAGGTGGACGAGGAGCGTGGCCGAGCCCGAGAGCGTGAAGCTCGGCTCCCACGCCGCCGTCGCCACGAACGCCGGGCTGTCTCTGAAGGTCACGGCGTTCGGATCGTAGCGGCCGTCGAGGTTCACCAGCACGAGGACGTCGGGCGACAGCTCGAGCCGCGCGCTCACCGTGGCGGCGACCTCGGGCTGGGCGTCGACGCCCGGCGGCAAGATCGAGTAGCGACCGAGGCCGTGGATCATGAAGGTCCGAGGCTGGGTGGTACCGGGGGGCGGGGCGTTTCCTCCCAGGTCCAGCCGGGCCGCCGTGAGGGTCGCCGGCCGCTCGAGGCGGACGAGCACGCTCGGCACCAGCCACGGCGCGACCCGGAGCTCGGCGCCCACGAGGGCCGAGAGAGCGGGGGCGGTCTTCGACGAGGTCTCAGGGGCGCTGTAGGGCGGGAACCCCGGGACGTCGAAGACCAGCAGGCTCAGGGTGCGCGCGCGCAGCGTCCCGTACAGCCGCAGGCCGCCGAGGCGGAGCCGGGCCTGGAGATCGGCGTAGGCCGCTGGCTCCGCCTTCGTCTTGGCGAAGACGTCCGGATCCATGAGGGGCTGCGTGGCGAAGCCGCTCTCCAGGAGCACGGTGGCCGCCGTGGGCTCGAGCTCCGGGCCGCGCGCGAACGGCCGCTCGAACAGCTCCGGGTCGCCGGCGTAGGTGAGCGGATCCCACTGAGGCTCGACCCCGCCGCCCAAGCTCCACCCGAGCCGCGCGGTCGCGCCCGAGGCGGTGACGCGCTTCTGGATGCCCTGGTAGGCCAGCACGGGGATGTCGCCCCGGTCGTAGACCGCGCCCCGGCCCTCGAGCGACCAGCCGCGCCCGAGCGCGAGTGACACTCCGGCGAGCCCTCCGGGGAGAAGCTCCACGGTGTTGGTCGCGTTGGAGAGCCCGTTGCCGACGTGGAGGGCCGCAAAGGCCGCGAGCCGCTCGCCGCGCCAGCTCGCGAGGAAGGTGGGCGCCGGCGCGGTCTCGGTGAGCGAGCGCCCCCACGCGTCGGCCCAGTCGAACGTCGGGCGGATGCGCTGGGAGCCCAACGGCGCGACGGTGAACGACAGCTCTCCCGTGGCCACGCTCGGCGAGCCGAAGCCCAGCGTGAAGGTGCTGCCGTTGTCCCTGGGCGCGTAGCCGGGCGGCGTGAGGCCGGAGCCGGACGGCGCGATGAGCGTCGCGAACATGCCGCGCAGCCAGGCGCGCTGGCCCACCGCCACGGTGCCGTCGACGCGGAGCGCGGCGGTCTCGCTGACTCGAGCGTGCCCGGGGTCGACGGCCACGAACGCCGCCGCCTGCGCCTCGGCGCTGGCTCTGGCCGGCGCTCCGGAATCGACCGGCTGCGCGCTCTGCGTCGGGGGCGATCCCGCGTCGAGACCCGAGACCTTGACGTCGGCGCTCGGCCACGCCGCGCCCGCATCTCGAGGCGCGCCCGCCTCCGGGGGCGACACAGCCTCGACGGTCGCCGCTGAGGGGAGGCCGGCGTCGACGGAGGTCTCCTCCGCGAGCGCTCCCAGCGACGAAAGCCACGCGACGCACCCCACGACCGCCCGAATTCCCCTCACGTCAGCCCCTCCGAGGCGCCGTGGCGCCAGCTCCACCGAGACGAGGCGGAAGCGTAGCGGAGGCCCAGGGGGCGGTCGATCGGCGTGCTCGCCCCCTGCGCGACGTGGTGCGCGGCGCGCTCCGGCCGAGGTGAGCGCTCACCGCGCGGCCCGGGCGCCGGGGGCGACGGCCTCCAGCGCGGGCCTCGCCGCGCCGTGCGGCCTGGGCAGCTCGAACCAGAAGCAGCTCCCGCCGCCCTCCACCGGCTCGACCCCCACCGCGCCTCCGTGCGTGTCGCAGACCCGCTTCACCGTGGCGAGGCCCAACCCCACGCCCGGCTGGCGCAGGTCGGGCCCACGCACGAAGGGCGCGAAGATGGCTTCCCGCAGCGCCTCCGGCACGCCGACCCCCGTGTCGCGCACCTCCACCCGCACGTCGCGCGCGCGCGCGAGCACCCGCAGCGACACCTCCCGCCGCCCGTCGTCGTCGAGGTACTTGAGCGCGTTGCGCACCAGGTTCGACAGCACCGCGATCAGGATGCCGTCGTCGCAGGCCACCTCGCACTCCGGCACCGGCTCGCAGCGCAGCACCGAGCCCTCCTCCTTGGCCTGCACGGCGAACTCCTCCACCACCCCCGCCACCACCTCGCGCACGTCCGCCCGGCAGCCGACGGCCGGCCGAGCGCCCGCCTGGGCGTAGGCGAGCAGCGCGTCGATGATCTGGTCCGAGCGCCGGAGGCTGATCAGCGCCCGCCCGGCCGCCTCGGCGATGGGACCCTTGCTCGCGAGCATGCCCACCCTCCCCAGCCACAGCGAGACGGCGTTCAGCGGGTTGCGCAGGTCGTGCGCCACGCGGCCCGCGAACTGCTCGAGCTCCTCGGCGCGGCGGCGCTGCAGCTCGGCCGTCTCGCGCGCGGCGTCGGACGCCCGCGCCACCACACGCACGAGCATGACGCCCAGCACCATCGAGAGCACCACGCTGAAGACGTGCAGGAGGATGGACAGCCGCAAGGACCGCTCGCGCGATTCGCCGATGGCCCGCGCCAGCACGGCGCCGTGCTCGGCGTTGAACTCGATGTCCTTCACGAAGGCCGCGTCGGCGCGCTCGGTGGCCTCGTGCACCGCCGCGAGCGCGGCGCCGGAGCGCGTCGCGTCGGCGGCCTCCACCGCGGCCCTGAGCGCCGCCAGCGCCGTATTCTCCGTGTCGAGCGCGTCGCGAATGGCATGCCACAGGTCCAGCTCGCCCGGATACACCGGCAGGCGGACGTAGGCGTCGACCTCGATGTTGACCGCGTGCTTCGCCTCGGCGAGCCGAGCGAGGACGCCCTCGCGCGCGCCGGGCTCGGCGTTGACCAGTCGCGTGGCCAGCACCTCCACCCGGTGGAGCTGCACCCGCGCCCCCGCCAGGTGAGAGATGCTCGGCATCGCGTCCCCAGAGAGGCTCTCCGACCAGGTCCCGATGGAGCGCGCCTCGAGCTGCGCCACCGCCGCGGACCCCACGAAGCCGACGATCACCGCGCCGAACACCGCGGCGATGCGCGCGAGCGGCAGTCCCTTCGGACGCATGCGTGGCCTCCCCTGGCCGACGCTACTCCGGGGCAGCTTTGCTTGGAGGTCAAACGACTGAGCCGGGCCAGCAACGACGGGCGCGGCACAGCGGCAGCCGGGCGTGGGCCTTGGGGGCACGGGCGAGCAGTTCGACGCGGTCGCCGGCCGCGACCGCCGCGCCCTCGAGGGCGCTCTCGCCTCGCGCCGGTGGAGCCCAGCGCCCGGCCGCCCTCACCTCGGCGCGTGGGGCCTCGGCACCGACGGCACGCTCGGCGTCGGCAGCACCGGCAGGCCGTCGTCGACGTCGCAGCGCAGCTTGCCGAGCAGCTCCGACACCCGGGCGCGGCTCACCTTGCTGCCCGGCCCGTAGCGCTCGACCTGCTCCAGGGCGGCGTGGGCGAGCAAGACCGGCAGCGCGGTGAACTCCACGGTGCCGCGCGGCGCGTTGGCGCGCTGGAGCAACAGCACGTACTCGCTCGCCGCCCGCAGGTCGGCCTTGGCGATGGCGAAGACGTTCTCCCGGTCCATCGAGCTCGGCAGGTAGCAGCGACCCTCGAGCGCGTCGGCGTCGGCGTCCTTCAAGATGTTCACCAACTGCAGGCCCTCGCCGAACGCCGCCTGGCGCTCCATCAGCTCTGGGCGAACGGCCTCGAGGTGCGGCGCCGACTCGATGAACAGCTCGGTGAGCAGCTCGCCCACGATGCCGGCCACCACGTAGCAGTAGCGTTGCAGGTCCTGCGCGTCGACCAGCTTCAGGCCGCCGTCCTCGTCGGCCCGGCGCACGAACTCGGTCATGCCCTCGGCGGTGCGCGCCACGTGCTGCACGATGAGGCGCCGGCGCACGCTGGAGAAGCCGTCGAGCTCCCTCATCACGCCGTCCAACTCCGCGATCAGCTCGAGCGTGCCCTCGTCGTCGCTGGGGCGCTCGTCCCGCCAGGCGCGGCCCAGCGCGTGGGCTCCGTAGTGCTCGGGGTTCCGAAGCAGCTGGCTGAAGGCGCCCAGCGCGTCGAGGCGGCGCTGCCTCGGCCACCGCGTCGCGTCCTCGAAGGTGTCGGCGATGCGGAACAGCAGGTACGAGACGCTCACCTCCTGCCGGGGCGGCGTCTCCAGGAGCGGTATGGCCAGGGCGAAGGTGCGGCTCGTCCGATCCAGCAGGGTCTGGATGTCGCTCATCTACGTGTCCTCTTTCGCGTCCCTCGAGAAGCCCGCCCAGGGTGCAAGCGCAGGGCCCTCTTGGCGCGCGAGGCGCGGGCACCCGGAGGAGCGCAAGGGCTGCGACCGCGCCCGCCTTCCGTCTGCGGACTCCAGCGCTCCCGTCGGCGGAGACGACTTCAGGCCCACCTGACGCGACGCAAGCGCTGCGTGGTTTCCGGGCGATTTCCGGTCCTTCGTCGCGCGCCCGAGGGAGCCCATGGCACAGCCCGTGCTCGTCCACCCCGACAGGGCTCTTTCATGTTCCACGCGATGGGCATGTTCATCTACCGGCATCGCGTGGCCACGGTGGTGGTGGCGGGGCTCTTCCTCCTGGGCTCGCTGGCGCTCTTGCTGCGGGAGAGGCCCCTGGCGAGCGCGGTGGTGCACGGGCTCGAGTCGGAGAAGGCCGATCGCCTGGTGGAGGCGGTGAGCGGGCGCCGCCCCGACACCACCTTCGCCGTCCTCTTCCAGAGCGACTCGCTCGACCCGCGCTCCCAGCCGTTCAAGGACGAGCTGAGCCAGGCCCTGGCGCCGCTGAGGCTCGATCCGAGGGTCTCGCGCGTCGAGGCGCCCGCCGACGTCGACGCCCGGCTCGGCCTGGAGCGCCTCGCCGTCGACCACAAGGCCGCCCTCGCCTTCGTCACCTTGAAGGGCGAGCCGCAGGAGGCCTTCGCCGCCTACCCCCAGGTGCGCGACGAGCTCAAGTCGAGGACCCTGAGCATCACCTGCACCGGGCAGATCCCCTTCTTCCACGATCTCGCCCACACGCTGGAGAAGGACCTCGCCCGGGCGGAGTGGGTGTCCTTGCCCCTGGCGCTGCTCGTGCTCCTGCTCGTCTTCCGCACGGCGGTGGCGGCGGTGCTCCCGCTGGGCGTGGGCGGGCTCGCGGTGGCCGGCGGCATCGCCATCGTCTTCGGGCTCTCGAACGTGATGGACGTGGCGCAGTTCACCATCAACGTCTGCTCGCTGGTGGGCCTGGGCGTGGCCATCGACTACTCGCTCTTCACCGTGAGCCGCTACCGCGAGGAGCTGGCGGCGGGGCGCGGCTACCCCGAGGCGCTGGCCTGCGCGCTCGATCGCGTGGGCTGGGTGGTGGCCTCCTCGAGCCTCGCGGTGGTGACCGGCCTGTGCGGTCTGACCTTCTTCGAGCGCTCGTACCTGTTCGCCATGGGCGTCGGCGGGGCCATCGTGGTGGCGCTGGCGGCGCTCTTCGCGCTCACCTTCCTGCCGGCCCTGCTCGCGATCCTCGGCCCCCGCATTCACGCGCTCAAGCTGCCGGTGCCGAAGTGGCGGTGGAGGGATCGCTTCTGGCAGCGCATCGCGGAGCGGGTGATGCGGCGGCCGGTGATGGTGCTGGTGCCGACCCTGGCGGTGTTGCTCGCCATCGGCGCGCCCTTCCTGCGCATCCGGCTCGCGGCCTCGAACGTCGAGGTGCTGCCGAAGGGTGAGGAAGCCAGAACCGGCTTCGAGCTGCTCAAGAGGGCCTTCCCCGACGAGGGGGAGACGCGCTTCACGGTGGCGGTGCGCTTCCCCTCGGGGCCGGTGTGGACGGCGGAGCGGATCGGCGCGCTCTACGACCTCTCGGCGCGGCTGGCGGCGCTGCCCGGCGTGCGCAAGGTGCGCAGCGTGGCCTACGGCGACCCCAGGCTCTCGCGCGAGCTCTACCAGGAGCTCCTCACCGCGCCGCCGCCGGCCTTCGCCCCCCTGCTGGAGGCGGCCAAGGCGCACGCGTCGAAGGACGGCGTGGTGCTGCTCGAGGCGGTGACCCAGGCCGCGCCGGAGAGCGAGGAGGCCCGCGGGGTGGTGCGCGCCATTCGGGCCCAGCGCGCGGTGGGCGACGGCACCCTCCTGGTGGGCGGAGAGAGCGCGGTGGAGCTCGACGTGACCGACTACCTCGTCTCGCGCGCCCCGGCGGCGGTGGCGTTCGTGATGCTCACCACCTTCGTCATCGTCTGCCTGCTCCTGGGCTCCATCGTGCTGGCCATCAAGGCGGTGGTGATGAACTCCCTGTCCATCGTCGGCTCGTTCGGCGCGATGGTCTTCCTCTTCCAGGAAGGGCACCTGGGCCTGGCCGACGCCCACCCGCTCGAGCCCACCCTGCCGGTGCTCCTGTTCTGCATCTTGTTCGGGCTGTCGATGGACTACGAGCTGCTCATCCTCAACCGGGTGAAGGAGGTCTGGTCGCGCACCAAGGACAACGTGCGGGCGGTCGGCGAGGGCCTGGAGAAGACGGCCGGGGTGGTGACGAGCGCGGCGGCGATCATGATCGCGGTCTTCCTCTCCTTCGGCCTGTCCCAGGTGGTGATCATCAAGGCAGTGGGCGTGGGCATGGGCGTGGCGGTGGCGCTCGACGCGACGCTGGTGCGGGTCCTGCTCGTGCCGGCCACCATGCGCCTGCTCGGGCGCGCCAACTGGTGGGAGCCCAGGTGGCTGCACGCCCTCCGCGTCGCCCTGGGGCTCGAGCCCAAGCCGCGGTCGACGGCGCCGAAGGGCCGCGGCGAGGTGCCGCCGACGGCGGTGACGCCGCACGCCTGAGCCTTCAGGGCGAAGAGCGGCACCTCTCACCGACACAACGGACTCGCGTGACGGCGCCCCGCGGCGTCACCTCGAAGCGCACCGGCAGGAACTGCTCGATGAGCCACATCGCGGTCTCGGCGTGCCTGGAGACGGCGCGGGTGGTGAAGTCACACCTCCCCTTTGGTTGCGCGCATGAAGTAGGGTGCGCTTCCGTTCGGAAGGCCGCCATGGGACAGAGTCACGCTGCCGCGTTCTGGATTCCAAAGACGAAGGTCAAGCTGAAGGTGATCGAGCGCCTCCTCGAAGAGTCGCTCGATGAGAGTCTGACGTTCTCGGTCTTCGAGCGCCGCTCGCCGGAGGCCACCTTCGTCGTCACCTCCCTCGACGAGCGCGAAGACCTCCACCTCGAGACCGAATTGCTCCACACGGCCACCAAGGCGCTCGCCAAACAGCTCAAGGTGACCGCGTTCAGCATCTACGCGTTCTTCGGCTCTGCCGACTGGATGACCGTCACCGCGTTCTCGAAGGCCGGTCGAAAGCTTTGGGAGGAGGACTCCGACGAGGACGCCAAGCCGGCCAAGGTGAAACAGATCGCGAAGAAGGTCGGACTCAAGGCCATGTACGTCGAGGAGGGTGACGAAGATCAGTGGGAGGACGGCGTCGAATTCGTCACGCCCATCACCTTCCCCTACTGGCGCATGATGTCCGAGGCCTACACGCCCCCGCCGAAGAAGGACTTCCTCAACCTGTGCATCAAGCCGGCGTTCGACTTCGGACCCGAACTGGGCTGGAAGGCTCGCGGCGCCGTTGAGGTTGGCGAGCCGGCTGAGCCCAAGCAGCGCGAACCCGCTCCGTTGCCTGCTGCCGCCCCCGCCGCTGTTGAAAGGCCCTGGACGCAGGCAACCGCCTCTTCTTTTCTCGGTTTCGACAAGCTGGCCGAGCATGCCGACGTCCTGCAACTCATTGCCAAAGGGAAGGCCCAGGGCTTCGTCACGCCCGACGACTTCGACGTCCTCCCAGCCTCGTTCGCCGAACTGGACATGGTCCGGCTCCTGGTCCGGCTGCTCGATTCACGCGGAGTGATCATCAAGTTCTGACGCGCGATTTCCCCGGCGTCAGGGCGTCGTGGTCGCCACCTTCGTCTGCGCCTGCGGCATCATCGCCTCGGGGATGGGGTCCTCCTCGTTGAGCTTGCCGCCGCCGAGCTCCGAGTCGCCCTCGCCCTTGCGCCGGAACACGCGCTTGAGGAACGAGGCCAAGTCGTCGAAGTAGGAGTAGGCGACGGGTACGGCGACCAGCGTCAGCAAGACCGACATCACCTGCCCGCCCGCCACCACACCCGCGGTCGCGCGGTTGAACCCCGAGCCGATTCCCTTGGCGGTGACCAGCGGGATCATGCCCGCCACGAACGCGAAGGTGGTCATGAGGATGGGCCGCAGCCGGTGCTTGTTGGACTGCAGCATCGCGTCCATGCGCGACATCCCTCGCTCGCGCAGCTGGATGGTGTGGTCGATCTGCAGAATGGCGTTCTTCTTCACCACTCCGAAGAGCACGAAGATGCCCAGGAAGCTGAAGATGTCCAGCGCCTGGTCGAAGAAGATCACCGAGGCCACCGCGAACGGCAGCGTCAGCGTCAGCGGCAGCGACAAGAGGATCGTCACCGGGTGCCGGCGCGGTGGGTTTCCTCTCCCTTCCTCCGCCCTCGCCCGAGGACGTCGCTCGCGTCGTGACCTCCGTCGCCCGCCGCGTCCTCCGGGAGCTGCAGCGCCTCGTCGCCGCAGGCCTCCTCCCTGACGTGGACTTCGACTCGGAGGACGGCGTGCGCCTCCACGCCCTCCAGGACTCCCTTGCCTTCCCCTCCTCGGCCTCCTCCCTCGCCGCCGTCGCGCAACGGCCCCACCACGCCCGCGTC
This sequence comes from Archangiaceae bacterium, assembly GCA_037443525.1. GTDB lineage: Bacteria > Myxococcota > Myxococcia > Myxococcales > Myxococcaceae > JBBIOE01. The sequence goes on along the minus strand of JBBIOE010000099.1, from coordinate 2,309 downwards.
GGCATCTCTTCCGGCTTCTCGCTCCACGCCGAGACCTGGACTCACGCCCACGACACGGCCGGCCTCGAGCGGCTCTGCCGCTCCGGGGCGCGGGGCCCGCTCGCCGAGGAGCGCCTCTGTCGCCTCGCCGACGGCCGCTACGCCTACCGCCTCAAGCGACCCTCGCCCTCCGGTGCCACCTCCGTCGTCTTCTCCGCCGGGGCGCTGGTCCGCCGGCTCGCCGCGCTCCTTCCTCCACCTCGCCGCCACCTCATCCGCTTCCACGGCGTCTTCGGGCCCAACGCCTGGCTTCGCCCTCTCGTCGTCCGCTTCGGCCGGCCGACGGCACAGTCGCCCCGCGCGCCCGGCCCGCTCGCCTGCTCCTCCGCGCCGCTCCCCTCGCTGGAGCTGCCGCTCTCGCCCTCCACGCCTCCGCCTTCACCGCCGCGGCCTCCACGCCTCGTCCTTCGACGGGCTCAGGAGGGCCTCGCTCCTCCGCCGCACCTTCGCCGTCGACGTCCTCTCCTGCCCTTGCGGAGGCCAGCGCCGCGTCCTCGCCGCCATCACCTCATCCCTCGTCGCTCAGGACATCCTCAAACACCTCGGTCGCCTCGCGCCGCCCTCCGCGCTCCCCTGCCCCAGGCAAGAGCCCCAGCTCGCTCTCGCCCTCGGCGCCTGACGCGTTCGCCCACTTCGCCAGAAGGCCCGCGCTCCCCCGAGCACGGCGCTCGTCTGCCTCGGGTCCGCGACGGGAGCGCGTTCGCGGTAGCCTCTCGGCCCAGTGACGCCCGCTCCTCCCTTCGGTCCGCCCCTGCTCACCTCGCTCGCCGTAGGCGCTCGTCCTCAGGGAGGCGGGTTGGAGTTCCTATCCTTCCGCGGCGAGGTGCCGCCGCCGACGGCAGTGACGCCGCACGCGTGAGTCGGTCTGGCCCCAGCCGGCGGCGAGCCTGACGCTGGCCAAGTCCTCGCCCGCGCCGGCGTGGCAGGGTTCGCCAGACCCCTCGACCCGGAGCGTTCGCATGCGCCTCAGCGCCCCTCTCCTCGCCCTCGCCGTCAGCGTCCTCCTCTCCGCCGCCGCCTTTGCCGACTGTCCCCGGGGCGAGCAGCCGTGCGGGAAGCTCTGCTACGACCCGGTCCGCAGCCAGTGCCTGGGCGGCGTGGTCTGCGCCAACGGAGAGCAGGCGTGCGGCGGGCAGTGCTACAGCCCCGTCCGCAGCCAGTGCTTGAACGGCGTGGTCTGCGCCAGCGGCGAGCAGGCCTGCGGCGGGCAGTGCTACAGCCCCACCCGCAGCAAGTGCCTCTCCGGAGTGGTCTGCCAGAACAACGAGCAGCTGTGCAAAGGCGAGTGCTACGACCCGATGCGCACCACCTGCAAGTAGCCACGAGGGGCCCGAGGCGTTGGCGGTGATACCAATAAGTGGTATTCAATCCGCATGCGGCGCTCGGGCTCGAAGAAGAACACCAGCATCAGCCTGGGCAGTCACTTCTCTGGCTTCATCGAGACGGAGGTCTCGTCCGGTCGCTTCGGCTCAGCGAGCGAGGTCGTTCGCGCCGGTCTGCGTTTACTCGAAGAGCACGAGGCCAGGCTTTCTGGCCTGAGGGCGGCGCTCGAAGAGGGCGAGACGAGCGGCTTCGACGACTCCTACTCTCTGGAGAGCGTGCTCGGGCGGGTCGCACGGACGTCCAAGTGACGAAGAAGAAGTTTCGGCTCAGCAAGGCCGCGGTGCGGGACGTGATCGCCATCGGTCGCTACACCGCCGAAACCTGGGGGCTGGAGCAATGCCGCCGGTACCTGGGTGAGCTCGACTCCCGTTTCGCTTCGCTGGCCAAGGACCCATTGGCAGGGCGCCCATGCGACGAGATCCGTCCGGGATACCGACGCTTTCTTCAGGGTCGGCACGTGATCTTCTACCGGCTGTCGCGACGGGGAATCGTGGAGATCGTCCGGGTGCTTCACCAGAGCATGCTCCCGGAACGCCACCTGTGACCTGAGTCGCGCGCCGATGACCCCGGCCTGACCTCGACGCGCACCAGCGCGCCCCGCGGAGTCACCTCGAAGCGCACGGGCAGGAACTGCTCGATGAGCCACATCGCGGTCACCGCGTGGGTGGAGAGCGTTCGGGTGGTGAAGGCCCCGCCTTCGGCCAGCGCCAGGTAGACGAGCAGCTGATCGGCGGCGTGCACGTCGACGCCCGCGCCGGCGGCGAGGTCTTGGGCCAGCTCCGCGCCCACGGCTTCGCCCAGGGCCTCCGCGCGCACGCCCCGCTCCGCCACCCGCCCCGCGCCGAGCACCGAGCGCTCGAGCCGCGCCCAGGCCACCACGGCCCCGC
>JBBIOE010000098.1:0-25307 GCA_037443525.1 Archangiaceae bacterium | reverse complement strand
GAGCGGCGCCAGGCTTCGGCGCTTCGGGCTTCGGCGGCGCGGCGCCTGGCTTGGCGGGCGCCGCGGGCTTCCCGGCGGGCTCTGACTTGGTGGGCGTGCCGGGCTTCCCACCGGCGGCGTCGGGCTTCCCGCTCGGCGCCGGCTCGACCTTTCCGCCGGACGAGTCTCCGTCGCCGCCGTTCGCCGCCTCCGCCTCGTCGACGAGCCGGAACTCGGTGCGGCGGTTCTTGGCTCGGCCGACCGGCGTGTCGTTGGGCGCGATGGGGCGCGAGAAGCCGTAGCCGCGGCTCTTCAGTCGCTTGCGGTTCACGCCCTTGGTGACGAGGTAGTCCTCGACCGCCTGGGCGCGCCGCTTCGAGAGCTCCAGGTTGAAGGCCGCCGGCCCCGACGCGTCGGTGTGCCCTTCGATGAGCACCGGGCCGACGTCCGGGTTGTCCTTCAGCACCTTCACCACGCCGTTCAGGATGCCGAACGACACCGGGTCGATGATCGCCTTCCCGAGGGTGAACAGGATCTGGTTGTTGATGCGAATGCGCTCCGACTCGAGCACCACCGGCGCCTCTTCTTCGGGCGGCGGGCAGCCGGCGAGCTCCGGTGGGCCGGGTTGATCGGGGCACTGATCGGACCCGTCGGCGAGCTGGTCTCCGTCGCGGTCCGGGCAGCCGTCGAGCTCGATGGGGCCGGCCTGGCTGGGGCAGGCGTCGACGCTGTCGGGCACGCCGTCGTTGTCGCCGTCGAGCAGCGGCACCTCGTCGGTGCAGCCGTCGCCCTCCATGTACCCGTTCTTCTGCTCCGCCTGCCCGGGGCACATGTCGATGGCGTCGGGCACCCCGTCGCCGTCGGTGTCCGGCTCGGGCGGCGCCTGCACCCAGCTCACGGCGGCGAAGACGCGGAACGTCTCCCGGCCGTAGCCGTTGAAGCCCAGGCCTCGCGCCACGCCGCCGGAGAGCGCGAAGTTCTCGGACAAGATGGCGCGGCCGCCGATGACGAGCTCGAGCGGCGTCTTCAAGGACTCCGCGTCGCGGAAGGTGAAGGGGGCCTCGGCCGGCGTGGAGAGGTTGAGCTCGCCGATGACGTGCGGCTGCCGCAGCTTCCAGAAGTCGGGGAAGTCGATCTCCGCCGCGCCCGCCAGCGTGAACTCGTGGCCGACGTAGAGGTTCAGGAAGCGCCCGGGCTCGGTGCGAAGCCGCCAGCCCGCGTTCGCCAGCACGCGGACGGGCCCGAGCCGCCGCTCCGCCGCGAGGCGAGGCGCGAAGACCACGCCGCGGTCGGCCAGGAAGCTGAAGCCGTCGCCGATGGGCAAGCGCAGCTCGGCGATCGCGGCCAGGCTGGCGATCGGAAACTCCGAGACCCGCAGGAGCTGAAACCGCGCCAACAGCCGCGGGTTGCCCAACCCCGCCGTGTGCGGGCTCGGCTGGGGGAAGCCCTGCTCGCCGAGCAGCTTGAAGTTCGACACCTGCAGCACCGTGAACGGCAGGTCGGCCGACAGCTCGATGCGGGGGTGAACCTGGTAGGCGCCGAGGAGGTGCAGGTCGGTCCGCAGCGGGAGCAGGTCTCCCAGCCGCTGATCGCCGAGCTTCATCGCCATCACGCCCACGTTCACGTCGAGCAGGGCGCCGAGCTGCCAGGTGCGCGGCTCCGGCATGTCCGCGCCGTCGACGGTGAGCCCTGCGCCAGCGGTTGGCGTGGCCTTGAACGGCACCGTGTCGATACCGCGGGCGAGCGGGTTGTCGGCCGCGAACGCCGAAGTGGCGCTCACCAGCATCGCGGCGAAGGCGGGTCCCAGACGTCGCACGTTCCGTCGCTTATAGCCGGGTTTCCGCCCTCAGCTGAATTTCCCTCTCGGTCACTGCTGCATGACGTCGGTGGCGTCGAGGATGCGGGTCGCCGCCTGTTTCATCGGGAGCGGAAAGGCCTCGATGATCGCGTCGTCCTTCAGCACCGCGTCGGGCTTGGGCGACGGGTAGGTGATGGGGCTCTTGGCGCCCGAGACGAGGGCCTTGGCGAGGCCGTCGGCGTCGCGGGTGACGAAGACGAAGTCGAGCCGCGCGGGATCGATGACCTTCTTCAGCGCCGCCTGGACCTGCTCGGCGGTGAGCGCGAGGGCCTCCTCGCGGACGCGAGCGGGGAAGTCCCTGGTGCCGCGGAGCACGTCGTCGATGGCCCAGCCGAGGCGCCGCTGATCGGTCAAGGTCCACACGCGCGTCGCGCCGATGAGGAAGCCCTTGGCGGTCTCGAACTGTTCCTTGGGCAAGGGCTCCTCGAGCACCTGCTGGAGCGAGCGCAGCACGGCGCGGGTGGCGAAGACGCCGTTCTTGGCCTCCACCGGGCGCAGCCAGATCGAGAAGTCCTCCACCGCGCGGCGGATGTTGGGGCGGGGCACGCTCCCAAAGCCGTCCTGCCGGTAGTGCTCGGCGTAGGCGTAGGTGCCGTAGTTGAGGCCGCGCTTGTCGCGCAGCTCCTGGAAGAGGAGGCCGTGCTCCTGGCGGTGCTCGCCCAGGTACGAGACGCCCAGCATCACCGGTACGAAGTCCGGGTCGGCGCGGTTGAGCTCGAGCGAGAAGCCGAAGGAGCCGGCGGTGGAGTTGGTGTCTCGGCGCACGATGACCGTCTGCCCGCGCACGCCCGAGGCGGGAGGATCGGCGGCGGGCGAGGGACCCGTGGCCGGCAGGCTCGACAGGCGCGCCTTGGTCTTCACCCGCTCCACCAGGGCGTCGTCGACCGGGCCGGCCACGCCGACCAGGAGCCGCGCCTGGGTGAACTGGCTCGCCAGGTGCGCCCGCACGTCCTGGAGGGTGATGGAGCGCAGGCCCTCCTCGGTGCCGACGGCCGGGTGGCGGTAGGGGTGGCCCTCGTAGAGCACGGAGTCGAGGACCACCTTGCCGAGCTCCTCGTCGTTCTCGCTGCGCAGCTGCTTGGTGAGCGCGTTCCGCTGCTCGCTCTTGAGGCGGTCGAGCTCCCGGGGATCGAGCCGGGGCTCGGTGAGGACGTCGCCCAACAGCTCGAGGAAGCGGTCCAGGCGATCGACGTGCACGCGCCCCTGAAGGACGGTGAGCTCCTTGTCGACGTCGGCGGAGAGCTCGGCGGCCATCGGGTAGAGCGCGTCGGTGAGCTCGGCGGCGGAGAGCTTCCTGGTGCCGCCTTCGACCATCAGCCGCGTGGCGAGGGCGGTGAGGCCCTCCTTGCCTTTGGGATCGTGCTTCGAGCCGACGCGGAAAACGAGGCGCAGGGACACCACCGCCTTGTTCGCGGTGGGCACCTTCACCACCGTGAGCGGCGCGGTCTCGACCAGCGCGCGCGCGGCGATCGGCTTGGGCGGGGGCGGCGGCGGGTCGACGGGCGCGGCGGAGACCGGCGCGGGCGGCGGCGGCGGGGCGACGGCCGCCGGGGTAGCGCAGGCGAGCGCCAGGAGCGGAGCCCAGGCGAGGCGCTTCACGGCCTGCCTCCCTTCACTTCGACGGTGAAGACCAGGAGCGTCTGGTTCGATTCGATCAGCACCTTCTTGGCGTAGGCCACCAGGTCCTTCCCGGTGACCTTCTCGAGCTGCTTCACCTGGGTGGCGAGCGCGTCGGGCGCGCCGAGGACGCCGGCCGCGAAGGCGAGGCGAAGGGCGATGTGGTCCGGCGTGTCGAGCTCCATCGGCACCGAGAAGGCGAGGTGGTCGCGAATGGCGGCGACGCGCTTCTCGTCGACCTCTCCCTTCACCAGCGTGTCGATGGACTTCTCGATCATCGCGTTCACGGCGCCGCGGCGCGCCTCGTCCTTGAGCCGCACCTCCACGCCGAAGAGGTTCGGGTCGCGGTGATCGTCGGCGTTGATGGCGAGGTGCTCGGCCAGCTGCTGCTCGAGCACCACCTGCTTGTAGAGCGGCGAGGTCTTGCCGAAGAGGTACTCGCCGAGCACCGTGGCCACGGCGCCCTCGGAGGATCTGGTCGACGATGCGGGCGAGTGCCAGAAGAGCCCGAGGCGGGGCAGGGTGGGGCTCGTCCAGGTCACCGAGGCGGTGCGCAGGGACGTCTGCTTCGGCTCCTCGGGCGCCTTCAGCGCCGCGGCCTTGCCCTTCCACCCGCCGTAGTGCTTCTCGACGAGCGCCATGAGCTGCTTGTCGTCGAAGTCGCCCACCACGAAGATCAGGCAGTCGTCGGGCGTGTACCAGCGCTTGAAGAACTCCTTCGAGTACTCGTAGCGCGACGGCATGGCGACGATGTCGTCGTAGAAGCCGAGCGTGGTGTGCCGGTAGGTGTGCGCCTTGAACGCGGCGCCGAGCACGGCCTCCTCGATCTTCAGGGCCGGGTTGGCGGCGTTCTTGTTGTACTCGCCGAGCACCGCCTTGGCCTCGGTCTGAAACGCGGGCTCGGAGTACTCGAGGTGCTGGAAGCGATCGGCCTCCACGTCGACCAGGGTCTCCAGCGCCTGGGACGGGCCGCTGATGGTGTACATGGTGACGTCGTCGCTGGTGAACGCGTTCTCCACGAAGCCGAGCTTGCCGAGCAGGCTGCCGCGGGCGCCCTCGGGGAAGCGGGCCGTGCCCCGGAACATCATGTGCTCGAAGAAGTGCGCGAAGCCGGTGTGGCCTGGCTCCACCTCGTTGCGCGAGCCGACGCGGACCACCGTGTAGTAGGCGACCAGCCCCTTGGAGTCGAAGGGCACGCGCACCACCGTGAGGCCGTTCTTGAGGACGGTGGTGGCCGGGGTGAAGGGGAGCGGACCGTTGTGAGCTTTGGGCGCCGCGAGGACGAGCGCGGGGAGGAGCGCGAGGAGGACGGGCATGGGGGCGCGCAGTCTGCCCAAAAGGGCAGGGGAATGCGCGGCGCGCGTGCGCCCACAACTCCAGAGGGTCACGAGCCGATGCCGCTGAGACGACTCGCGAGTGCGCAGGACCTGCGCCTCGTCACGCGCCGGCGCAAGTTCCGCGAGGGGTCGCGCCTCCGGCTCTTCGCGCGCGGGCGGGCACACCACCTGCACACGCCCGCCCGCTCAACCATCGATTGAGGGGCGACCATGGCGGAACAGGCTCGAGGACAGTCGAACAACGTGCGCAGCTACATGAAGCGGCAACTGGAGAGCGCGCGGAAGCGCCTGCTGACAGTTGAGAAGGAGCTCGCCGCTCGGGGCCGCTCGAAGCAGAAGGATCTCGAGGCGGCGCTCGAGCGCACCAAGGCGGCGAAGGTGTGGAAGAAGCAGATCAGCGCGCTGCACCACAAGATGCTCGACGCCTTCGGGGTGGCGACGCACGACGACATCCTGCACCTGGGGCGCGACCTCTCACGGCTGGTGAAGAAGGTCGATCAGCTCTCGAAGAAGACGCCCCGCCTGCACGCGTGAGGCGTCGTCAGTGGTGCGCGGCAGCGCCGACGATCGCCGCGCCGAAGACGAGGAAGAACCCGCCCACCAGGCACAGCACCAGGAAGTGCAAGTAGCCGAGGACGAGGCCCGCGAGCGCGAGCCCGTCGCCCGCTTCGCCGGTGGCGCGGATCTCCTTGCGCGCCAGGTGGCCGCAGATGATGGCGACGATGGCCCCGATGAAGGGCAGCGCCAGGTACGAGACGATTCCCGTCACCAGGCTCACCACCGCGAGCGTGTTGGTCTTCTGCATGTGCCCTCCGAAGGGGGCTTCTCGCCGACGGCGGGGCGCGATGCAATGGCGCGGTGAGCCGTCCCGAAGGCTTCGCGCGACTGTGATGCCGAGTGAGGTGCGGCATGCGCAGTGGCATCGCGGGGAGCGTGCTCCTTCTGGGGCTCGCGTGTCAGACGTACGACTTCGAGCGGGTCGAGCCGATCGCGATCGCGCAGACGCGGGTGGGCGGAGCGAGGTTCGCCCGCAAGCCGGCGCCGAACGTGATGCTGTTGGTGGACCGGTCGGGCTCGATGCGCGATTCGGCGGTGGACGGTGGGGCGGCGAAGATCGACGAGCTCAAGGTGGCCCTGGACTCGTTCCTCGCCCAGCACGGCACGCTGGCGCGAATGGGCCTGGCGCTGTTTCCGAGTAACGACACCTGTGGCGCGACCACCAGCATCGCGGTGGCGCTCCCGGCGCCGTTTCCCAGCGACGACGACGCGGCGCTGGCGGCGAGCGAGGCGGCGGCCCAGCGCGTTCGAAGCGCGGTACACGGCATCGCTCCCGGCGGCGGGACACCCACGGGAGCGTCATTGGCGTTCGTGGGCGGGCTGCCGGGGCTCGGCGAAGACGACGGCCGCGACGACTTCGTGGTGCTGCTCACCGACGGTTTGCCGAACTGCAACGCAGGGAACGTCAACACCTGCGCCTCGCCGGCGGCCTGCCGGTGCACGTTGTCGGCCTGCGGGCCGTCGGGCAACCCGAACTGCGCCCTCGGCTGCCTCGACGAGGACGGAGCGGTGTCGAGCGTTCATGCGCTGAGCGAGAAGGGCATCGGGGTGTTCGTGGTGGGGTTCGGGTCGGACACGACGGGCACGGCGCAGCGGACGCTCGATGCGATGGCGATCGCCGGAGGACGCCCGCGCGAGTGCGGCGGCGCCGACGGTGGGTGCCTGCGCTACTACCAGTCGAGCTCGGGGGACGAGCTGGCGACGGTGCTGGACGACATCATCCGGATCACCGGGCCGGACCCGTGCGAGTTCCTCCTCGACACGCCGACCCCCATCGATCCGAAGTTCCTGAGCGTGGGGGTCGACCGAGGTCCCGTGCTGCCGGGGCCGGACACGTGGGTGTTCGACCCGGCCCGGAACGCGGTGCGGTTTGGGGGGGCGATGTGCGATCGCCTGCGGGCGGCGACGAAGGGCCACGAGGTGCTCGTCGACATTCGCGCGCTGGAGTGGCTCTGAGTGCGCGCCGGGCGGCTCCGCGACGGTTCGTTGCGAGGCTTTCGAGGCGTGCCTACCCTCAGGGGTTCGGAGGGTCCACGCACCATGGCAGCGAAGAAATCGACCGCGGCGAAGAAGGCGAAGGGCACGGAGGAACAGAGCGTGGCGCCGGTCGAGCCGGTAGCGGTGGCGCCGGTGCCGAGCCCTCCGGCGGTGGAGGCCGCGCCCGAGCCGGCGGCCGCGAGTGGCGCCCGGCGGATTCCCCGGGTGGTGAAGCGGAGCGACTGGCGGGTCTTGGGCGTGGACGCCCTGGGCGAGAAGCTGGTGGCGACGCAGGTGGGGCGGGGCCTGCTCTTCGCGAGCGCGCGCGGGACGCCGACCTTCGTGACGGCGGAGGAGATCTTCGGGAAGAAGGTGCCGCCGGCCTTCACCAGCGAGCTCCCGTCGAACGAGATGCCGGAGCTGCCGAAGGAGCCGAAGGTCGCCCTGCCCGACGAGTGGGAGCGGCGCGGCTGGAAGACGAAGAAGACGAAGGACGGCTGCGCCTTCTGGTTTCAGATCGTGGGCAAGGCGAAGGTCGACGGCGCGCCCACCCACGGCTACGCGGAGTTCAAGGTGTTCATCGTGAACCCGGTGCACGGCGTGGGCGTCCACGAGGTGACGCTGACCTGGCCGGACGCGGACCGGACCGAGACGGCGAAGGTGGCGGGCACCCAGACCGAGACCATGGACACGGTGGGGAACGCGGTGAAGCTCCCCGGCATGGACGTGGCGGTGTCGGCGGCGGCGTCAGGGAGTCCGTTGGTGGGTCTGAAGGCGGCGGTGGCACAGCACGCGGTGTGCGGCGACGTCACGCACTCGGGGGTCCTCGACGTGTCGGACGAGTTCACATTCGAGAAGTGAGCACCAGCGCCTCGGCGAGCTCGTTCGCCCAGCTCTTCTGCACGTTGTGGCCGCCGGTCTTCCACACCAGCCTTGGGCCCTTGGGCAGCGCGGCCACGTGCTCGGTGAACACCGCCTCCTCGATGAAGGCGTCGTCCTGCGCCCAGGCGGTCAGAGTCGGCACGCTCAGCCTCGACGTGTTCCGCCGCTGCGTCTCGAAGTCCACCGCCGCCACGCAGCGGACGGTGTGCGCCACCTCGGCCGCGGTCGTGCTCGGGGGGAACCCCGCGGCCCGGAACGCCGCGCCGAGCAAGGCTCGCGTCGGCTGCTTCAGCCCGGGCACGTCGACTGCCCACGAGAACGCCTGACGCCCCACGAAGCGGCGGAGCAGCCGATGCGGGCTGAGCCCCACCGACGCCAGGAGCGCCAGGCCGGCGACGCGCTCGGGCGCCTGCACCGTCGTGGACAGCGCGACGCCTCCGCCCATCGAGTGGCCCACCAGCACGCAGCGCTCCACGCCCAGCGCATCGAGCGCCTCCACCACGAAGCGCCCCCGCTCGTCGATGCTCGGCCCCGGCCCCGTCTCCACCGGAGTCCCACCGAAGCCCGGCAGCTCGAGCCTCAGGAACCGCACCGAGCGGGGCAGGGCGGCGCCGAGCCAGCGGAAGTCGCGCGCGCTCCCGGGGAGGCCGTGCACCGCCACCACCGGGAAGCCCTCGCCCTCCTCCGTGTACGAGAAGGGGCCCTTCTCGCAGCGGGAGAACCGTCGCGGGGGATCGCTGGGCGTCGTGGGGGTCGTCATCTCGCAGCCAAGGAGAATCAAACGAACGCCCCGGAGCCGGTGAGGGCTCCAGGGCGTCGTCATGGAGGCGGAGGGAATCGAACCCTCGTCCGAAAGCCTTTGGCGTCAAGGCGCTACGTGCGTAGTCCGCGGTTTCATGACGCCCGAGAGACTCCCACGGACGGGATTCCCTCGAGCCTTCCCGGCTTCTTCTCGCCCCGTTCGCCCAGGAGACTTCGGGGGCCAGTCCTCTTTATGACGATCGACCCTGACTCCAAGGACCGGGGATCAGGCGATCGGGCACTTCAAGCGACCTTAGGCCGCCAGCGCCAGCTCAACGTTGTCGTTGGCTTTTGTGGTTTTGCTCACCGTGTATTTACGAGTTCGATGTGCACAACTCGGCACGCTCCCTGAAACCTCCTTGCCCTCGTCGAAACCAGGTCGCCCCCGGTTCGTTTTGACGCAGACGACTGTAACCACCCCACGCTCCTGACGCCTAGCGGAACCGCCAGGTCGGGCGCAGAAGATCGCGATTCCCCCCGTTCGAGCAGGCTCAAAAGCCGCGCTTCGTCACGTGCAGCCTCACCAGGTGCGCGAGCAGGTCGGTCGTCGACACCGGCTCGCCTCCCGCGCCGAGCTCGGGCCGGGCCTGGTCGGTGCCCGAGCGCAGCTTCGAGAGCCGCTCGTCGTAGGGCACCCCCGGCAGCTTCTCCCGAAGCAGCCGCACCACCGTGTTGAAGTTCTCCAGCCGCGTCGGGAGCAGGTGCGGCCCCAGGTTGCCGTAGCGCCCATGGCTCTCGCCGAACAGCCACGGAGGCCCTCCGCGGCGGAACAGGTACACCACCGGTTCCCGCTCGCGTGCCTCCGCGGTGGTCGTCTTCGTCACCGTGGTGGTCATGGCCAGGCCCTGCGTCAGCACCGCCTTCTTCAGGCTGAACTGCTTCTCCTTCGTCGTCTCCACGCTCTGCTCGACGCTGTGGTGCGCGGCGCGGACCAGCGCCTCGAGCTCCGACCACGGCAGGCGCTCGCTGGTTCCGTTCGGGTTCAGGCTCACGAAGGCGTCGGGATCGAAGCGAAACTCCCGAACCCGGTGGAGCCGCTCGCCGCCGTGCACCTGGGCCATGTCGCAGCGCACCGCCTCGTGCCCCCGCCCAAGGAGGCCCGCGAGGACCTTCCCGGCCCGCGCCGCGTCCGCCGTCCGGAGCACGATCGCCGGCAGGGCCCCGCGCAACAGCTGCCCCGCCTCGAACGGCGTGACCCCCAGGTCCTGCGCCAGCACCTTCGCTTCGGCGTCGGCCGGCCCGTGAAGGGCGGCGAGGGCGACCACGAGCATGGGGGAGGACGGTACCAGGAATTCGGCACCCTTCGCCGGGCTGGGGGCGAAAGTGGCCCCGCGCCTGAACGGGGAGGCGCCCTGAACTCGCGCGCCCACTCCAGTGTGATTTTCTCCCTCGGGCCAGCCGTGCTCTTCCCCACCGCCGACTACGGCCTCTTCTTCCTCGTCGTGTTCGCGGCCGCCTGGAGCCTGAGGCGCTGGCTCGCGCTGCACCACGGCTTCCTGCTCGCGGTCAGCTACGCCTTCTACGGCTTCTGGGACTGGCACTACCTGTCGCTCCTGGTCTGCGTGTCGGTGTTCGCGGCGGTGGTGGCGCAGGCGCTCCAGCGGGAGTCGCGGCCCGGCGTCCGCAAGGCCCTCGTCGCCCTGGGCGTCACCCTCGCCCTCGGCACCCTGGGCATCTTCAAGTACCTGGGCTTCCTCGCCATCGGCGCGGTGAGCGCGCTGGAGCTCCTCGGCCTCCCCGCGCCGCCCCTGCGCCTGCCGGAGGTGGTGCTCCCGGTCGGCATCTCCTTCTTCGTCTTCCACGCCATCTCGCTGATGGTCGACGCCTACCGGAACAAGATCCCCGTGCCGGTGCGCCTGCTCGACGCGCTGCTCTACGTCGCCTTCTTCCCGCAGCTCGTCGCCGGGCCCATCCTGCGCGCCAACGCCTTTCTGCCGCAGCTCACCCGGCCGCTCGACCCCTCGGCCATCGACGCGTCGCGCGCCATCGGCCTCATCGTCGCCGGCCTGGTGAAGAAGGTCCTCATCGCCAGCTTCCTCGCCACCCACCTCGTCGACCCGGCCTTCGAGTCGCCGCGGCTGCACCAAGGCCTCGAGGCGCTGCTCGCGGTCTACGGCTACGCGGGGCAGATCTTCTGCGACTTCTCCGGCTACACCGATCTCGCCATCGGCTCGGCGATCCTCCTGGGCTACCAGTTCCCCGAGAACTTCCGCGCGCCCGGCCTCGCCCAGAGCCCGCAGGACTTCTGGCGTCGCTGGCACCTCTCGCTCTCGAGCTGGCTGCGCGACTACCTCTTCATCTCCCTCGGCGGCTCGCGGGCCGGCAAGACGCGCACCCTCGTGAACCTCGTGCTCACCATGGTGCTCGGCGGCCTGTGGCACGGCGCCGCCTGGACCTTCGTCCTCTGGGGCGCGCTGCACGGGGCCGGCCTCGTCGTCCACCGGCTCTGGTCGGAGTCCACCCTCGCGCCGCTCCGCGCCTTGCGCGCCTCGCGGGCCTGGCGCGTGGTCGCCGTCGTGCTCACCTTCCACTTCGTGTGCCTGGGGTGGGTGCTCTTTCGCGCCACCTCGGTGCAGGCGGCGCTGGAGCTGCTCCACGCCATCGCCTCGCCGTGGACCTTGGGCGCGTGGCTCACCCCGGCGCTCGTGCTCGCGCTGGTGGCGGGCCTTCTGAGCCAGATGATTCCGCCGGGGAGCCTCGACGGCCTCCGCCGCCGCTTCGAGCGGTTGCCGGTTCCCGCGCAGGGCGCCGCGCTGGCGCTGGTCGTCCTCTGCATCGAGGCCCTCTCGCCGCAGGGCATCGCGCCGTTCATCTACTTCCGCTTCTAGAGCCCGCCCCCGTGACGCCCCTCGAGATCCAGCAGGAGCAACAGGCCCCCGGCGACATCGCCAGCGCGCTGGAGGGGCTGGTGGCCCAGACCGGGCCGCGCAGCTACCGCCTGCGCGAGGTGGCGGTGCTGCTTTGCACCTTCGCGTTGGTGATGGCGCTCTTCGACGCCGACGCGCTGGTGACCTGGGCCCGGCGCATGGAGGTCGGCCCGGTGCAGAGCGCGTGGCTCTCGGCGCTGACGCCCGTGCGGAACGCCGGCGACGCCCTCGGCTTCACCGCGCCCCGGCGCGCGCTGGTGGCCACCGCCGATCGCCTGGGACGAGCGCTCGGGGCTGGCGAGGACCCGATCTTCGCCCAGGCCTGGCGCGCCGAGCCCGAGGCCGCCGCGGCGGAGCCGGTCCTCCCTTCCGCCGCCGAGGCCGAGGCTGCCCTGGCCCTCGACGACCAGGCCGAGCCCGCGCCCGCCGTGCCCGTGCTGCACCCGGCGCCGGAGTCGGCGGCGGAGGTCACCGCACCGGCCGGCTCGCGCCCCGCGACCGTGCTCCTCGTCGGCGACTCGCTCATGGCGGGGAGCCTCGGCAGCGCCGTCACTCGCGCCCTCTCCAGCGATGGGCGCTACCGCGTGGTCGAGGCGGCGCAGAGCGCCACCGGGCTCTCGCGCCCCGACGTCTTCGACTGGGGCAAGGTCGTGCCACCCCTGATCGAGCGGGAGCAGCCGCGCTTCATCGTCTGCTCCTTCGGGGCCAACGACGCGGTGCCCATTCGCGAGGGCGAGCGCACGCTGGACTTCTGGGAGCCCCGCTGGCGGGCCGCCTACCGGGCCCGGGTGGTGCGCATGATGGCGGCGCTCGCGGGGACCGACGCGCGCGTGCTCTGGCTCGGCCTGCCGCCGATGCGCGAGAAGCACTTCGCCGAGCGCACCAAGGGGCTCAACCGAATCTTCGCCTCGGCCGCCCGCTCGGTGCCGCGCGTCGAGTACCTCGAGGTGAACATGCTCTTGTCGGACAGCGGCGGAGACTTCGCCACCTTCTCCACCGACGCCACCGGTCACTACACGCGGCTGCGCATGGACGACGGAGTTCACTACTCGCCCGGCGGCGCGCGGCTGGTGTCGCGGTGGATCGTCGATTGGCTCAAGGAGCGGACCCGCATGGCGGGGGCGCCGAGGAGGTAGGGCCGCTCGGTGATCGGGGGCTCGGCTCAGGGCGCGGCGGCGAGCCGCAGCTCCGGCGCGGCGCTGGCGTCGAACCACAGCGGGTCCGTCGTCGCGGTGATGAAGAGCCCCTTGCCCTTCGGGGTGGCGGTCACCACGCGGCAGGGCGCGGTCTGGCCGGTGCTCTTGTCCGCCACCTCGCAGGCCCAGGCGGGGAAGGGCGTGGCCAGGTCCACCGTCGCCTGAATGAAGCCCTCGACGTACACGATGGACGCCAGCGGAGCGCCGGCCGCCACGGTCGCGCCGTCGGCCGCGGTGGGCTTGAAGATGCCGGCCTTCGGCGCGGTGAGGTCGACCTTGCCGCTGTCGGTGGTGAGCCGCCCGACCACCGCGCCGCGCTTCACCTCGGCCTGCTTCGCCGCCGTCCACGCCACCGTGCCGGCCGCGCTCGCCTCGATGGTGCCCATCGTCACGCGCCCGCGCTTCACGATCTTCGCGATGATCCACTCGCCCGCCGGCGCCGGTGTCTCGGCAGGGGCAGCCGTGGGCTTGCCGGAGTCGACGCTCGCCTCGGCCACCTCCTCGGGCGTCGCCACGGGCGGTGCGCCGGCGTCCACCGGCTCGGCGACGGCCAAAGCCCCCGCGTCGACGATCGCCACCCCGGACGCCTCCGCCGCTCCGGCGTCTTCCACCGCGGGCGCGACCGCCGTCGGCCTGGGAGGCGCCTCACGGACCGGCGTCGGCCCGGTCGTCACCGGCGGCACCACGGTGGGCGCCGGCGAGGGGGCGGTCTTCATGCCCACAAACCACCCGAGCGCGAGCGCCGCCACCAGCGAACCCACGAAGAGGGGCAGCGGCACCCCCCGCCGGGCCGCCGGCACCTCGAGCTCCGTCATCGCCTCGCTCCTGGGGCTCGTCTCGGGAGCGCGCGCCGGCGCTGGGGCCTCGTCGCCCGGACCGTGGCTCTGCTGCGGCGCGCTGTCCTCGACCGGAGCGGCCGCCGGCGCCTCGACCTGAAGCGCGGGCTGCGCCGGGCTGGTCGCGCCGCCGCTCTGGTCCGCTCCCGGCAGGGCGACCAGCGCCGCAGTGGCGGTCTGCGTCGGCTCCGGCACGTCGAGCTCGTACGACGCCGGGGCGGGCGCGATCGCCGCGGGCGCTGCTGGCTGGGTGGGAACGGCTTCGGCGAGCTCGGCGGCGTGCGCGGAGGGGAGCTTCGGCGGCCCGGCCTTCAGCGGCGGCGGCAGCTGCACCGATGGAATGCGCGGCGGCGACTGCGCCGGCAAGAGCGGGGCCCCGGCCGGCGGCGGGGTCGTGCTCTTCACCCCGGTCAGGCTCTCGATGTGGACGCGGGCGTTGGCGATGGCCTCCGTGGCCTCGGGGTTCGCGGGGTCCTCCGCGAGCACGAGCTCGAACGCCAGGATCGCCTCGTTGTAGCGGCCCTCGCGGCTGAGCTTGAGCCCGAGCTGGAAGTGCTGCCGCACGTGCGGAGGCCACTTCTGCCGCTCGGGCCAGGCGCTCCCCGGCCGCTCCGGCGTCCCCGCGGAGACGAGGAAGCCGTTCTTCTCGAGCTGCTTCAAGAACTGCGCGAGGCTGTCCGCGCTGGCGGGGATGCCGAGCTTCTTGGCCGCCTCCAAGAGCTCCGCGTGGGTGCGCTTGCCGTCGAGCATTCGCGCCAGCGACACCTCGAAGTCGTAGAGCGAGAGCGTCGTTCCCGTCACCGGGTCCGCCGCGTCGAAGAGGTTGCCCGTGCCGCGACGCGAGATGGCCACGTCGGTGCGGAACTTCGGCACCGGCCCCGTCGGCGCTGCCTTCGGCCCGACGACGTCGTCGAGATCGATGGAGAGCTCGTCGAAGGCTGGCACGTTGCCCTTGGGCTTCTCGACCCCGGGCTCCTTCACCAAGAGCCCCAGGTTCGCGAGCTTCTTGAAGACCGGCTTGACGCTGGGGTCCTCGGGATCGACGCCGCCGGCGGTGGCGCGCGCGAGGAGCTGCACCTCGGTCGCCGACAGCTCGAGCTGATCGCCGGTGCGGACGTGCATCACGCGCCCGCCCTTCTCCGTCGTGATGACGCGGTACCCCTCTCGAAGAACGAAGAGCGACATGAGCCTTTAGCGAGCGTAGCGCGGCGCGGGCCCGTCACCCATCTTCTGTCGTGAGGCTTCGAAAGCCGCGGCTTGCCCGCAAAAGCAACGGCCCGCCACCGTGACCGGGAGCGGGCCGTGAGCCGTCGACGAGGAAGATCAGGCGATCGGCTTGACGTTCGCCGCCTGCAGGCCCTTGGGGCCCTTCTTCACCTCGAACTCGACCTTCTGGCCCTCAGCCAGGGTGCGGAAGCCTTCGCTCATGATGGCCGTGTGGTGGCAGAACACGTCCTCGCCACCGCCGTCCTGAGAGATGAAACCAAAGCCCTTCGCATCGTTGAACCACTTCACAGTACCAGTCGCCATTCTGCGTTCTGCCTTTTCGTTCTGACCGCCCCAAAAAATTTGGACCGGCAGCTGGAGTCGTCTTGACCCAGCGGTGGAAGATGTACCGAAACGTCGCACCAAAAGAAAGCCCCCCTGCTCGTACGCGCGCGGGTTTCCCGCTCAACCGTGGAGGGAGTCGGGCCGGCGCTCCAGCCGAATGCGGGCGTCGGTGACCAGCGCGCCCTTTGATTTCGCGATGATGGGGTTGAGGTCGAGCTCCGAGATTTCCGGGCAGGCCGACATCAAGCGGCCCACGCGAAGCAGGGCGTCCTCGAGCGCGGCGCGGTCGATGGAGCTGCCGCCGCGGGGGGCTTCGAGCAAGGAGCGGCCCCGGATGCTGGTGAGCAGGCTCTGGGCGTCGACGTCGCGCAAGGGGGCGAGCCGGAAGGCGACGTCCCGCCACACCTCGACGCCGGCCCCGCCGATGCCGAAGCCGACCATCGGCCCGTACTTCGGGTCGCGGCTGCAGACGATGTAGGTCTCGACGCCCCCCCGCACCTGCTGCTGCACCAGGACGCCGCGCATCTCGCTCTTGCGCTCGACGCTGATGAGGTGGTCGACCACCGTGGCGAAGGCGTTCCGCACGCCGTCGGCGCTCTCCACGTCGAGCACCACGCCGCCCACCTCGCGCTTGTGCATGATGGTGTCGGAGAGCACCTTCACCACCACCGGGAAACCGAGGCGGCGCGCGGCCTCGATGGCGTCGTCGGCGTTCGGCGCCTCGACGCCCTTCACGCACGAGAGGCCCGCGGCCTCCAGGAGGGCCGCCACGTCCGCGTGGGGCAGCCAGTGCGACTTCCGGTGGCCGAGGCCTCGGCGCACCAGCTCCTGCACGCGGTCGAGATCGAAGCGCTCCAGCTCCACCAGCCGTCCCTCGGGGCGAGCGAGGAAGCTGCCGTAGCCGGCGGCCTTGGCCAGCGCGCCGGCCGCCGCCTCGGGGAAGTCGAAGACGGGGATGTGGTGGGCGCGCAAGAGCTCGATCGCCTCCTGCACGCCGTGTCGGCCCATCACGCAGGTGAGCAGCGGTTTCTTCTTCCGCTCGCTCGCCGCGAGGATGGCCTCCGCCACCGCCTTGGGGTCGGTGACGATGGGGGTGACGAAGAGCACCAGCGCCGCGTCGACGGTGGGGTCGTCGAGCACTTGCCGCAGCGCCTTGGCGTAGAGGTTCGCCGAGGCGCTCCCGGTGAGATCGACCGGGTTGGCCACCGCGGCGGCGTGGGGCAAGAGCTCCCTCAGCGCGGCCTGCGTTTGCTCCTCCAGCGGCGCGACCTCCAGGCCCCGGCTCTCGCAGGCGTCGGCGGCCATGATGCCCGGCCCGCCGGCGTTGGTGACGATGGCGACGCGATTCCCTGCCGGCACCGGCTGGTGGGCGAGCAGGGTGGCCACGTCGAAGAGCTCGTGAATGGTGTCGGTGCGGATGATGCCCGCCTGGCCGAGGAGGGCGTCGGTGGCCACGTCGAGGGTGGCGCGCGAGCCGGTGTGCGAGCTGGCGGCGCGGTGCCCGGCGGCGGTGCGGCCGGACTTCACCACCACGATGGGCTTCTTCCGAGAGACCCGGCGCGCCAGGTCCATGAAGCGGCGCGGGTTGCCGAGGCTCTCCATGTAGAGCAGCACCACGCGCGTCGAGGGATCGTCCTCCCATAGCTCGAGCAGATCGTTGCCCGAGACGTCGGCCTTGTTCCCCAGCGAGACGAACTGCGAGATGCCGAGGCCGAGCTGCTCCGCCTCGTCGAGCACCGCCAGGCCCAGCGCGCCCGACTGCGAGGCGAAGGCCACGCAGCCGAAGCGGGGCGTGGAGGGCGCGAAGGTGGCGTTGAGCTGCACCGAGGGGTGCGCGTTCATCAGGCCGAGGCAGTTCGGGCCGATCATGCGCATGCCGAGGGCGCGGGTGCGCTCCAGGAGCTTCCGCTGCAGCCCCGCCCCCGGGGGCCCCGCCTCGGCGAAGCCGTTGCTGAGGACGATGAGGCCCCGCACGCCCTTCTTGCCGCAGTCCTCCACCACCTCGAGCACCTGCTCCGCCGGCACGGTGACGATGGCGAGATCGATGGGATCGGGAATGGAGGAGACCGTGGGCCACGCGCGCACCGCCTGGACCACCGCGCTGTGCGGCGTGACCGGGTACACGGCGCCGCTGAAGTCCCCGCGGAGCAGGTTCTTGAGCACCTCGTACCCGATGGAGCCCTTCTGACGCGACGCACCCACCACCGCGACCGAGCGAGGTCGGAACAACTGGCTCAACGACTGCGGCACGAGACCTCCACTTTCCGTTCCGGAGGACCTTCGACTTCGGTTCGCGCGGGGGCGCGTCTTGAGGAAAAAATTACAGCGTGGTGGCGCCGCGTCGACCCCATCGGGGGAATCGGCCTCCCCGAGGTGGACAGCTGTGCTTCTGGTTCGTTACAGCCTGCCCATGCTCGCGCCGACGTCCTCGCGGAACAGGTTGGAAAAGGAGCCGTCGCCGTACCTCCGCCAGCACGCCACCAACCCGGTCGATTGGTACCCGTGGGGCGAGGAGGCCCTGGAGAAGGCCAGGCGCGAGGACAAGCCCATCGTGCTCTCCATCGGGTACTCGGCCTGCCACTGGTGCCACGTGATGGCGCACGAGTCCTTCGAGGACGAGGCGACGGCGGCTCTGATGAACGAGCACTTCGTGAGCATCAAGGTGGACCGCGAGGAGCGGCCGGACGTCGATCAGCTCTACCAGGGGGTGGTGCAGCTGCTCGGGCGCGGGGGCGGCTGGCCGTTGACGGTGTTCCTCACGCCGGCCCTCTCTCCGTTCTACGGAGGCACCTACTTCCCCAGCGAGCCGCGGCACGGGCTGCCCTCGTTCAAGGAGCTGTTGGTGCGCATCGCCGAGGCCTGGACGCGCGAGCGAAAGGCCCTCGACGCGCAGGGCGAGGAGCTCACCCAGGCGCTGGCGCAGGTGATGGCGATGGGGCTGGAGGCGGTGGAGCCCCGGCCGATTCCCGCCCAGGACCTGGTGGAGGCGGGTCGCCTCTTGGCGCGCCGCACCGATCCCCGCTTCGGCGGGTTCGGGCACCAGGGGCCCAAGTTCCCGAACCCAATGCTGCTCGAGCTGATGCTGCGCGCCTTCCGGCGGTCGGGCGAGGCGGCGGTGCGCGACGCGGCCCTGCTCACGCTGGAGAAGATGGCGACGGGCGGGATCTTCGATCACCTGGGCGGCGGCTTTCACCGCTACTCCGTCGACGAGCGCTGGGCCGTGCCGCACTTCGAGAAGATGCTGTACGACAGCGCGCAGCTCCTCTCGGTCTACGCGGCCGCGCAGGAGGTGGCCCCGCGGGCGCTGTGGGGGCAGGTCGTCGATCAGACGGCGGCGTGGCTGGTGCGCGAGCTGCGCACGCGGGAGGGCACCTTCGCCACCGCGCAGGACGCCGACACCGAGGGGCACGAGGGCCGCTTCTTCGCCTGGAGCCGGGCGGAGCTCGACGAGGTGCTGGAGGACGACGCTCCGCTGGCGGCCGAGCACTTCGGGGTGACGAGCGCGGGGAACTTCGAAGACGGGAAGACGGTGCTCGCGGTGGTGAAGGACGCGGCCACGCTGGCCAAGGAGCACGGCGTCGACCTGGAGACGATGCAGACCCGGCTCGCGCAGGTGCGGGCCTTGCTGTTCGAGCGGCGGCAGCAGCGCACCGCGCCCGGCCTCGACGACAAGGTGCTGGTGGGGCTCAACGGGCTCGTGCTGCGGGGCCTGTGCGCGGCGGGGCGGGTCTTCGGGCGGCAGGACCTGGTGGCGCTGGCGCAGGTCGCGGCCGAGCAGCTCCTCGCGGGCGCCGTGGCGCCGGACGGCTCGGTGGCGCGCGCGCTCCACCAGGGGAAGCCGCGCCTCGAGGGGACGCTGGAGGACGCGGGGAACCTGGCCCTGGGGCTGGTGGCGCTCGCGCAGGCGACGCTGGAGCCGCGCTACCTCGAGGCGGCCGGGCGCATCGCCGATCGCGCGGTGGCCCGCTTCTGGAACGAGGACACGCTCGCCTACCTCAGCGCCGACAAGGGCACCAAGGACCTGGTGGTGCCGGTCTTCGCGCTGCACGACAACGCGTTCCCCTCGGGCGCCTCGACGCTCACCGAGGCGCAGGCCTTCCTCTTCGCGCTCACCGGCGAGGGGCGCTTCGCCGAGCAGGCGCGGAAGTACCTCGGCCGGCTCACGGAGGCGATCACCGAGAACCCGGGGGCGTTCGGGCACCTGTTGCTCGCCGCCGACGTGCTCCTCGACGAGGCGCCGAAGCTGACGGTGTTCGGGACGCGGGAGCAGGCGCTGGAGGCCCGGCGCTGGCTCGACCGGGGCTATCACCCGGCGGTGGCGTTCGAGTGGAAGGAGGAGCCCAGCGGGCCGGCCTACGTCGTGTGCCGGGGGGTGACCTGCTCGGAGAAGCTCCCCTCGCTGGAGGCGGTGGCGCCGCTGCTCGCGCCGCGCGGGTAGAGGGGCGGTTCGACGGGCTGGGTGTCCGTCCTCTCAGGGCGAAGCCCGTTTCCTCCCTCCTGCGCTAGTCTCCGACCCCCTCGTATGTCCGCGCTCGCCGTCCGCCGCCTGACCAAGCGCTACACGAGCCTGTTCGGCAAGCCGCTCCTGGCGCTCGACGGGCTCGACCTGGCGGTGCCGAAGGGCGCGGCCTTCGGCCTCATCGGCCCCAACGGCGCGGGGAAGACGACCTTCATCAAGCTGCTGCTGGGCGTGGCGCGGCCGACGGGCGGAGAGATCGACGTGCTCGGCGGCCAGCCGGAGGATCTCGCGGTGCGCCAGCGCATCGGCTACCTCCCGGAGCGCATGCACCTGCCAGCGGCGTCGCGCGGCAAGGACGTGTTGCGCACGGTGGCCACGCTCAAGCGGCTCGACGTCTCGGATCGGGAGCTGGCCCTCGCGCTGGAGCGGGTGGGGCTCGGCGTCGTCGACCGGCGCGTGGGCTCGTACTCGAAGGGCATGCGCCAGCGGCTGGGGCTGGCGGCGGCGATGCTGGGGCAGCCCGACCTGTTGGTGCTCGACGAGCCGACCGACGGCATCGACCCGCTCGGGCGGGTCGAGGTGCGGCGCCTGCTCGAGGAGGAGAAGCGGCGCGGCGCGACGCTGGTGCTCAACTCCCACCTGTTGTCCGAGACCGAGCGGGTGTGCGATCGCATCGGCATTCTCCACCAGGGGAAGCTGCGGCTCGAGGGCACGCTGGACGAGATCCGCCGGGTGGAGCGCCGGTGGGTGGCGCGCTTCGACGCGGGGGCCGACGCGGCGGCGCTGGCGGGCGCGGGCTTCGTGGCCGAGGGCGCCGGGTGGGCCTTCGCCGGCGCGGACGTCGACGCGCTCAACGTGGCCCTCGACGCGGCGCGGGCGAGCGGGGCGAAGCTCGTCGAGCTCACCGCGGCCTCGCGCGATCTCGAGGCGGTGCTCGCCGATGCCCTCGGGGAGGCGCGCGCGTGAGCCAGATCCTCCGAATCGCGCTGGACCTCTTGGTCGAGGCCGCGCGGCGCAAGTGGTTCGTCGGGCTGTTCGGGTCCATCACGCTGGTGCTGGTGACGCTCGCGAGCTCGCTGGAGCTGGAGGTCATCGACGGCGCCATCTCCGGCTCGAAGCTCTTCGGCGAGGTCCTCTTCGGCGACATCCTCAGCTCGCACCGGGTGCTGGGGCCGCTCTATCTCGCCACCGCCTACGCGGCCTTCTACGGCGGCGCGATGTTCCTCCTCATGGCCTGCAGCGACTTCGCGCCCGAGCTGTTGACCCCGGGGCGCATCGAGCACCTGCTCTCGCTGCCGGTGGCGCGGTGGCAGGTGCTCTTCGGCACCTACCTCGGCGTCCTGACGCTGGCGGCCCTCGGCACGCTCTACGGCGCCGGGGGCTTGACGCTCTTGCTGGGGGTGAAGACGCACGACTTCAGCCCGGTGCTCCTCTACGGCAGCGCGCTCGGCTGGTGCGGCTTCGCGGTGGTGTACGCGGCCATGCTCGCCTCGGCGATCTTCGTGCGCAGCGCGCCGCTGAGCGCGGCGAGCGGTCTCT
Source organism: Archangiaceae bacterium (assembly GCA_037443525.1). GTDB lineage: Bacteria > Myxococcota > Myxococcia > Myxococcales > Myxococcaceae > JBBIOE01. The sequence continues at coordinate 4,351 of JBBIOE010000098.1, read as the reverse complement.
TCACGCTGGTGCTGGGCATCGTCTCGAGCCATCGCGAGTCGATCGCCGCGGTGCTGGAGGCGGGGCCCCGGCGGCAGCTCTTTCGATTCGCGATGATGCCCATCCCTCGCCTCGCGACCCTGGCCGACGACTCGGCGGCGATCGCGTCGTTCACCCCGGTCGACTCGTCGGCGCTCGTCCGCGTGGTGGTGGCTTGCTTCGTCTTCTCCGTGGCGCTGCTCTCGGTCGCGGCGTGGCAGTTCGAACGGAAGGACTTCTGATGGCGGCGCGCGCGAGACGTCGGTGGCCGTGGCTCCTGGCGGCGGCCGTGCTGGTGGTGCTGGCGGCGTGGTTGATGAGCTTCGGGGAGCCGGAGCCGATCGAGCACCTGCCGCAGGTGCGCCTGCCGACGCGCATGAGCGAGCCCGAGGCGACGCGCGCCGCGAACCGGAGGACGTGGGTCGCTCCCGTGGTGGACGTCGACGCGGGCGTGCTCGCGCCTCCCCCGCGGCGGCGGGACCCGGTGCTGGCCGCGCTGCCGCCTCAGGTGCACCGGGTGGCGATGGTGGCCGAGGTGAACGGCATCTTGAACTCGGAGCTCGGGCCCTTGTTGATGGACTGCGTGGGCGGCGGCGAGCTTCAGGGGGTCATCGATGAGTTCCGCGACGCGGGCTTCGATCCGCTGACTGCGCTCGATCGCATCGCCGTGGCCGACGACACGTTGCTGCTCTCCGGCGATTGGTCGAAGGTCGACCCCACGCGCCTGTTCGGGAAGGCGCTTCGGACGTCCCAGGACTACGGCCCGAACGCGAAGATCTACGAGCTGCAGCTCTCCGACGGAGGGTTCGACGCCGTCACCGCCACGTGGAAGGGCCAGATGATGATCGTCGCGCAGGATCGCGCGACCCTGAAGGCGACGCTCGATCGCCTCGACGGGACGGGGCCCACGGGGCCATCGCCCATCGACGAGGGCCAGGCCTACGGAGAGCTCTACGGCATCGTGCAGCGCGACGCCTTCTCGGACGCGTTCGGCAAGATCGAGCCCAGGCTCGGCGATACGATCCGCGATGCCGCCAGCTCGGCGATGCTGCACCTCGACGTCTCCCACGACGTGGGGCTGGTGGCCGACGTCGACTCGGTGGACGCGCAGAAGGGCGAGGAGCTCCGGCGCACTCTCGGCGCGGCCTTGTCGGTGGCGCGGGTGAAGGCGCAGGCCAGCGGCGACGCCGAAGGGGCGGCGCTGCTCGATCTCGCCCGCGTGCGCGCGGCCAAGGGGAATCGGTTTCGCGTCGAGGCCGGGCTCCCCAATGAGCTGGCGGTGAAGGGCCTCAAGGAGTGCGCCGAGAAGCGGCGGGAGAGCTCGCGGCGCCGGGCGGAGCGGCGGCTCGACGGCGGCGCTCCGGCGGCTGCCGCTGCTCCGTGATCACGCCCGCCGGCGCCTCCACGCCAGAGCCAGGGCGAGCGCAGCGAGGGCGAGACCGCTGAGGTCGCTCGAGGCCGCCGCGCAGCCCGTCGGAAGTCCGCCACCGCAGCTCAGGTCGAAGGGCTGCTCGACCGCGAGCGTCGTCGTGGTCCCGAGCAGCGTCCCTTCGAGCCGCGCGACGTGGTGGCCGGGGCTGACGCCACGGTCGACGCCTTCGGCGGTGGCGCCGCACGCCGCGTGGACTCTCAGAATGCGCCGTTGCTCGTGGTGCTGGCTCCGGTCCTGGCGGAAGGGGAGGAGCTGCCCTTGCGGCAGGACCATGCCGATCTCCTCGGTTGCCCAGGGCTCGCCGTCGACGCTGAGGGCCCAGCCCGTCACGGGGAGGAAGGGAGCCAGGGCGGGGTCGGGGCTGAAGGAGAGGTCCGCGTAGGTCGCGTCGATGTTCGTGCCGCAGGTGGCTCCCGCGTTGACGGGGATTCGCCCGCGCCCGACTTCCTGGGCCGCGAGAATGCCGAGCACGGTGGGCAGGGGGGCGGCCGCGATCACCTCGATCGGCACCTCGTTCAGCTCCGTTCCGGCGTCGGCGCCGTGAAGGAAGCAGAGCGACGGGTAGCGGAGGACCACCGTCTCTCCGGCGGGAAGCGGCGCCTTGGGGCGGAGGACGATCATCGCTCCGGCATCGAGATCGAGGCCGATGGGTTGGCCCCCGTCTCGAACGAGCTGGATGGCGGAGAGCCGGTCCACCGCCCGCTCGTCGAACCCGCCGGGGGAGTAGAGGCCGAGCGCGGGGACGTTCGCGGGGATCGACTGGCCCGCGCGCGGCAGCGGAGTCCACGGATCGGTGCAGCCGACGCCGACGCACGCCTCCGCCGAGGATGTGTACAGCGCCAGCATCGCGACCACCGTCACGGCGACCTGATTCACGCTCACGAACGCCTCCATCAACCGGCCGAGGCTTCGACACCCGGGGGGCCAACTTGGGGACATGGCCGGGTGTTAGGTTTCGCGCCACCGTGCTGCTCACCGTGCTGGTCATCGTCTCCGCGCTCTACTGGCTCGCGCAGTCACTGCTGGTCGCGCGCACCCGGAGCGCCCTGAAGACCGTCGGCTCCCTGCCCGAGCCGAACCGCACGGCCTGGCCGACGGTCTCGATCGTCATCCCCGCGCGGGACGAGGGCGCCCAGGTGCGCGAGGCGCTGCAGGCGAAGCTGGCCGACGGCTACCCGGCGCTGCAGCTCGTGCTGGTCGACGACCGCTCCACCGACGACACCGGGGACCAGGCCCGCTCGCTCGGAGAGCCGCGGCTGATCGTGACCCGCGTCGACACCCTGCCCGAGGGCTGGCTGGGGAAAGTCAACGCGCTGGCGCAGGGGCTGAAGGTCGCGACCGGCGAGTGGATTCTCTTCAGCGACGCCGACGTGCACCTCGCGCCCGGCACGCTGGCGAGGGTGATCGCGTGGGCGGAGGCCGAGGGCGTCGATCACGTCGCCGCGCTCCCGGGCGTCACTCCCGGAGGGCCGGTGATCACCGCGGCGCTGGCGGGCTTCTTCCGCATGATCGTGGCCTTCTCGCGGCTCTCGGCGGTCGAGCGCCCCGGCTCGAAGGCCGCCGTGGGGGTGGGCGCCTTCAACCTCTTCCGGAGGAGCGCGCTGGTGAAGAGCCCCGGCCTCGAGTGGCTGAAGATGGAGATCGGCGACGACATGGCCCTGGGCGTGATGCTCAAGCGCGCGGGAGCGCGTCAGCGGGTGGTGGTGGCCCAGGAGGCGGTGTCGCTCGAGTTCTACCCTTCGTACCGCGCGATGGCGCACGCGCTGGAGAAGAACGGCGCGACGGCTCCCGCGGGGCTGACGCTGCTGGGCGTGACCCTTCTCGCTCTTCTGGAGCTGGGGTACCTGGCGGCGCTCTTCAGCAGCGACGCGCACGTCCGGCTCATGGGGCTCGCCACCTTCGCGCTCGGGGCGGTGACGCAGGTGGTGCTCTCCCGGTGGCTCCGGATGCCCGCCTGGCCCGCGGTGCTGCCCGGTGCCGGAGTGGTGCCGCTGGCCACGGCGCTCGGGCGCTCGGCGCTGCTCGCGTGGCACCGAGGTGGGGTGCGGTGGCGCGGCACCTTCTACTCCACGGCGGTGGTGCGCGCGGGCATGCGGCTCAAGCTTTGATGGGTTCGAGCGACTGCGTCGCACCGCGGAGCCACCGTTCAGGCTGAGCTCGTCGAAGCCTGCCGAACAGCGCGAGTCGAGACGCGGCCCCTCTTCGGCCGACGCAACCGGACGGACGTCGGCATCGCCACGAGGTCAGCGCGCCGGCGCAGGCGCCGTATCGACCTTCGGGCCCTTGGTGAAGCGCTGCTCCGCCCCGGCCGGCGCGTACACCTGCACGGCCACGAGCGGCGCCTTGGCACCGGCCGCCACGCCCGCCGAGTGCTTCGCGCCCTTGGGGATGAAGATGGCGTCGCCCTCCTTCGCCGAGAGCTTCTCGCCGGACACCGTGAACTCCCCCGCGCCGGAGAGCACGTAGAGCCACTCGCCGCTGTCGTGGGTGTGCTCGCCGACCTTGGCGCCCGCCTCCAGGACCAGCTTCGTCAGCGCCACCTCGGGCGAGCCGTTGGTCGCGTTGAGGAAGAGCGTCGCGGTGCCCTTGCCCTCGGCGATGCGGTGGGTGGGGGCGCCGGAGGCGTGGACGACGAGGGCTTTCGCAGGGGCGTCGGCGAAGCAGGCGAGGGAGAACAGCGAGACGGCGGCGATCGCGATGCGCATGGGGCCTCCGGGCTGGGGAAGAACGAGCAGACCATAGGGGGACAGGAGGAATTCGGCACCCTTCGACGGGCTCAGAGACTGACAGTTTTTGAGCACGGGTGGTTGAGGCCCGCACGGGTTCGTGATCTGCCTGTCCGTGGAGGCAGGCATGAGCAAGACCCAAGGACTTCGGCTTCGCCGGCCGGCGCGGCAGCAG
>JBBIOE010000097.1:0-25858 GCA_037443525.1 Archangiaceae bacterium | reverse complement strand
CGTCGAGCCGCTGCTCTGCCCCGCCAGCGCCTCCGAGGCCGGCGCGGCGCTCCCCGACGGCCCCGTGGCGCTCGGCTTCGCGGAGGCGGACATGGCCACCGGCCGCCGCGTCTGCGCGCGCACCGAGGTCGGGTTCGGAGGGCGGCTCGGCGCGATCATCGACACCCCGGCCTTCTACGGAGACATCGCCGGAGGCGCGGTGCTCTTCGCGTCCTACGCGCTCCAGCCGAAGCTCGAGCTCTTCGCGACCCTCGAGCCGGCCACCTTCACCTTCACGCAGAACGCCACGCTCAAGCAGACGCAGCTCGCGTTCGGCAACCTCACCGCGGGCGCGACCCGTGGGCTCTACCAGACCGAGCGCTTCGCCGGCGCGCTCTCGGGCCGCGTCCTGTTGCCCACCTCCTTCGAGGTACCGAACAGCCGCGTGGTCGGGCTCGAGGTAGGCCACGCGTCGAAGTGGGTGGCCAGCTCGTGGCTCCGCGTGCACACCTACCTCGGCGCCGACGTGACGACCGGCCTCGGCGCCGGGCCGGCGCTGACGCGCGCGGGCGGGACGCTGCTCGCCGGCGCGGAGCTTCTGCCCACGAGCTGGTTCGCGCTCGTGGTGGACGTCACCGGCCACCTGGGTGGAACGAGCAGCTACCTCGCCCCGACCGCCGCCCTGCGCTTCCGCGCGTCGCAGCTGGGCATCGAGCTCGGCGGGACGCTGCCGGTGGCGGGCACCGATCGGCACGACCTCATCGCGGGCCTGCGGCTGTCGTGGATGATCTGACGCGGAGTCAGGGCACCAGCGCGCAGGCAGGCTGCGTCCCACCGGCGCACCCGAACAGCAGCGTGTCGATGGCGCAGATGCCTTCTTCGATCACGTGCTCCTCGACGAGGGTGGCCAGGACCGGCGTGACCATCTGCGCGTTCGGCCGCGCCTGACCGCTCACCGGGCTGTTCGAGAGCAGCGTCTTGCAGACGGCGGCGGCCGAGTCGATGGCCTGCTCGTCGCTCTTCACCGCCCGGGCCAGCGTGCCCGCGAGGTAGACGAGGGAGCCGCGGGTGTCGACCTGCTGAATGCCCTTGAGGACCTGGGCGAGCCGGGTGACGCCGAACTCGGGCAGCGCGTCGCGAATCGCCAGGCGGTGCATCATGCGCAGCAGGTCGAAGTTGCAGCCGTCCTTGCCGGACCAGCAGGCGGTGCCCGAGCCCGCCGGCGGCGAGTCACCCCAGATGCACTGGAGCGCGGCCTTGGTCGGCGTCATCAGCTCCGGGTGCCCGAGGATGTCCTTCAGATCGGCGACCACCGGCTTCAGATCGTTCTTCAGGTCCGGCGGCAGCGGCAGCTGGTTGCCGTTGAAGAGCTTGTCGAGCTCCGCTGGGCTGGCGGACCGGATGACCGGAATGAGGAACTTGGCGAGGTTCACGAAGTCGTCTTCCTTGAACTTCGTGGGGTCCATGAAGGCGGTGACCGACGGCTTCGTCAGCAACGCGTTCAGGTCGTCGGAGAGCTTCTTGCCCTGCGCCGTGCGCAGGTAGTCGCTGAAGGCGATGACCAGGTCGAGCCCGTTGGAGAGCTGGCAGTTCGCGTCCTGGGAGCAGGCGCCGGAGAGGATCGCGGCGATCTCGTAGTGTTGCTGGCCGTCCTTCGACTTGCCGACGAGGTAGTTGAGGACGCCGAGGAGCTGCGGGCGGACGAGGTTCACCGCGTCGATGCCCTTGCCCTGGTGCACCAGGAGATCGAGCGAGCGGCGCATCTCGCACAGCTCGTTCGACTGCTCGAGCGGCGGCGCGGCCTCGGCGGAGGCGCAGTACTGCCCCGACTTGGCCCCGGCCTCGGGCGGCTTCTGCGCCAGGCGCGTCAAGGTCACGAAGATCGACCGCAGCACGTCGGTCACCGGCGGGGGCACGTCCTCGCGGGCGGGCTTGAGGAGCTGCTTCTCGATCACCACCCGCAGGTTCTCGGTCTGGCCGGTGTTCAGGGCCTTCACGAAGTTCGGCATCAGGTGGTCGAAGTCGCGGCACTGCTGAATGTCGCCCTTGGACTCAGCCGCCGGAGCGACGAGATCGTTCGCGCCACAGGCCGCCGTGACACCGAAGGCCACGCCCACCACCCCAGCGACGATCCAGTCGACGCTCCGCGCTCGTGCCATGAGGAGCGGACTGTACCCCGTCCGTTCACCCTGAGCACACCCGAAGGGCGCCGGCGCGAGCTTGTCCTGGGTCCACGCCGTGGTTACCCAAGGTCACCATGACTGACGAGCTCATCCTCTCCGAGCAGCGCCTCGGCCTTCACTGGGAGACCTTGGACCCGTTCCTCTTCTGCGCGCACCACGACGACGCTTACCCCGCGGGCGACGAGCGCATGGGCCCCAGGGCCTCGCTCGAGGGACGCGACCTCGGCCAGGACTTCGAGGGCAAGGACGGCTGGCGCATGTACCACGGCGACGTGGTGCCCGGCTTTCCCCAGCACCCGCACCGGGGTTTCGAGACGGTGACCCTGGTGCGGCGGGGCTATTGCGATCACTCCGACTCGCTGGGGGCCACCGCGCGCTTCGGCGAGGGCGACGTGCAGTGGGTGACGGCCGGCAAGGGCATCGTGCACTCCGAGATGTTCCCCCTGCGGAACCAGGACGCCGGCAACCCGCTGGAGCTCTTCCAGCTGTGGCTCAACCTGCCTCGGGCCCAGAAGATGGCGGACCCGCACTTCACGATGCTGTGGCGCGAGCGGCTGCGGAAGGTGGCGCGCACCGATGAGCGGGGCCGCGGGAGCGAGGTCACCGTCATCGCCGGGCGCTTCGAAGACGCCGTCGGCCCTCCCCCGCCGCCGCAGTCCTGGGCCGCCGACCCGGCGCACGACGTGGGCATCTGGCTGGTGAGGCTCGACCCGAAGGCGACGCTGACCTTGCCTCCGGCGAAGGCGGGCTCGAACCGGCAGCTCTTCTTCTTCTCCGGGCCGAGGATCACCGTGGCCGGTCACGTGGCCCAGGAGAGCCGAGGGTTCACCGTGAAGGCCGAGCGCGAGCTCGCGCTCGAGGCGGGCGACGGGCCGTGCGAGGCGCTGGTGCTGCAGGGCCAGCCGATTCGCGAGCCGGTCGCGCACTATGGCCCCTTCGTGATGAATGACCGGGCCGAGCTGCAGCAGGCCTTCTTCGACTACCAGCGCACCCGGTTCGGAGGCTGGCCGTTCAAGAGCGACGACCCGGTGCACCCGCGCGAGCAGGGGCGCTTCGCGCGGCACGCGGACGGGCGGGTGGAGCAGGCCGGCGCCTGACGTCGCGCGGCTCGACCGTCACTCCGTCGCGACGGCCGATCTCGGAGCCTCCACCGGGCCGACCAGCCGGTGCAGCGCCCAGGAGAACACCGGCGGGGCGCCGATGAGCTGATCGACGACGAGCCGGCGCAGGCGCGGGCGGGCGGCGATCCACGCGAGCCCTCCCGCGAGCCGGGCGTAGGTCGCGAAGGCCCGCGCGGCGGCGCGCTCGTAGGGCGCGAACGCCTCGACCGAGCCCGAAGCCACCGCCGCCGGGAGCACCGCGCCCAGGGCCCGCGCGGACTCGAACGCGAGACTCAGCCCTTCCCCGGTGATCGCGTCGACCGAGCCGCCGGCATCGCCGACCAGCGCGAAGCGAGGCTTCGTCCTCCGCGTGACGATCTGCTTCAAGGGCCCGGCCCCGCGCGCCTCGGAGTCCGGCGCCGCGCCGGTCAGCCGGTCCGCCAGCGCCGGGAACCTCGCCAGGAGGCCGTCGAAGGAAGCCGCCTCCGGCTGCGTACCGGCGTCCCAGAGGAAGGCCACGCCGACGCGGCGCACTCCGGCCGGCGTCACGTAGGCCTCGGCGCCGGGCGTGAAGTGCACCTCGACGCGGCTCGCCCACGGCGCGAGGGCGAAGTGCCTCCGCAGCCCGAAGCGGCGCGGCCCCTCGGGCGCCAGCGCGAGCCCCTCGGAGGCGCGGAGGCGCGAGTTCAGCCCATCGGCCGCGACGAGCACCGCCGCCTCCACCGTGCCAGCGTCGGTGGTCAGCGACACGCCCCCGGGCGACACGGCGTGCGCGCGCACCCCGGTCCCCTCACGCAGCTCGGCGCCCACGTTGTGCGCCACCTCCGCCATCGCCCGCGACAAGGCCAGCCGCCGAATGCCGAGGCCGCCGGGGGCCGGCAGCGTCCCGTCGGCGAAGCGGCCGTCCTCCTGCACGTAGCGAATGGCCTCGAAGGGCGCGCAGTCGGCGCGGTCGAGGTGCGACCAGGCGCCGAGCCGCTTCAGCGCCACCACGCCCGCCGGCATCAGCCCTTCGCCGCAGGCCTTGTCCACGGGGAAGGTCTGCCGCTCGAGCACCACCGCCGAGAGCCCGCGCAGGCGCGCCTCGATCGCCACCGCCAGCCCCGCGGGACCGCCTCCGACGATGGCGACGTCGAAGCGCACCGGCTCAGCCGAGGGTCCGCCGGGCGTGGGCGACGGCGGAGCGCACGAGCTCCACGCCGACGGTCATCGCGTTCACCGCCTTGGGGGCCGAGAGCTCGCCCGCGAGGTAGCGCCGCAGGGCCTCGGCGCGCCGCAGCTTGCCGCTCGAGGTCCGGGGCAAGGTCCCTGGCGCGACGAGGTGCACCCGCTCGGGCCGAACGTTGGTCCGCGCGACGATGGCGGCCTCGATCTGCTCGGCCAGGCCGGCCGGCGCGTCGGGCGTGGCCTCGGCGATGACCAGGAGCGCCTCCTCTTGCGTGTCCTCGGGGACGAAGCCGATGGCCACCGCGCAGCCGGTCCGCACGCCCTCGAGGGCCTCGAGGCACTCCTCGAACTCCTGTGGAGCGTGGTTGGCCCCGCGGATGATGACCAGGTCCTTCGCCCGGCCGCAGACGTAGAGCTCGCCGCCGTCGACGAAGCCGAGATCGCCGGTGTCGAGCCAACCGCCCGCGAGCGCCGCCGCCGTCGCGTCGGGCCGGCCGAAGTACTCGCGCATCATGAACGGCGCCCGAGCGAAGACACGCCCCACCTGCCGCTGGGCGAGCACGCCGCCGTCGTCGCCGCGGACCTGCACCTCGCACCCAGGCACCGGCACGCCCACCGACACGACCTCACGGGCTCCGGGCGAGACGGTCCGCGAGCGCGCCAGCTCGTTCGGGTCGACGCGCGCGACGCGCTGCTGTTGCCGAGGCGGGCTGAAGGTCACCGCGAGCGACGCCTCCGACAGACCGTAGACGGGCAGCAGCGCCTCGCGCCGGAAGCCGAAGCGCGCGAACCGCGTCGAGAAGCGCTCCATCACCGAGGCGGAGATCGGCTCGGCGCCGTTGGTCGCGTAGGTCCAGCTCGAGAGATCGACGCCCCCAAGCTCCTCGTCGCGCACGCGCTTGAGGCACAGCCCGTAGGCGAAGTTGGGCCCCGGGGAGATGGTCGCCTGGTGCCGGGAGATCGCGCGCAGCCACAGCGCGGGCCTGGCGAGGAAGAGCTCCGGAGGCACGAGCACCAGCTCGCCCGGCCACGTCACCGCGGTGAGCAGCCCGCCGATGAGCCCCATGTCGTGGTACAGCGGCAGCCACGAGCAGCCCTTCTCGTGCGTCCCAGGGCGCTCGGGCATCAGGGCCTTCAACGCGGCCGTCTGCGCGATCAGGCTCCGGTGGGTGAGCGCCACCGGCTTGGGATCGACCGTCGAGCCGGACGAGAACTGAATCAGGCCGAGCCCGTCGGCGCTGGCCTCGACCTCCGCCTCGCCAAAGCGATCCATCAGCTCCGCCACCGTCGGGCAGCCGAGCGCCGGGCGCGCCTCCTCGAGGGCCCGGCCGAGGAGGAGCCGGATGCGGCGATCCGCCAGCACCACCCGCGCGCTCGACGCCGAGAGCATGCGGGCCGTCGCGTGGGCGTACTCGTCCAGCCGGCCCAGCCGCACCGGCGGGTAGAGCGGCACCGGCACCGCGCCCGCGAGGAGCGTCCCGAAGAACGCGTCCATGAAGTCCCGGCCGGTGGGCAGCACCATCGCCACCCGGTCTCCCGGCGCCACGCCGCGCTCGAGCAGCGCGCCCGCCATGCGCCGCGCTCGCTCGCGCAGCTCCTGCCACGAGAGGAAGGTCTCCTCCTCCTTCGCGTCCACGAAGCGCAGCCCCGACGCGCCCCGGGCGGCCTTCGAGAGCGCCTCGTTCACGGTCGCGAACGGAAGAGGACCGAGCGGAGGCCCCACCAGGTGCGAGCTCACGGTTCGCCTCCCTGCTCGCGCACCCGCCTCGTCACCAGCGCGACGAGATCGCCGACCGTCAGAAGCTCACCGGCGTCCTGCTCGTCGAGCCTCACCCGGAAGCGGTTCTCCAGCCCGACCGCGACGACGATCATCGCCATCGAGTCGAGGCGCAGGTCCTCCTTGAGCCTCAGCCCCGGCTCGACCTCGCGCTCGAGCTCGAGATCGCGGCGGGCGATCGCGCGCAGCTCTTCCAGCACCTTCGCCTCCATCACGGCCTCCTCGGGAGCAAGCGGGGGCGGGCTCGAAAGGCCGCCTGCCAGCGCGGACCGAGCGCGCGCTCCTCGACCCGGACGCGCACCGCGAGGAGCACCGCGTTGACCAGCGTGAAGGTCGCGGCCGTCGCCCAGCCTCCGAAGATCAGCGGCACCGCGGCCAGCTCCACCACCACCGCGACGTAGTTCGGGTGTGGCAGGAAGCGGTACGGCCCGCCCGTCACGGGCTCGGCGTTCGGCATCACGATCACCCGGGTGCTCCAGCGGCAGCCGAGCGTGCCGATGGCCCACCAGCGCAGGCCCTGGGCCGCGAGCGCCAGGCCGAGGCAGGCGAAGCCGAGCGCGCCGGGAAACTCACGGCCCAGCGCCACGGGCTCGGCGGCGCAGCTCACGAGGAACAGCGCGTGGAGGGCGACCATCACGCCGTAGTGCGACCGCCCCGACTCGACGCCCCCCTGTCCCAGCGCCCAGGCGGCGTTGCGCCGCGAGAGCCACAGCTCCACGCCGCGCTCGGCGACGAAGAGGCCGAGGATCGCGAGGTAGGCGCCGTAGGGCATTCACCACTCCACGAGCAAGAGCTCGCCGCAGAAGCCTGGCCCCATGGCCATGAGCACCCCGCGGTCTCCGGGCCTGGCGTCACCCGAGTCCAAGAGCTCGCCGAGCACGTGCAGCACCGACGCCGACGAGAGGTTGCCGAGCTCCTGCAACGACGCCCACGAGCGCCGCAGCGCTTCGGGTGGCAGCTCCAGCGCGTCTTCGAAGGCCTTCAGCACTTTCGGGCCGCCGGTGTGCGCGATCCAGTGCGTGACGTCGGAACGCGCGAGGCCGTGCGCGTCGAGGAAGGTGTCCACGTCGCCGCGAATGTGACCCATGACGAGCTCGGGCACCTTCGCCGAGAGCACCACCTTGAAGCCGGTGTCGACGAGGTCCCAGCCCATGATGCGCTCGGTGTTCGGGTAGAAGACGGACCGCGTCGCGCGGACGCGCGGGCCCGCGCCCTTCGCCTCGGCGCCCGAGAGCACCACCGCCGCCGCGCCGTCGCCGAAGAGCCCCGAGCTGATGATGTTCGCGATCGAGACGTCCTCCCGCTGGAGCGTGAGCGAGCAGAGCTCCACCGAGAGCAGCACCGCGTGGTGCGTGGGGTAGGCGCGCAGGTAGTCCGACGCCCGCGCCGTGCCCGCAGCGCCGGCGACGCAGCCGAGCCCGAAGATCGGGGTGCGCTTCACGTCCGTCCGGAAGCCGAGGCGGTTCGCGAGCCGCGCGTCGATGGAGGGCGTCGCGATGCCGGTGACGGTGACGAAGAAGACGTGGTCGACGTCCCGGGGCGTCAGGCCGGCGCGCACGAGGGCCTCGCGCACCGCCTTCTCCCCGAGCTCGGTGGCGACGCGGAGCCAGGCGTCGTTGCGCGCGCCGAAGCTTTGGAGCGGTGGGTACTCCGCCAGCGGCAGCGCGAGGTGCCGCCCCGCGACGTGCACGCTCCGGTGCAGCTCCTCGAGGCGCTCGACGTTGAAGTGTTCGCGCGCCCACAGCCCCCGGAAGGCGGCGAGGAGCTGGGACTGATCGGCGTAGTGCGGAGGGAGCACTCGCGCGACGCTGTCGATGTGTGGGTGCATGCGGGCCGCCTCGACTAACGAAGGCCGCCCGGCGACGCAGGGGGATTCCCCCTTACGGGAGCCCGGCGACGATCTTCTCCGTCGTCTCCCACAGCTTCATGGCGAGCTCCGCGTCCTCGGCCTTCCGGGTCGGCCTGGCGACGTTGCTGTCGCTGAAGTACTCGCCCGAGACGGTGGCCACCGACGGGTGCGTGGCGACGAACACCTCCGTGGCCGCGCCCTGAGGGATGGACTTGAGCACCAGCGGCGAGACGGCGTTCCAGATGAAGGCCAGCGCCGGGTTCATGCTGCGGGTGAGGTTGGTGGCGATCACTCCGGGGTGAATGGCGTTGGCGGTCTTCTTGGTGCCAGCGAAGCGGCGCGCCAGCTCCTTCGCGAAGAGCAGGTTCGCGAGCTTCGACTGCCCGTACGCAGCCCACGCCGCGTAGCCGTGATCGCCGGAGAGGTTGTCGAGCTGGATGCCCTCCTTCGGCGCTTGGCGGTGAGCCTCGCTGCTGACCATGACCACGCGGCCGGTCTCGGCGAGCCGGTCGAGGAGGCCGGTGACGAGCAGGAAGTGGCCGACGTGGTTGGTGAAGAACTGCAGCTCGATGCCGAAGGCCTTCTCGAGCCTGGGCAGCGCCATGATGCCCGCGTTGCAGATGATGCCGTCGAGGGCGAGGCCGGACTTCTTCACCTCCTCGACGCACGCGCGCACGCTCTTCGGGTCCGACAGCTCGCACGCCATCGGAATGGTCTTCCCCCCGGTGACCGAGGCGCAGGCCTCCTGGGCCTTCTGCACCGTGCGCGCGGCGGCGATGACCTGGGCTCCGCGGAGGGCGAGCACGCGCAGCGCCTCCTTGCCGATGCCCGAGTTGCAGCCGGTGAGCAGGTAGGTCTTGCCCGACAGATCGAGGCCGGCGGTGACCTGCTCGGCGGTGGACGCGTGGCCAAAGCCGCTCGGGCCACTGCCGGTGAAGAGATCATAGAGGGACATGCGGGGCTCCCGAAGAGAGGGCGCACTTCTAGCGCCGTCACCTTCGCCGCGCTCGAAGATGTGACCACGTCACGATCGCGGCAGCGCGCAGCGCCCGCGTCTTTTGCACCCCCTTCGCCCAGGTCAGCCTCGATGCCGCGGGAACATATTGAGGGCGGAGTCCCCATGAGCGCGACGATGGTGCATGGCGACGCGGGCGTTTCGACCTCGGAGCGGGAGCGCGCCTACTACGCCCTGAACGCGAAGGCCTATCGGCTCCTCTCCCACGTGTACGAGCCGACGGTTCGGCCACTGCGACATGTCCGGAAGCAGGTGACGGCGCTCTCCGGCGTGACGTCCAAGTCGCGCGTGCTGGACGTCGCCACGGGCACGGGCGCCCAGGCGAGGGCCTTCGCCGAGAAGGCCGCCGAGGTGGTGGGCATCGACCTGTCCGACGAGATGCTCCAGGTGGCGAGGAGGTTGAGCCGCGCGCCCAACCTCAGCTTCCAGCGGGCGGACGCGACCTCCCTGCCCTTCGACGACGAGAGCTTCGACGTGACGTCGATCTCCATGGCGCTCCACGAGATGCCGGCGAGCATCCGGCTGCGGGTCCTCGGCGAGCTGAGGCGGGTGACCAAGCCCGGAGGAACCGTCACCCTGGTCGACTACGGCCGGCCGCCGGGGCTTCGCGGCGACCTGGTGGCCGGCCTGGTGCGCCTCTACGAGCGCGCGCCCTTCCTGGACTTCCTCGCGTCCGACCTGAGGGAGCTCGCGCACGGCGCCGGGCTGGAGGTCGTGATGGAGGTGCCGCTGTTCCACGCCATCGTCCGCGCGCTGATCTGCCGGCCCCGGAGCTCCAATGCCCCGCACTGAACACCACCACCCCGGCGCTCCCGTGCCCGCAGTCCCGCCGGCGACCGAGCCTTCTCTCCAGCGCGTCCGGGATCCGGTCTGCGGCATGAGCGTCGATCCGGCCCGCGCGCGCTGGCGCCTCGAGCACGACGGCACGACGTTCTTCTTCTGCAGCGAGAAGTGCCTGGCGCGCTTCCGAGCCGACCCCGCCGCGTTCCTGCGCCCCGCCGAAGCCGGGCCGCCGCCGGCGCAGGCCCCGGCGCAGACCTGGGTCTGCCCGATGCACCCGGAGGTGGTGCGCCAGGAGCCGGGCACGTGCCCGATCTGCGGCATGGCGCTCGAGCCGCGCGTCGCGCTCGCCGAAGAGACCACCCCCGAGCTCCACGACATGCAGCGGCGCTTCTGGGTGAGCGTGGCGTTCACGGTGCCCGCGGCCCTGCTCGGCATGTCCGAGCTCCTCCCCGGCGAGTCGCTGCGGCAGGAGCTGGGACCGCGGCTCGTCACCTGGCTCGAGCTCGCGCTGGCGACGCCGGTGGTGCTCTGGGGCGGCTGGCCCTTCTTCCAGCGAGCCTGGGCCTCGCTCGTCTCGTGGCACCTGAACATGTTCACGTTGATCGGCCTCGGGGTCGGCGTGGCCTACGGGTACAGCCTCGTGGCGGCGCTCTTCCCCGGCCTCTTCCCCGCGTCGTTCCGCGGCCACGGCGGGACGGTCCCGGTGTATTTCGAGGCGGCCGCGGTCATCACCACCCTCGTGCTGCTCGGCCAGGTGCTGGAGCTGAAGGCGAGGAGCCAGACCAGCGGCGCCATTCGCGCCTTGCTCGGCCTCGCCCCGAAGGTGGCGCGGCGGCTGCGCGGTGATGGCGCGGAAGAGGACGTGCCGCTCGAAGAGGTGCGGGTGGGCGACACGCTGCGTGTCCGGCCCGGCGAGAAGGTGCCCGTCGACGGCGTGGTCCTCGACGGCGCGAGCTCGGTCGACGAATCGATGATCACCGGCGAGCCCATGCCGGTCGCGAAGGTGAAGGGCGACGCGGTCAGCGGCGCGACGCTGAACGCAACCGGAGCGCTGGTGATGCGCGCCGAGCGCGTGGGCTCCGACACCCTGCTCGCGCAGATCGTCCGCATGGTGGCCGAGGCGCAGCGGAGCCGGGCGCCGATTCAGCGGCTCGCCGACGTGGTCGCGGCCTGGTTCGTACCCGCGGTCGTCGCGGTCGCCGCCCTCACCTTCGCGGTCTGGGCCCTCATCGGGCCGGAGCCGAGGTTGACCTACGCGCTGGTGAACGCGGTGGCGGTGCTGATCATCGCCTGCCCCTGCGCGCTGGGCCTCGCCACGCCGATGAGCATCATGGTCGGCACCGGCCGGGGCGCGACCGCCGGCGTGCTGATCAAGAACGCCGAGGCGCTCGAGGTGCTGGAGAAGGTGGACACGCTGGTCTGCGACAAGACCGGCACGCTCACCGAGGGGAAGCCCCGCCTTGTGACCGCGGAGCCGCTCGATGGAACCACCCAGGCCGAGCTGGTGAGCCTCGCGGCGAGCCTGGAGCGCGCGAGCGAGCACCCCCTCGCCGCCGCCATCGTGGCCGGAGCGGAGCAGCGCTCGGCCGCGCTCGCCGAGGTCGCGGACTTCCAGGCGCTGGCGGGCCGCGGCGCGACGGGCCTGGTCTCGGGGAAGCGGGTCGCGGTCGGCAACGCCCAGCTCATGGCCGAGCTCGCGGTGAACGTCGGCGCCTTGGAGCCCCGCGCCGAGGCGCTCCGCGGCCAGGCGCAGACGGTGAGCTTCGTCGCCGTCGACGGGCGCGCGGTGGGGCTCTTGGGCGTGGCGGATCCCATCAAGGAGTCGACGTATGAGGCCCTGGCGCTGCTCCGCGCCGACGGCATTCGCGTGGTGATGCTCACCGGCGACAACCGCACCACGGCGGAGGCGGTGGCGAACGCGCTCGGCATCGGGCGGGTCGAGGCGGAGGTGCTCCCCGGGAGGAAGGGCGAGCTCATCCAACGGCTGCGCGCCGAGGGCAGCGTGGTGGCCATGGCCGGCGACGGCATCAACGACGCGCCCGCGCTCGCCGCCGCCCACGTGGGCATCGCCATGGGCACCGGCACCGACGTGGCGATGGAGAGCGCCGGCGTCACCCTGGTGAAGGGTGACCTGCGCGGCATCGCCCGCGCCCGCCGCCTCTCGCGCGCGACGATGCGGAACATTCGCCAGAACCTCTTCTTCGCCTTCGTCTACAACGTGCTCGGCGTGCCGATCGCGGCCGGCGCGCTCTACCCGTTCTTCGGCCTCTTGCTCAGCCCGATGATCGCCAGCGCGGCGATGAGCTTCAGCTCCGTCTCCGTGGTCGGGAACGCGCTGCGGCTCAGGCGCGTCGCGCTCTGACGGCCGGCCTCTCGAGCGCAGGAATTTCAGCTCGCCCGCGCTTGGGGCGCCCTCGCCCCGCTCGCCCCCCGATTGCACCGTGCTCCCGCCGAGGAGCCTCCGATGCTCGAGCTCGTGGACGTCGGCAGCCGGAGCGTGGCGTCGTACCGAGGCGTCGCGCCCGATCATCTGCTCGACGAGCTCATGCGGCGTGCGAGCGAGCTCCGCGGCGCGCGGGTCCTCCACGTCAACGCCACCCCGTACGGCGGCGGTGTCTCGGAGATGCTGCGCTCCGTGGTGCCCCTGCTCAACGACCTCGGCCTGGTCGCCGACTGGCGGGTGATTCGCGGCGACGATCGCTTCTTCCAGGTCACCAAGGCGATGCACAACGGCCTGCAAGGCGCGCACGTCCAGCTCAGCGAGGCGCAGAAATCACTCTACGTGGCGAACAGCCGGGAGAATGCCAGCGCCTTCGCCGAGCAGTACGACTTCATCTTCGTGCACGACCCGCAGCCCGCCGCGCTCCTGCCGATGCGGGGCAAGGGCACCACCCGGTGGATCTGGCGCTGCCACATCGACACCTCGTCGCCCGATGCCGAGGTCTGGGCCTTCCTGAGGCAGTTCTTGGGCGAGTACGACGCGGCCATCTTCACCATGGCGGAGTTCGCCCCCAAGGACGTGCCCGTCAGGCACATCGAGGTCATCCCGCCGGCGATCGACCCCTTGAGCCCCAAGAACCTGCCGCTGCCGCCGGCCTTCGCGAAGCAGATCGTCGAGTGGCTCGGTGTCCGCACCGACCGGCCGCTGCTGACGCAGATCTCCCGCTTCGATCCCTGGAAGGACCCGCTCGGCGTCATTCAGGCGTACCGCAAGGTGCGCCGCGACTCGCCCGACCTGCAGCTCGTGCTCGCCGGCTCGCTGGCCACCGACGATCCCGAGGGCTGGGACATCTACCGCGCCATTCGGGCCGAGGCGGGAGACGACCCGCGCATCCACGTCTTCACCAACCTCGTCGGGGTGGGCAACATCGAGGTCAACGCGCTGCAGCAGCTCTCCAACGTCGTGGTCCAGAAGTCCATTCGCGAGGGCTTCGGGCTGGTGGTGTCGGAGACGCTGTGGAAGGGCACGCCGGTCGTCGCTGGACGCGCGGGCGGCATTCCGCTCCAGATGGCCGACGGCGTCGGCGGCGTATTGGTGGACGACGTCGACGCGTGCGCCGAGGCCGTGCGCGTGCTCCTCGGCGACCGGAAGCGAGCGAGCGCCCTGGGAGAGGCCGGCCGCGCCCGCGTGCGCGAGCACTTCCTCATCCCTCGGTTGGTGCTGGACGAGGTGCGCCTGCTGTCGGAGCTCCTCGATCGTCGCTCCTTCTCGCGCGACGGAGACTGGCTTCGGCGGCACGATCCGGTCTGCGGCATGACGCTGGGCGAGCACCCGGAGGTCACCGCCCGCTACCAGGACGCCGACTACGGCTTCTGCTCCGTGCAGTGCCGCTGGCGCTTCCTCGACGAGCCCGGTCGCTTCACCCAGGCCGTGCGCGCGGCCTGAGGCGATCACGCTCCACCGTTCACCCTGAGCGGAGTCGAAGGGTGTCGAATTCAGTCCGTGGTGTTCGGCAGGCTTCGACGAGCTCAGCCCGAACGGAAGACGGCAGATCGACACCGCCACGAGCCGGTTCAGGCTCCGACGGCGTCGACGGCGGGCACGATGTGCTTCCGGCAGCAGAGCGGCAGCTCGGCCCGGAGCACGTCGATCGCCTGCTGGGCCTTGCTGAGGAAGTCGTCGCTGCTCTTGATGAAGTAGCGGCGCGGGTGACCGTCCCAGGCAGAGACGATGCGCTCGTCGATGGCCTGCGCCTCGGACAGGGTCTCCACCCGCGCCGGGTTGCTCAGGTCGTAGCCCTGCGCGAGCCCCGGCGTGCGCAAGTGGAGCACGGCGTGGTACCGGGCGAGCTCGTCGCGGCGCTGGATGCCGAGCTCGGTGAAGAACGTCGCCGGCGTCGGCCAGTACGCGTACCCGTCGATGGTGCCGCGGTCGCACAGCACGATGGCCCCCTGCGAGTCGGCCTCGGCCACCGCCTCCTGCTCCCGCTGCACGTGGAAGATGGCGCGCTGAGTGGCGGCGCGGCCCGCGATGGACAGCCCCCGCCTGAACCCGCCCAGGAAGAGCGTGCTCGCCGCCTCGGGGAGGACGTCGACGTGCCGGCAGAAGTGCTGGCGCACCAGCTCGAGCACCGCCGTCTTGCCGGCGCCCGGTCCGCCGGTCACCACGATGCGCTTCTGCTCGTGGGGAAGTGGGCAATCACACTCGACCATGACTCACCTCCGGCCGGCGCAGGTGGAAGCCGCGCCAGACGACGTACACCGCGGGGATCACCACCAGCGTCAGCAGCGTCAGCGAGACGAGCCCGCCCCACATCGGCGCGGCGATGCGCTTGGCCACGTCGGAGCCGACGCCTTCGTCGAGCAAGATGGGCAACAGCCCGAACACGTTGGTCATCACCGTCATCAGCATCGGTCGGATGCGCTTCGAGGCGGCCTCGAGCGACGCGTCGACGAGCTCTTCCACCGTCCGGGCGCGGCCTGCCTTCCAAGCCTCCTCGAGGTACACGACCATCACGCTCGCCGTCTCCGCCGCGACGCCGAGCAGCGCGATCATCCCCACCCACACCGCGATGGAGGTGTTGAAGCCCGCGAGCCAGAGGGTCCAGATCGCGCCCACCGCCGCGAAGGGCACGCTGGTCATCACGATCAGCGCCGGCGCCGCGCCCTTGAAGTTCACCGAGAGGATGACGAAGACGAGCAAGAGCGTGAGCGGAAGAATCCAGGCCATGCGCGCGCGCACCCGCTCGAGCAGCTCGTACTGGCCGGTCCACTTGAGGAAGGTGCCCTGGGGCAGCCTCACCTCCCGGGCGACCTGGGCCTTGGCCGCCTCGACGTAGCTGCCGATGTCGCTGGTATCGACGTCGACGTAGACCCAGCCGGTGAGCGAGCCCATCTCGCTCTTGATCATCGGCGCGCCCATCACGGTCTCGATGCGCGCGAGCTGACCCAGCGGCACGAACGCCTGCGTGGGGCCGGCCCCTGGGCGTGACGGCATCGCGGCACTCGACGCTGAAGGCGCGGCGCTCCCCATCGTTCCCCCTCCCCCGCCCATCGTGGACATCGAGGTCAGGGCCAGGCCGCTCGAGGGCTCCATGCTGGCGCTGGGTGGCGAGGAGGCCGGCGGCGTCCCCGGGAGCGGTCGAGGCGCGAGCGGGGAGATGGGCACCAGCACTCGCCCCAGCGTCTCGGGATCGTCGCGCAGCTCCCGCGGGTAGCGCACGTTGACGCGGTAGCGCTCGCGCCCCTCGAAGGTCTGCGTCACGTCCATGCCGCCGATGGCGCCCTCCACCACGTCGAGCACGTCGCGCACGGTGAGCCCGTAGCGGGCGATGGCCTCGCGATCGGGCGTCACGTCGAGGAAGAAGCCGCCGAGCTCGCGCTCCGCGTAGACGCTGCGGGTGTGCGCAAGCGGCCTCAGCGCCCGCTCGAGCTGCGCGTCCACGTCGGCGATGGCGGTGAGATCCTTGCCGAAGACCTTCACCCCGATGGGCGTGCGGATGCCGGTGGAGAGCATGTCGATGCGCGCCTTGATGGGCATGGTCCACGCGCCCTGCACGCCCGGGAGCCGAGTGCGCGCGTCGACGTCGGCGATGATCTTCTCCAGCGTCCGTCCTCTCCCCCACTCCTCTCGCGGCGCCAGGTGCACCACCGTCTCGAACATCGACAGCGGCGCGGGGTCGAGCGCCGACTCCACCCGGCCGGCCTTGCCGAAGACGAGCGCCACCTCCGGCACCGCGCGGATCTGCTGGTCTTGCCAGGTGAGCAGCCGCTTCGCCTCGGCGACGGAGATGCCCGGCACGGTGATGGGCATGTAGAGCAGATCCTCTTCGTAGAGCGGCGGCATGAACTCCGAGCCGAGCCGCGAGAAGGGCCAGGCGGTGGCGGCCATGAGCACCAGCGCCAGACCGATGACGAGCGACCGGTGCCGCAACGCCCCGCGCAGCACCGGCCGGTAGGCCGCGATGAAGAAGCGATTCAGGGGGTTGCGCTGCTCCGGCGTGATGCGCCCCTTGAGGAGCGTGACCATCAAGGCCGGCACCAGCGTCACCGCGAACAGCGACGCGAACGCCATCGAGAAGGTCTTGGAGAGCGCCAGCGGGCCGAAGAGCCGCCCCTCCTCCCCCTGCAGCGCGAACACCGGCAGGAACGCGATGGTGAGCACCAGCAAGGCGCCGAACATCGAGGGCCCGAGCTCGCGGGCCGAGCCGATGACGAGCTCCAGCCGGCTCACCGCGCTGCCCTCACGCTCGGCGGCCTCGATGCGCTTGTGCGCGTTCTCCACCAGCACGCAGGCCGAGTCGACCATATCCCCCAGGGCGAGGATGACGCCGGCGAGCGACATGATGTTGATGGTGAGGTCGAGGAAGCGGAAGGCGACGAACGTCGCCGCCGTGGCCACCGGCAGCGCGATGGCCGCCACCAGCGCCGAGCGGAAGTGAAAGAGGAAGAGGAAGATCACCGCGATGACGACCGCGAGGATCTGCAGCAGGTTCACCGAGAGCGTCTTCACCGAGTCGGTGATCAGCGTGCTGCGATCGTAGGTGGCGACGACCTTCACGCCCTCGGGCAGCGCCGGCTTCACCTCCTCGAGCTTCGCCTTCACGCGCTCGATGACGTCGAGGGCGTTCTCGCCGGAGCGCATCACCACCACCCCGCCGACCACCTCTCCACGCCCGTCGAGCTCGGCGATGCCGCGGCGAATGTTGCCGCCCACCGACACGTCGGCGACGTCGCGAATGCGAATCGGCGTCCCCCGCTCGTCCGTGGCGACGACCGCGAGCTCGAGGTCTTCCTTCCCCTGCACGTAGCCGCGCCCCCGGAGCGCGTACTCGTGCTGCGCCATCTCGATGACGCGCCCGCCCACCTCGTCGTTGGCGCCGCGGACCGCCCGGGCGATCTGCCCCACCGAGACGTTGCGCGCCTTCATGCGCGGTGGGTCCACCTGGATCTGGTACTCCTTCTCGAAGCCGCCGACGCTGGCGACCTCCGCCACGCCCGGCAGCCCCTGGAGCCAGTAGCGCAGGCTCCAGTCCTGGAACGAGCGGAGCTCCTGCAGGTTGTGTCGCCCGCTCTCGTCGACCAGGGCGTATTGGTAGACCCAGCCCACGCTGGTGGCGTCGGGGCCGATCTGCGGCGAGACGCCCTCCGGCAGCTTGCCCTGCGCCTTGGCGAGGTACTCGACGACGCGCGAGCGGGCCCAGTACAGGTCGACGCCGTCCTCGAAGACCACGTACACGAAGGACATTCCGAACATGGTGAAGCCGCGCACCGTCTTGACGCGCGGGGCGCCGAGGAAGGTCGTCACCAGCGGGTACGTCACCTGGCTCTCGATCAGCGTGGGGCTGCGGCCCATCCACTCGGTGGCGACGATGACCTGCGTGTCGGAGAGATCGGGGAGCGCGTCGAGCTGCGCGCGCTGGGCGCTGACGACGCCCCAGACGACCAGCCCCGCCGTCAACCCGAAGACGAGCAGCCGCTGGCGCGCCGACAGATCGATGAGCCGCGCGATCAGCCCCGGGCGCTCAGTGGGTGTGGACATTCCCGCCTCCCGCGGCGGAGCTCGCCTTGAGCCGGCTCTCGGAGTCGAGGAGGAACTGCGCTCCGGTCGCCACGCGCTCTCCGGCCGACAGGCCCCGCTCGACGACCACGTGATCGCCGACCTGCGCGCCCAGCGTCACCTCGCGGGCCTCGAAGTGCTGGGGCGGATCGCCGTGGGCGACGAAGACGATGGACCTGGTGCCGGTGCGAATCACCGCGTCCTCGGGGACAGTCAGGCCGCGTCCGAGCGCCAGGTCGAGCTCCACCGAGACGAAGGCGCCGGGCAGGAGCGCGCGATCGCGATTGGGGAGCTCGAAGCGAACCTTCCGGGTCCGCGTCGCCTCGTCGAGGGTCGGCGAGAGGAACGTCACCTTCGCCAAGACAGGCTCGGGCAGCCCCTCGACGCGCAGCGTGGCGGTGTCCCCGGGCCGCACCAGGCCGACGTCGGCCTCGTAGAGATCGGCCTGCACCCACACCCGCGAGAGATCCGAGAGCGTGTACAGCTCCAGGGCCGCGTCGACGTACATGCCCTCGAGCGCCTGCTTCGCCACCACCGTACCGGCGCGGGGCGCGACCAGTGGGAAGGCGCGGTGCGGCTGGCGGGTCCGCTCCAGGTGGGCGATCTCCTTTGGGGGCACGTCCCAGAGGGTGAGCCTGCGACGCGCCGCCGCGAGGAGCGCTCCCGGAGGCGTCGCGAGCAGCTCGATCTCGGCCGCGTAGACTTCCTGGCTGTAGAGGGTGACGAGCACCTCGCCCGCCTTCACGTCCTGGCCGACGAAGTCGACCGAGATGGTGTCGATCCACCCGCGCACCTTGGAGTGCACGTGCGTGGTGCGCGTCTCGTCGAGGCTGATGGTGCCGACGGTGCGAAGGGACTTGGTGAGGTCGCGCTCCTCGACTCGAGCGAAGGACAACCCCAGGCCGCCCTGCCGCCCGGGCTCGATCATCACCGGCGCGAAGCCGGGCAGAGGCGGCGGGGCGCCGTGGCCTTCATGACCCGACGCGGCCGGCTGCGCGGAGGAAGCCGCCGGCAGCGCGCCCCGCGAGCCGAACGGCCAACTGCCCCGCGCCCACTGCAGCGCGAGCGCGGTGACGACGATCGCCATCGCGGTGAGCACGAGCCCCAAGAGCGATGGACGCCGTTCGTGAGTGAGCGTGGTCATGGCGACTCCCGAGTGTTCCCGAGCGCGCGCTCGAGCCGGGCCCAGGCCAGCCCGAGCTCCGCCTCGGCCATCACCAGCTCGCCCTTCGCCATCCACACCGCCTGAGCCACCTCCACGACGCTCACCAGCGGCACCTGCCCGGAGACGTAGGCGGCGAGCGTCGGCTCGAGGGCGCGTTGAGCCTTCGGGACGACCTCATCGCGAAGGGCCAGGTAGCGCTCGCGCGCGGCGATCACCTGCTCCCGGGCGCGGGCCGCGTCGCCCTCCACCATCCGCTGCATCGCAACGAGGTCGGCGCGGGCCATGTCCGTCATGGCCTCGGCCTCGGCGACGCCGGCGCGGACCTTCCCCCGCCAGAGGGGAATGCTGATCCCCACCATGAGCATCCAGCCGGCGTGCTCGGTCATGGTGTACGCCGGCCCGGTGCGCACCATGCCCATCGGCAGGGCCATGGAGCCCATCGCCTGGGTCTCCGCCTCGGCGCGGGAGATCTCGGCGCGGCCGGCGCGCAGCTCGGGCCTCTCGTCGACGGAACGCCGCACCAGCGTCGCGACCTCCTCCGGGGGCTCGGTGGACGGCGCGACCTCCAGCGCGGGGATCGGCGTGCCCGGCGTGCGCCCGAGGCTCACTGCGAGCATGGCCTCCGCGGCGCGCACCTCGCCGGTGCTGGCCCCGAGCGCGGCGTCGAGGCGGGCGAGGTCGATCTCCGCGCGCAGGGCGTCGGCCTGGGTGCCGGCTCCGGTGGAGTAGCGCGCCGTCGCCGACGTCAGGACCTGCTTGGCGAGCAACCGCTGCTCCGCGAGCACCCGCGCCATGCCCCGCCGTTCGTGGAGCATGAAGAACGCCGCCGCCGCGTCGAGCTCGACGTCGAGACCGACGCGCTGGGCCTCGGCCTCGAGGCGGCGGGCCTCGGCCTCGGCGGCGCCGCGACGGTGCGCGAGCAGGCGCGACATCGGGAAGCGCTGCTCGAGACCCAGGCTGACGTTGGCGCCGTCGAGCATGAACGGAAGGTGATCGAGCGAGGGCGTCACCTCGGGGTCGTCGAGGGCGGAGACGATCTCCGGGCGCTGAGCGGCGGCACGAGCGCGCGCCCGCGCGGCGGCGATCTCGGCGCGCTGAGTTCGCGCCAGCTCGCGCACCTGCTCGAGGCGCAGCGGACTCGGAAGCGGCTCCTCGCCCTGGGCGGGCTCGCTCGCGAGCGCGGCGACGAGCCCGGCGAGGCATGCCCAGCTCGCCTTCACGTGAGATCCTCCGGGCGCCCGAAGCGGAGGAGCAGGCCGGAGAGCGCGTCGATCCGCTCCCGGCGTCGCGCCGGGTCCTGGCTCTCCAGCGCCGAGGCGAGGCTCTCCTCGACGTGCGCAGCGAGCAGGAGGCGGCCGGTCTCCATGAGCGCCGCCTGCACCGCCGTCACTTGCCGCACGACATCGAGCCCGTCGCGCCCGTCCTCGAGCATGCGCTCGATGCCGCCGACCTGCCCCGCGATGCGCTTCAAGCGGGTCTGCGCGTTGCGTTTCAAGGTGGGGTCGATACCCATGCCGGGTACGCGTTCACGCGGCGTGCCGGGACCGCGGGGCTCGAGGCACCGCAGTCCGTGCGCAAGGCGCGAGCGACACTCCCGTTCAGGCGTGCATCACCACCGCTCAGGCTGAGCGGAGTCGAAGCCTGCCGACCGTACGGTTTCGATGCGGTGGACCCGTGCTCGGCACCCTTCGACGTCGCTCACAGGGTCGAACGAAACGTGGAGCCTGGCACCGATCAGTCCGAGCGAAGTCGACGACCTCGGCTGAACGGACCGACTTCCCGGAGTCCCGCCGGCCCTCGACTTCGCTCGACCCTCTCAGGGTGAACGGGGTGGAGCATCGCCCTCAGAAACCGAAGCCGAGGCTGAGCCCGAGCGTCGGCTGCGCGACGGCCTGCGGGCGGACCAACCGCGGCGCCTGCGCGAACACGGCGACGCTCGCGTGCAACTCCGTCACCAGCTCGAGGCCACCGACGACGGGCGTCAGCACCCGAAGCGAGAGGCCCGCTTCAGGGCCGGCGGTCTCGGTGCCCATCGGTCCCGTCCCCGTGAAGTCGAAGCCCGAGGCGTCCTCGCCGACCTGGAGCTCGGCGAAGCCCAGGGCCAGGCGGGGCTGCACGAAGCCGATCGTCGTCTCCCAGCTCATCAGCTTCACGTTCGCCCTGAAGTGCGCGAGGTCGGGGTCGGGGCCCTTGAAGAGGAAGCCGTTGCCCGTTCCACACCCTTCGACGGACACGAGCTCGAGGGGAGCGAACTCGGCACAGATCTCGGGGTGCGCGGGATTGCTGCTCTGCGCGCCGATCCGCGCGTTCACGAAGTTCCGCGGCGCGGTTCCCTGCTCCTTGAAGATCGACACCGGCTGCGCCGAGGCCAGCGATCCACTCAGCCCGACCACGAGGAGAAGGACGCGAAACATGCCGGGCTCATACACCCAAGCGGACGAGGTTCACGAGCGCAGAGCGTGCGTGACGCAGGTGGCGGGGCGGCGCGAAGGAATTTCGCGACGCGCGAGCTTGGGCGCTCCTTTGACGGCGATGGAACGACCCTTGCTCGATGAACGGCTCGCCCTCGCGCGAGGCGCCTCGTTCACCGTGCCGGGCCGTCTCGGCGGTCTCGCCTGGAGCTCACCATGGCCACACCCCTCATCCAGAAGTCCCCGTCAGTGAAGCAAGGACCTCCTTCGCCGCCGTTCGTGGTGGCCCTGAGCCAGGTCGGCAAGAGCGACGTCGCGCTGGTCGGTGGCAAGGGCGCGAACCTGGGGGAGCTCCTCAGCGCGGGCTTCGCCGTGCCGCCGGGCTTCGTGGTGACCTCGGAGGCCTTCCGGCGAACGCTCGAGGCCACGGGCATTCGAGCGAAGGTGCGCGAGCTCTTCGACCGGGCGAACGCCGATGATCCGGCAGCGCTCGAGGCGGCCTCCAAGGAGATGCGCGGCCTCATCACGGGGCTCTCCGTGCCCGACTGGCTGCGCACCGAGATTCAGTCTCAGCTCCGCGCGCTCGGAGCGGGCGTGAGCGTCGCGGTGCGTTCGTCCGCCACCAGCGAGGACACGGGCGGAACGTCCTTCGCGGGCATGCACGAGACCTTCACCAACGTGATGGGCGAGACGGCGGTGGTGGAGAAGATCCTCGCCTGCTGGGCCTCCGCGTACGCCCCACGGGCCATCTCCTACCGCCGGGCGCAGCGCATGACCGAGGAGCCGACGCTGGCGGTGGTGGTGCAGCGGATGATCAACTCCACGCGCTCCGGAGTCTGCTTCACCGCCGATCCGTCGACGCGCGACACGAGCAAGCTGGTCATCGAGGCGGCGTTCGGGCTGGGCGAGGTGGTGGTGGGTGGGCAGGTCGAGCCCGACACGTACACCCTGTCCAAGCCGCAGGCGCGAATGCTCGAGGTCCGCGTGGGCCACAAGAGCCACAAGGTTATCCGCGTCGAGGGCACCGAGCGCACGGTTCAGCTCTCTCCTGAGGAGGGGCGGAGGCGCGTGCTGACCGACGCGGAGGCCGAGCTGCTGGGGGCGATCGCGGTGCGGGTCGAGCAGCACTACGGCGCGCCGCAGGACCTGGAGTGGGCGGAGGCGGGAGGCTCCTGGTACCTGGTGCAGACACGGCCGATCACGACGCTGGAACATGGGCCGGCCGAGGGGACGCGGCTGGTGAGCGGGCTCGGCGCCTCCCCGGGCGAGGCGTCGGGCAAAGTCCGCATCCTGCGCTCACCTGCCGAGGGCCCGCGCTTCCAGAACGGGGAAATCCTGGTGGCGCCGATGACCTCGCCCGACTGGGTGCCGACGATTCGGAGGGCGGCGGCGCTGGTGACGGACCA
Source organism: Archangiaceae bacterium (assembly GCA_037443525.1). GTDB lineage: Bacteria > Myxococcota > Myxococcia > Myxococcales > Myxococcaceae > JBBIOE01. The sequence continues at coordinate 3,024 of JBBIOE010000097.1, read as the reverse complement.
GGGCGGCATGACCTGCCACGCGGCCATCGTGAGCCGCGAGCTGGGGATTCCGTGCATCGTGGGGACGCGAGACGCCACCTCGACCTTGCGCGACGGCGAGCTGGTCACGGTGGACGGCCGGAGGGGCACCGTCGTCGAGGGCGCCGCGGCCGCGAAGGTCGAGGTGCAGGAGCCGCAGAGGACTCCCGCGAAGGCGCCCGCGCCGCAGGTGGCGGTGGGCTCCGAGGCCTTGGGCACGCGGCTCTACGTGAACCTGGCGATCGCGGAGAAGGCGGCGGAGGTCGCGAAGCTGGACGTCGACGGGGTCGGGCTGTTGCGCGCGGAGTTCATGCTGATGGACGCGCTGGGGGGCCGGCACCCGAACGAGGTGATCGCGAGCGGAGGAGAGAAGGAGATCGTGGAGACGCTCGTCTCCCGGCTGTTGCAGATCACCCGCCCCTTCTCGCCGCGGCCGGTGGTGTACCGGACGTACGACTTCCGCACGAACGAGTTCCGGGGGCTGAAGGGCGGTGAGAAGCACGAGCCCCAGGAAGAGAACCCGATGATCGGCTACCGGGGCTGCTTCCGGTACTCGAAGGATCCGAGCCTGTTCAACCTGGAGCTGAAGGCGCTGGCGGAGGTGCGGGCGCAGACGCCGAACCTGCACCTGATGATCCCCTTCGTGCGGACGAAATGGGAGCTGGAGGCCTGCCTCGAGCTCATCGACAAGAGCCCCTTGGCGAGCCACCGCGGGCTGCACCGCTGGGTGATGGCGGAAGTGCCGTCGGTGGCCTACTGGATCCCGGAGTACGCGAAGCTGGGCATCGACGGGGTGTCGATCGGCTCGAACGACCTCACGCAGCTGATGCTGGGCGTCGATCGCGACAGCCAGGTCTGCGCGGAGCTCTTCGACGAGTCCGACCCGTCGGTGGTGGACGCCATCTCGCGCATCATCACCGCGGCGAAGGCGAGCGGGCTGACCACGTCGCTGTGCGGCCAGGCGCCGTCGAACAAGCCCGAGTTCGCGGAGCTGCTGGTGCGCCTGGGCATCACGTCGATCTCGGTGAACATCGACGCGGTCGCCCAGGCCCGTCGCTCCATCGCCTCGGCCGAGCGGCGGCTGGTGCTCGAGTCGGTGACCGATCGCCGGTTCTGAGGGTCGCCGGACCCTCGCCACTCTTCCTGGTGCGAACGAGGGCGCTCGGTGACGGCGTCTCCCGCAAGTGGACCAACGTGCGAGAACTCCCACATTGCGCGGCGAAGGGCCTCTGGGCGATTTTCGGCGGGTGACCGCAGTAGGCGACCCCCGCGCGAAGCATGCGCTCTTCACCGCAGGACTGGAGCGAGCGGAGGGAGGGTCCAGGGCTCCGATCCTCCTGCCGATCCGAACCGTCTTCGAGCACCTCCGAGGCATCGACGTCCGCGAGTTCGAAGGCGCCAGCGGCGAGGTCGTCGCCGGCACGTTCTCGCCGCGGACCCTGGTGGCGCTGGAGCGCGCCATCGCCGTGCTGACGAACCTGCTCGACCACCTGCCCAGAAGTACGGGGGCGAGCCCTCCCGGCAGCGGCGGCCTCCCCTTCGGCCTCGCGGTGGACGCCCTGGTGAAGGCGTCGAGCCTGACGAAGGTGACCGACGTCGCGCAGCTGGCGCTCGCAAGGCTCGTGCGAGACGTGACGACCTTGCAGCAGCACGCCCCCGGGCAGAACGCCGGGATCATGTTGTGTGAGTGCTGCGACGCCGTTCGACACGCGCGGAAGTCGCTCAGCGCCCTCGAGCTCGCCCTGAGCGAAATGGAGCATCGGCCTCCGCGAGTCCCCTTCGAGTCCGAGCTGAGGACGTCGCTCCGCATGCGCCGGCAGTTTCGCAAGGTGTGGCGGCGTGCGGGTGACGCCAGGCCGACGGGCCTCGAGGGGCTGCGCAGCGCCGTCCGGGCCACCGCCAATCTGTGCGCGCTCCTGGCGGGGCACGACGTCTACGCGCACATGCGCCACGGGGACCGAGAGCGGCTTCGCCGTCTGCAGCGTCACATCGCGGCCTGGAGCGGCACCGGCGCCGAGACGGGCCTGCGCCTGATGGACGAGCTCGTCGAGCTCGGCGAGTCGCTGCGCGAGGTGAACCTGCGCCAAGAGGTGCTGGAGCACGACGAGGAAGCGCTGCGCACCGCGGAGAAGGCGCTGTCGGAAGGCGGCGACGCGGGGCTCGCGGCCGCGCGAGAGGCGCTCGCCGGCGTCGAGGGGCTGGACCCGGGCCTCGATGCGGCGCTCAGCGGGGAGCCCGTGGTGGCGAAGGTGCTGCTCGCCGAGACGCGCCGGGTGCGCGCCTCCCTGGTGCTGCCGGCGCAGCTCTCGGGCGCCACCGGTCCGACGCCCATTCCGACCGCGGCCCCGAAGTCGCCGCCCCTGGAGGCGCTGGCCCGGCACGTGGCGGCGCGGGCCACGGGTGAGCTGATCTGCGTGGGGGACGGCCTCGAGGTGCACGTCTTCCTCCAGAGCGGACGCGTGGCCTGGGGCACCACCACGGCCGATCGCTTCGTCTTCCGCCGGCACCTGCTGAGCCGGTACAAGGTCGACGAGCACGACCTGCAGGCGGCGCTGGCCGAGAGCCAGCGCAGCAGGCGGCCGATGGGCGAGACGCTGGTGGCCTGGGGCCTCCTCACCGCCGAGCAGATTCGCGAGGGCCTGCGCGCGCAGCTCGTGTCGACGCTCGAGTCGCTGGAGCGCTGTCAGGGCGAGCACCCGCTCTTTCTCCCCCGCGGCGCCAACTACGCGACCTACGACGCCCAGTTCACCTTCGAGCTCGAGGAGCTGCGGGCGCAGGCCGGGGAGCCGTCACCCGGCCGCGTCGATGAGTGAGGCCTCAGAGCCCGCAAAATCAAAGCCCCGGAGTCGGTGGATTTCTCCAACAACTCCGGGGCTCTGAAATGGTCGGGGCGACTGGATTTGAACCAGCGACCACTTGCACCCCAAGCAAGTGCGCTACCAGGCTGCGCTACGCCCCGGTACGACTGAGGTTTCCGACGCGGTGCCTTATGCCTTTCTGACCCCC
>JBBIOE010000096.1:0-26006 GCA_037443525.1 Archangiaceae bacterium | reverse complement strand
GCTCGGAGGGCTTGGCCTCCTTGCGACCGTGGAGCCAGAGCGCGCCTCCGGCGATGAGCGCGACGACGATGGCGCCTCCGACGATGCCCGGCACGGGCGACTTCTTCGGCTCTTCTCCCAGGGACGGCAGCTCCGGCATGGACGGACCTCGCGACGACTTTCGAAAAATTCCCACAAGGACCCTAGTGGCCTGGCAGCGAAGAGCGAGTTTTCTGCCACAGCCCTGTAGCGCCCAACACTCGCTGGACGGCGAGGCTTCCCTGTCGCGAGGGCTGACCGGGGCCGTTCAGGTCGAGCGGCGTCGAGACCGCGACCACTTCACTCGTCGGCCGGCGACTCGTCGCGCAGCCCGAACTCCTTCATCTTGGTCTGCAGCGACTTGCGGCTGATCTGCAAGAGGCGCGCGGCGCGGGTGACGTTGCCCTCGGTCTTGGCCAGGGCCTGAACGATGAAGGCCTTCTCGATCTCGGCCTGCTTCTGCTTCAGGAAGTCCTTGAGCGGGGTCTCGCCGGGGACGGGGGTGAGGGTGCCGGAATAGGCCGGCTGGGGGCCGCCGCCGCGGACGGGCTCGGGCAGATCCTTCAGCTCGATGCGCGGGCCATCGGCGAAGAGGATCACGCGCTCCATCAGGTTCTCGAGCTCGCGAATGTTTCCGGGGAAGGGGTAGTTCGAGAGACTCTGGAGCGCCTCGTCGGCGATGCCCTCGATCTTCTTGTTGAGGCGCTTGTTGTATTTCTGGATGAAGTGCTTCGCGAGCACCGGCACGTCGCTCCTGCGATCTCTGAGCGGCGGCAGGTGAATCGGCACCACGTTCAAGCGGTAGTAGAGGTCCTTGCGGAAGCGGCCGGCCTCGGTCTCCTTCTCCAGGTCGCGGTTGGTGGCGGCGATGAGGCGCACGTCGACCTTGGTGGTCTTGATGCCGCCGACGCGCTCGAACTCGCTCTCCTGGAGGACGCGCAACAGCTTCACCTGCATCTCGATGGGGACCTCGCCGATCTCGTCGAGGAAGAGGGTGCCGCCGTCGGCGAGCTCGAAGCGGCCGGGCTTGGAGGTGACCGCGCCGGTGAAGGCGCCGCGCTCGTAGCCGAACAGCTCCGACTCCATCAGATCCTTGGGGATGGCGGCGCAGTTGATCTTGATGAGCGGCTTGTCGCGGCGGGAGGAGCCGTCGTGGAGCGCGGTGGCGACGAGCTCCTTGCCGGTACCCGACTCGCCGGTGATGAGCACGGTGGACGGCGTGTCCGCGACCTTGTCGATGACCTTGGAGAGCTCGGCCATGGGCGCCGACTCGCCGATGAGGCTCGCGCGCGCCTTGCCCTCGTTGGGCACGTGGCCCTGGTTGGCCTCCTGGGTGCGGGCGGCCTTGGCGACGACGGTCTGGAGCTCCGCCTGCTCGAAGGGCTTGGTGATGTAGTCGAAGGCGCCGAGCTTGATGGCCTCGACGGCGGAGTCGACGGTGCCGTGGGCGGTGATGATGATGACGGGCACGTCGGGGCGGGTGGCGTGCACCGCGCGCAAGATGTCGAGGCCGCCGAGCTTGGGCATCACCAGGTCGGAGACGATGACGTCGGCACCGTTCTTCTCGAACTCGGCGAGGGCCTGCTCGCCGTCGGCGGCGATGGCGACCTCGTAGCCTTCCTTGCGCAGCATCGCCGCGAGGACCTTTCGAAGGTTCGCTTCGTCGTCGACGATGAGCACGCGGGACATGGGCGGCACATTGTTTGCGATCCGGCCGCCATCTGCCATGACTTCGTTGGCGTCCATGCCTCAGCCGAGCACGAAGCCCGCGTCGAGCGGTCGAGGGGCCACGCTGGTGGCGGCGGGCATTCTGGCCTCGCGGCTGGTGGGCCTCGTGCGGCAGAAGGTGTTCGCGCACGTCCTGGGGAGCGGGTTGGAGGCGGCGGCCTTCTCGGCGGCGACGCGCATTCCGAACGTGCTGCAGAACCTGCTCGGCGAGGGCGTGCTCTCGGCGTCGTTCATCCCCGTGTACGCGGGCTTGCGCGCGGAAGGGAAGAACGAGGAGGCGGATCGGGTCGCGGGGGCGGTGTTCGGGTTGCTCGCGGTGGTGGTGGGCGTGTTGGTGGCGGCGGGGCTGTTCGGGTCGGAGGCGTTGGTGGAGCTCGTCGCGCCCGGCTACCAGGGCGAGGCCCGGGCGCTGACGATTCGGCTGGTTCGGCTCATCTTCCCCGGCACCGGGGTGCTGGTGCTGTCGGCGTGGTGTCTGGGGATTCTGAACAGCCACCGGCGCTTCTTCCTCTCCTACGCCGCGCCGGTGATGTGGAACCTCTGCATCATCGCCGCGCTGGGGTGGACGTGGTGGCGCCACGACCCGGCAGCGACGGTGGCGGTGTGGGCGGCCTTTGGGACGATCGCCGGGAGCGTGGCGCAGTTCGTGGTGCAGCTGCCGAACGTGATGCGCCTGTTGGGGTCGTTCCGGCCGGCGCCGTCTTTGGAGCTCTCCTCGGTGCGGAAGGTGCTGACGGGCTTCGTGCCGGCGGTGGCGGCGCGCGGGGTGGTGCAGCTGTCGGCGTGGGTGGACACGGCGTACGCGACCTTGCTCACCGAGCGGGCGGTGGCGACGCTGACCTACGCGCAGACCATCGCGCTGTTGCCGGTGTCGTTGTTCGGCATGTCGATCTCCGCGGCGGAGCTGCCGGAGATGAGCGAGGACGCGGTGAAGTCGCACGAGGAGCGCTCGGCTGCGCTGCGGCAGCGGCTGCTGGCGGGGCTGGAGCGGCTGGCGTTCTTCGTGGTGCCTTCGGCGGTGGCGTTCCTGGTGCTGGGGGACGCGATCTCGGGGGCGCTGCTGGAGAGCGGGCGGTTCACGGCGGCTGACTCGCGGCTCGTCTGGTACATCCTCATCGGGTCGGGCGTGGCGGTGTCGGCGCAGACGTCGGGGCGGCTGTACTCGTCGGCGTTCTACGCGCTGAAGGACACGCGGACGCCGCTCAAGTTCGCGATCATCCGCGTCGGGCTGGGGACGCTGATCGGCTACTGGGCGGTGCGGATGCTGCCGGGGGAGCTCGGCCTGCCGGCGGAGCTGGGCGTGGTGTCGATCACCATCACCACCGGCGCGATGGCGTGGCTGGAGATGACGCTGCTGCGGCGGGCGCTGACGAAGGAGATCGGCGCGCTGCCGTCGCTGGCGCCGCGGCTGGCGCGGCTGTGGGGCGCAGCGGTGCTCGGCGCGGGGGCGGAGGTGGCTCTCAAGCTCGCGCTGGTCTCCTGGCGCGGGGCGAACCCGATCGCGGCGGGCGAGTGGGGTGGGGGATTTCTGCCGGCGCCGGCGCTCCCGGTGCTGCCGGTGTCGGTGGCGCTGATCGGCGTGTACGGCGTGACGTACCTGCTGGTGACCTACGCGATGGGCATTCCGCAGAGCCGGGCCTTGCTGGGGCGGGTGCTGAAGCGCGTTGGGCTCGGTTGAGCGGGGTACTCCCGTGGATGGAGCGAGTGGAAGTGCCGTTCAGGGTGAGCGGAGTCGAACCCTGCCGACTGTACGGTCCCGAGCCGTGGACCGGACTTCGGCACGTCTCGTGTGGAGCTCCTCGAGCTCGAAGCGGCCGTTCCGACGTCTCGAGGCTCGCCCGGAACGCCCTCTCGCTCGCGTCGGAAGCGCGAGCCATCGCTGACCGTCGTCGCGCGTCCCGACCGCCCTTCGTTTGAGCGCTGGGCTGGGCGTTCTTCGTCCTATGGTCCCGCGCATGTGGACCGTGGTCGGAATTGGATCGGTGGCGCTGATCATCGCGGCGATCGTGATGCAGCGCCGGAGCGCAGTCGCCGCGAGCGGAAGCGGCGCGAGTCCGTACACCCCGAAGGATCCGCTCGCCGAGCTGGAGCGGAAAGCGGCGGCGAACGCCTCGCTTGCGCCGCTCTTGGCGATCGCCCGTGCGCGTGACGTGGCGGCGCTGCACGCGCGGGTGACGGCGCAGCGCGGGGAGTGGGACGAGGTCGCGGACGAGCTGCGCGCCCTGGCCGACGCCATCCCCCGGCAGGCCTACGACGACTTCGTGGCGAAGACTCCGGGCCCCACGTCGAGGCTGCTCCGCGGCGCGCACGGCGTCGCGTGGGCGTGGACCGCGCGAGGAGCGGGCCGGGGCGAGGACGTCAATGACGTCGCGGCCGATCTGTTCATGCGGCGCCTCGAAGACGCGCGCGCCGATCTCGAGGCCGCGACGGGCGACGCCGGCGACCCGACGCCCTGGTCCTTCCTCATCACCGTGCACCTGGGGCTCTCCAGCGGCCGCGACGTCGCGTCGGACGCCTTCCAGAACGCCGTGGACCTCGCGCCAGCGCACTTCGCCGCTCACCGCGCGATGCTCAACTTCCTCAACGTGAAGTGGTACGGCGAGAGCCACGACGACGCGCTGGCCTTCGCGCGCACCCGCCGCGGCGTCCTGGGCCCCAACCACCCGGTCGGGGCCTTCATGGTGATCTCCGCGCACTTCTTCCGCGCCGAGTACCTCTGCCAGTTCGAGTCGAAGCGCGAGGAGGGGCTGGCGTGGCTCCGCTTCGCCGAGGTGAAGGCCGAGCTGGCGGACCTGTGGGACCAAGCGCTCGCCTCCGCCGATCTCGGCGCGCGCCGCGAGGAGGTGCTCTCGATGACCGCGGCGGTGCTCTTCCTCGCCGAGGACAAGCCCCGCTGCCGCGCCGCGCTCGAGCGCCTTGGGACCCCTCTGGACTTCTACGCCTGGTACTTCACGGCCGACTCGTACGCCGGCGGCGAGCAGGCCTTCGAGGCCGCGCGCGCCTGGTGCAAGAGCTGACGCTGTAGGCGCGCGACGGTCGACTCGCTCGGCGCCGGAAGGAAGCGCGGTTCGGGTTGGTGTCCGAGCGCCATGCCTCTGAGCGGGAGCCCCTCGACTCCGGGACCGCGGATGCAATGGATTGAGCTCGCCCGGCCCCGGCGGCTCATTCCGGTGGCATCGGAAGAGATACCATGGAGGACCGTCGCAACTGAGTCGCGATGCAGTTCGGCGGGAGCTGGGCGCGGGGCACACTTCACGACCGCCCTTCTTCAGGCGGAGGCGCAGACTCCTCACGGACAGGTGTTGGGCGTGCCCGTGTTTCCCGAGGCGACGTACTGGGTCGGCCCCGACGTGAGCTGGCCCTTGAGGCCGTCGACCACGCATTGCTTCAGGGCTTGGTTCTTCGTGACCGACATCATTCCCTGGCACTGACGAAGCAGCGGCAGGCTCAAGGTCGTCAGGGCCGGGTTCTCCTGGAGCGTCAACCCCTGGCTGCCGAGCGAGGTCAGGCTCGGGAAGCTGAGGGACCCCAACGAGGTCAGCGCACCGAAGGTAACTCCGCTGGCGTTTTGGAGCTTGGATGCATTCACCCAGGCCAGTCCCGGGTTCAGTGCCACGAGGAACTCCTGGGACATCGACTTGAGCTCAGGCAAATTGATCGACGTCACCGCCGCGCAGCGGGTAATCCACAGGTAGCCGGCGGACTCAACGACCGGCAGGTCCACGGCCGGCAACGAACCCGCTCCGTCGATGTACAAGAACCCGACGTACGTCAGGCGAGGTGCTCGCAGCGAGGTGAGGCCAACGTCATTGAGGATTCCGAGGGTATCGATGCGAGTCACCTGGGACAAGTCGATCGCAATCAGGGCACCGCTCTCGGAGATCCCCAGTTCCTGCACCGAGCCAGCGACGGAGGGCAGCTCGAGAGCCACCAGCGCTGGAGTCCTCCGCACGTTCAGCGACGCGTTTGCGAGTGAACCCAACACGGGGAACGCCAGACGCTCGAGCGCGGGGTCGTCCGCGACTTCAACATTCCCGCTGAGGTTGGTCAGCGCGGGAAAGTCGATGGTTCGGAGCGATGCGTTCTGGTTGAGGAAGAGCGCCTCCGAGACCGAGCCGAGCGAGGGGAGGGCCACCGTCGAGAGTGCGCGGTTGTCGTTGATGTTGAGGACGCCTGCTCGAGTCAACGCCGGAACGCTGAGGTTCTCGAGTGCCACATTCGAAGTAATCACGATGCTCGGGTTCGTCCCGGCGTCCGACTCCGCGCCTGCGAGCGCGGGAAGGTTGACGGCGACGAGCGCGGCGTTCGTGTCGAATTGCACCAGCGGGCAAGACTGCAGTCGCGGCAGAGACACGTCGGTCAACGTTGGATTGCTCACCACGCTCAGTCGCGATGACAGCCGGCTCAGCGAGGGGAGGCTGAGCCGAACCAGAGAAGGCAGATTGCCGGACGTGTACCTGTCGGCAGACCAAAGCAGAGGGAGGTCGATTGAAGCGAGTCGGGGATTCACACCGAATGTGACGACGCCCCCCGCGGACACGAGCGCTGGCAGGGAGATTGCCGTGAGCTCCCAGTTCTCGCGGATCATCACGTCCCGGGCGACCGTTTGGAGTCCGGGCAGAAGGTCGAAGCTCTGCAGATGGGTGTTCTCGACGCGGAGGCCCCCGACCGAGACGACTCCGGGAGCGGGCGGACCGAGGGTCGTGAGCGGCCCGGTATCGATGATCAGCTCACCGGTGATGCAGACCGCGCCCGCGTCCGCGAGGTTCTCCCAGTCGGCGCTCCCGGTGACGGTCAGCGAGCCATTGATGGATGCGCAGTCTGAGCCCGCGTCGACGACCGTCCCTGAGTCGACGATCGTCCCTGAGTCGACGACAAGCTGCGTGCCTCCCCCCGGTGCACACGCGGGCCCGACGAGAACGGCGACACCCAACGCGAGAACTCCCAGACTCGACGCCATCAGCTTCATCGGTGCGGCCCCCGTTCCGGACGCGAAGCTACCGGCCCAACCACCCGGCGTCGACAGAGTCGCGCCGGCCTCGAGCGCGATGGCGCCACGCTCGGTGTGACACCGCCGTAACGGAAGGATTCGCCCTCATCATCTTCTCTCGGGAACGATCGCTTCCCGCTCCCTCCTGACGTAGAAGCCCGCGCGTGCGTCGTCTCACCCTCGCCGCCGCGCTCATCGGCCTCACCGCCTCCGCCGCCGAGCGGCCGCGGCTGGGCGTGCTGGTCATCGTCGACCAGCTCTCCGCCGACGCCTTCCACGCGCGGGCCGCCTCGACGAAGGGCGGCTTCCGGCGGCTCTTGAGCGACGGCCTGTGGATTCACGAGCTGCGTTACGAGGCCGCGCCGACCATCACCTCCATCGGCCACGCCACGCTCGCCACCGGGACCTACGCCGAGACCCACGGCATCGCGGCCAACGAGTGGATCGACGCCGAGACCGGCGCCGCGCGCCTCTCCACCGAGGACCCCGCCTTCACCATCGTCGGTCGCCCGCCGGGACCGCGCGACGGCACCGCGCCCACCGCCCTGCGCGCCGGCACGCTCACCGAGTCGCTCCGCGCCGCCTTCGAGAGCTCGAAGATCCTCGTCGTCTCCGCGAAGGACCGCTCCGCCATCCTCTCCGCGGGGCGCACCGCCGACGCCGTGCTCTGGCTCGACTCCACTCAGCCCCTCTTCGTCACCAGCACCTTCTACGCCCAGGCGCTGCCCGCCTTCGTCACGCCCATCAACGTCGCGCTGGCCGAGGCGGTGCAGAAGCAGGCCTTCGCCTGGGGTCTCCCGGCCGGCGGCATCACCGGCAAGTCGCCGCCCTCGCCGCCGCCTCCCCCCAAGTCCACCTTCCCCGAGCGCGCCGAGACCCAGCCGCTCATCGACAAGACCGAGATCGATCTCGCCCTCGCCGGAGCCAAGGCGCTCTCGCTCGGCGCCGACGAGGTGCCCGATCTCCTGGTGGTCTGCCTCTCCAGCCACGATCGCATGGGGCACCTGTACGGCCCCGACGCGCCGGAGGCCCTGGCGCACTTCGCCCTCCTCGACGCGCAGCTCGGCCGCCTCTTCGACGGCCTTGACGCGCAGGTCGGCAAGGGACGCTACGTCGCGCTCCTCACCTCGGACCACGGCGTCGCGCCGCTCCCCGAGCTGATGAAGGCCCGCCACCTCGACGCCGGCCACGTCGACGCCGGCGCGCTGGTGAAGGCGCTGAAGAAGGAGGCCGACGCCGCGCTCGGCCCCGCCGAGTGGTTCCTTCCCTACAAGACGCCCGGCCTCACCGCGACGCCGGCCCTTCGCGCGAAGCTCCACACCATCGACGAGCGCCTGCGCGCGGTGGCGCAGAAGCAGCCCGGCGTGCTCGACCTGCTGAGCCAGGAGGAGCTCCTGCGCCCGGGCGCCTACGGCACCCTGGGCGACCTCTACCGCAAAGGCCTCGTCCCTGGCCGCAGCCCCGACTTCATCGTCGTCACCCGGCCCTACTGGACCACCGAGGGCGCCGGGCGCTCCGGGCACGCCTCGAGCTACCTCTACGATCGCGCCGTGCCGCTGCTCGTCATGGGCCCCGGCATCGCCAAGGGCGAGCTCTGGTACGCCGACGCGCTCGACGTCGCGCCCACGCTGGCGCGCCTGCTCGGAGCTCCTCCTCCCGCCGCCGCGCGCGGCCACTCCATTCCCGAAGTCTTCCGCTGAGCACACCCCAAGGCCCCACCATGATCCTGACCGCAGCCCTCCTCCTCGTCGCCGCGCAGACCGAAGCCGCTCCCACGCCGGCCGCCTCCTCGGAGGCGAGCCTGCCCGCCAACGTCCTCGGCGTGGTGCCCGCCAAGGCCGCCACGGACGCCGCCTTCGACAAGCCCCTCTTCGCCACCCGGTGGCTCGAGACCGCGAAGCTCACCGGCTTCTCCCGCGTGGGCGTCGGCTACACCTTCCCCTTGCGCGACGAGAGCCTGGTCGGGGGCAACGGCGGCTTCCGGCTCGCCGACTTCCGCCTGGAGCTCGACTTCAGCCCGGTGGAGCGCCTCGACGTCTCGACCTCGGTCGAGCTGTCCTACCAGCAGCCCGATCGCACCGACCCGCTCGCCGGCCGGCGGAGCATCAACCTGATGGACGCCTTCCTCGAGTACCACGTGGGCCCGGTGCTCTCGATTCGCGCCGGCCAGTTCCGCCCCGGCTACTTCGCCGAGATGCTGGTGAACGACGGGTCGCTGCCGTTCCTCTCCCGCTCGGTGTTGGCCGTCGGCCTCACCGCGCCGCAGGGCTACTTCCTGCCGGCGCTCGCGCCCGATCGCCAGGTCGGCCTGCAGCTCGCCTCGGAGCGCATCGGCGGTGAGACCGTCACCTTCCGCTACCTGGTGGGCGTCTTCAACGGCAACGGCCCGAACGCCCTCTTCAACGACAACAACGCGGTGGCGCCCTTCGCGCGCGTCGAGGTGGAGCTGATGAAGAAGGTCATCGTCGGCCTCAACGGCTCGTACAACGTCATCGCCCAGGGCGATCGGCCGAACCGCCTCTACACGAACCAGACCGGCTACGGCGCCGACGTGATGGCGAAGTTCGGCAGCGTCGACGTGCTGGCCGGCTTCCTCGGCCGCTCGAGCACCTTCAGCTACGCGGGCCTCACCGCGGAGTCGGCCTACGGCGCGCTGGGCCAGGTGCGGTGGCGCTCCGAGGGCACGGGCTTCGAGGCGGCGGTGCGCGGCGCCTGGTACGAGCCCTCCACGGCGCAGGTGGACGACGCCATCGTCGAGCTGTGCGCGATGGTCGGATACCGGGTGCCCAAGACGCCCTTCCGCGTGTTCGTCCAGTACACGGACAGGCAGGAGGAGGCCCGGGCGGCCTATCCGAACGACTCCGTGGACGTCATGCTGCACGCCACGTGGTGACCTCCATGCGGACCTTCCTCGCCTCCCTCGCCCTCTGCGCCCTGGTGGTGCCGCTGGGCTCCTGCACCAAGACGACGCCGCCGGCGCGCGCGTTCAAGATTCAGTCGCGCGCCGATCTCATCGGCGGCAAGCGCGCCCTCGCCGAGGTGGGTGACTACAAGATCACCAACGGCCTGGTGCACGCCATCATCCAGGACGTCGGCACCTCGCGCGGCTTCGGAGCCTTCGGCGGCTCGCTCATCGACGTGGACCTGGTGCGCGGCAACGCCGCCAGCTCGGCCACCGGCACCGCGGGCAACGACTACTTCACCGAGATGTTCCCGGCCTTCTTCCTCCAGGCCATCGAGCCCGCGAAGGTGGACGTGCTCTCGGACGGCAGCGAGGGCGGGGCGGCGTCGGTGCGCGTGTCCGGGCGGGGCGGCGTCTTCGTCTCGCTGGTGAAGCCGCTGACCGATCTGGTCATCCCCAAGCAGGTGCTCGACTACACCTGCGACTACAGCGTCGAGCCGGGGAAGCAGTACGTGAAGATCGTCGTCACGCTCACCAACCCCGGGCCCAACCCGGCGGAGTTTCCCATCACCATTCCGTTCGGCTTCGTCACGCTGCTCGGCGAGGGGCAGAAGCTCTTCGTCCCCGGGGGCGCGGGCTTCGACATGCGCTTCTACCTGGAGGACGTGGTCTACAAGAAGAAGGGCGCGCAGCTCACCGCGCTGCCGGGCACGGTGACGCCGATGTTCGCCACCGCGGGCGACGGGGTGAGCTACGCCTTGGCGCCGGGGCGGCAGGCCGAGGGCAGCTACCTCGCCAACACGCCGGGCTTCTACACGGACGCCACCCAGGACTCGATGCTCATCCCCATCGCGTCGTCGAGCTTCCTCGGCACCTTCTGGGCCAAGTCGCCGCAGGCGCTGCCGCCGAAGGCGAGCATGTCGTACGTCGCGTACCTGGCGGTCGGCTCGGGCGACGTCGCCTCGGCGCAGAAGGTCGTCTACGAGCTCGACGACTCGCTCACCCGCTCCAACGGGAAGACCTTCCGGCTGCGCGAGCCGGTGGCGCACGGGACGCTCTCGGGCGTGGTGAGCGAGACGCCCACCAACCAGCGCGTGGGCGGCGTGTCGGTGGTGCTGCAGAACGAGAAGGGCGAGTGGGTGAGCCAGGCGCAGACCAACGCCGACGGCACGTGGACCGCGCCGGTGCCTCCGGGGAGGTACGTCGCCTACGCGGTCGATCGGAACCGCCAGGTGGCGAAGAGCGCCGAGGCGGTGGGCGTGGAGGCGGGCGGGCAGGGGCGCGTCGACCTGAAGATCGCGCAGCAGGGGCAGCTGCAGGTGATGGTGCGCGACGGGCTGGGCCGCATGCTGCCGGCGAAGGTCTCGGTGGAGGGCATCTACGACCACTCCGGCGACGAGCCGCCGCGGGCCTTCCTCTACAACCTGCCGGTGGGCGAGGCGTACCGGGTGTCGGACATCGTGCCCGACGACGCGGCCGACCCGAAGACGCGGCGCTACATGGAGCAGATCCTCTTCGCGCCCCACGGCACCGCGGGCGCGGCGATTCGCCCGGGGAAGTACACGGTCTACGCCTCGCGCGGGGTGGAGTACGACCTCGCGTCGCAAGAGGTGGAGATCGCGCCCGGCAAGACGACCATCGTCGCGCTGGAGCTGCACGAGGTGATGCCCACCCCGGGGTGGATCAGCGGCGACTTCCACGTGCACTCGCAGCACTCGGTGGACTCGAACATGTCGCTCACCGATCGCGTGATCAGCTACGCGGTGGAGGGCGTCGACTTCCTGTCCTCGACGGATCACAACTACGTCACGGATCTGCAGCCCAGCATCGACGGGCTGAAGCTGTCCGACTTCGTGCGCTCGTCGGTAGGCCTCGAGCTGACCTCGCTGGAGATGGGGCACTTCAACGCCTTCCCGCTGGTGGTGCAGCCGGGGCCGGTGACGCACGGGAGCTTCCGCTGGTTCCTGCGCCCGCCGGGGGAGCTGTTCGCGCAGCTCCGCGGCCTGGGGAAGGATCCGCAGAACACCATCGTGCAGGTGAACCACCCGCGCGACTCGATCTTGGGCTACTTCAACGCGTTCAACATCGGCACCTACCGCGGGGAGCCGGTGAAGCCGCTGTCGAGCTTCGGCCTGGACACGAGCCCGCTGCCCGACGGCACGAAGTCGCCGTACGACCCGACGAACTTCTCCGACGACTTCGACGTGCTCGAGGTGATGAACGGGAAGCGCGCCGACATCTTGTTCAGCTACCGGGTGCCGACGACGCCGATTCCGGGCGACGAGCCGAACCTGCCCAGGTGCGACGGGGTGACGCTGCCCGCCTTCGAGAAGGACTGCCTGCCGGCGCCGGGGGAGATCATCCAGCGGGTGACGAAGTTCACCAAGAACGGCCAGACGGAGGAGGTGAAGCAGCCGGCCTTCCCGGGGGCGCTCGACGACTGGTTCACCTTCCTCAAGTACGGCAAGCACGTGACCGCGACGGGGAACAGCGACTCGCACTCCGCCGGAGCGGAGGCGGGCCTGCCGCGCACCTACCTGCAGGTGGGCGCCACGGCCGACGGCTCGATGCGCGGGCTCTCGGAGAACGCAGCCTACGCGGCGATGCGCGAGGGGCGGGCGGTGGTGACCAACGGACCCTTCCTCGACGTGACGGTGAACGGGAAGGGGCTGGGGCAGACGGTGGTGGCGTCCGACGGGAAGGTGGACGTGAAGCTCACCGTGAAGGCCGCGCCGTGGATGGACGTGACGAGGGTGGTGGTGCGCCGCGGCGGCCCCGACCTCGAGTCTCCAGAGGTGCTGGAGACGATTCCGGTGCCGGCGACGAGCGAGGTGACGCGCCTCGAGGTGACGAAGTCGTACGTCGTGCCGGATCGCTCGTTCATCGTGGTGGAGGCCTTCGGGGAGAAGCCGATGTGGCCGGTCTTCACGCCGCACGAGGTGCCTTCTCTGCAGATCTCCGACGCGGTGGGCGTGATCGGCAGCTCGTTCGGCTACGGGAACAAGTTCGGCAAGTACGAGCCGGAGCTGGTCGAGCAGGTGACGCCGTACGGCTTCACCAACCCCATCTGGGTGGATCGGGTGGCGCGGCAGTCGATCGTGGCGCCGAAACGGGTGCTGCCGGTGTCGAACTCGGAGCCGTACACCCCGAGGACCATGCCCGATCTGCGGAGGCTGTTCGGCGCGTTCCACTCCGATCCGGACTGATGCGCTGGCCCGGCAGGTCGATGGAGAGCGCGAACCCGTTCAGCCCGAGCGGAGTCGAGGGCCTTCCGTTCACCCTGAGCCTGTCGAAGGGTGCCGACTTCCGGATCCTCCTCTGGCTGGTCCTGAGCTGGGCCACCGTGGCCTCCGCTCACCCCCAGGGCTTCCACACCAAGCTGACCTTCACCCTGGAGAAGGGGCGGGTGCGGGGGCTTGTGGTGATGGACGTGGATGCGGGGGAGCGGTGCCGGCTGATCCGGAGCGGGGCGGACGAGAACCACGACGGGGTGCTCACGGGCCAGGAGGTGGGGGGGCTGAAGGCGAAGCTGGTGTCCCTGGCGACGAAGCCCTTGAAGGTGGGCTTCTCGGGCTTCCCGCTGACCCTGCCGGTGAAGGAGGCGAAGGTGTCGCTGCACGAGGACCCGCGGGTGGGGGAGTCGGGGTTGTCGGTGGCGGTGCTCTTGGAGCTGGAGCACGCCTATCCGGTCACGCCGGGCCTGTCCTTCGAGGTGGAGGACCGGGCGCCGGACGGCTCGACGGTGGTGGTGGAGGTGTTCCAGGCGCAGGGCGGGCCGGGGGCTTTTGAGCCGCCGTTTCGCCAGGAAGTGGAGAGCGGGAAGAAGGTGCGGATTCGGGTGGGGACCCTCTCCGATGGGGGGTAAGGCGATTTCCGTGGGTGGGAGTTGCCCCGCTCCCCTCTCGATCTGCTAGGACGCCGGGCGAATTTCCAGAGGGCGCCTTACTGAGGGTCGCCCGTTGAAACGAGGAACAGTCGTGACTGAGTCGAAGAAGCCCGTGCCGATGGTGGTGGTGAAGCG
This sequence comes from Archangiaceae bacterium, assembly GCA_037443525.1. GTDB lineage: Bacteria > Myxococcota > Myxococcia > Myxococcales > Myxococcaceae > JBBIOE01. Next base: position 12,347 of record JBBIOE010000096.1, on the reverse strand, counting down.
CGCTGGGACCGTGGTGGAGACGAAGAAGGTGGAGCCGGCGAACGGCCACGCGGAGCCGAAGGCCGAGGCCAAGGCGGAAGCGGTGAAGCCCGTGGTGGTGCCGGTGCCTCAGGGCCCGTCGGTCTCCGACGAGGTGCACGAGGCCGAGTCCTTCGCGGAGATGTTCGAGAAGGCCGGCAAGGACGCGGTGCCGCAGCGCAAGCACCAGCCGCGCGTGGGCGAGAAGGTGAAGGGGAAGATCTTCCAGCTCGGCGCGGAGAACGCGTTCGTCACCATCGGCCGCAACGAGGCGATGATCGACCTCGACGAGCTCAAGGACGACGAGGGCGTGTTGCGCCTCGGCGTGGGCGACGAGATCGAGGCCCACGTCACCGAGACGGGCGCCAAGGGCATCGTGCTGTCGCGGAAGCTGCCCAAGAGCGCGGCGAGCGTGGCGATGCTGTCCGAGGCGCGGGCGAGCGGGATGCCGGTGGAGGGCCTGGTGCTCGGCGTGAACAAGGGCGGGCTCGAGGTGGCGATGGGCGAGGTGCGGGCCTTCTGCCCGACGAGCCAGATCGACGTGCGCCACGTGCCGCACCCCGAGGAATTGGTGGGCCAGCGGCTGACCTTCCGCGTGCAGGAGGTGAAGGATCGCAACGTGGTGGTGTCGCGCCGCGCGCTGCTCGAGGAGGAGCTGAAGGCGAAGGGCGCGGAGCTGCGCAAGACGCTGGAGGTCGGGAAGGTCATCCACGGCCGCATCGTCAACGTGCAGGCGTTCGGCGCGTTCTGCGACCTGGGCGGGCTGGAGGGGCTGATTCCGGTCTCGGAGATGTCGCACGTGCGCGTGGGGCACCCGAGCGAGATCGTGAAGGTGAACGACGAGGTCGAGGTGGAGGTGATCCGCATCGAGGCGGGTGAGCCCCACTCGCCGGACAAGTCGAAGCGCAAGGAGCGGATCACGCTCTCGATGCGCAAGCTGATGGCGGACCCGTTCAACGCCGCGATCGAGACGTTGAAGGACGGCATGGTGGTGAAGGGGAAGGTGGTGCGGCTGCAGCCGTTCGGCGCGTTCGTGGAGCTGAAGCCTGGCGTGGACGGGCTGATCCACATCTCGGCGATGAGCGAGCGGCGCATCGCGCACCCGAAGGACGTGCTGAAGGTCGGCGAGGAGATCGAGGTCAAGATCGAGCGCATCGACCCGGCGGAGAAGCGCATTGGCTTGAGGCTGGTGAAGGAAGGCGTGGCGATCGGCGAGGGTGTGTCGACGAGCAGCGCGGCGGCTCCGAGCGAGGGCGCGGCGGCGGCGGCTCCGGGCGAGAAGAGGGCCCCGGCGCCTCCCAAGCCCCGGCGCGGGACGATCGTGACCGGCAAGGTCGTGCGCATCGAGACCTACGGCATCTTCATCGAGTGGGAGGGCGGGCTGCAGGGCCTGGTGCCGGCGTCGGAGACGGGCACCGAGCGCGGCACCGACCTGCGCCGCGTGTTCCCCCTGGGGACGCAGGTGAAGGCCGAGGTGATCGAGATGGAGCGCGAGAAGCTGAAGCTCTCGATCTCCGCCGCCCAGAAGAGCGAGGAGCGGGCGGACTTGAACGCCTGGAAGGCCGACCAGGCGAAGCAGACCAAGGCGTCGGGCGGGTTCAACTCGCTGGCCGACAAGCTGAAGGGCCTGAACCTGAAGGTGTAATCGAGCGGCTGGTGCGCCGGGTGGTCGGGATTCCCTTGACGACCCGTCCCTCGGCGCATATTTGACGGCCCACATCTCGCGGGGTGGAGCAGCCAGGTAGCTCGTCGGGCTCATAACCCGAAGGTCGCAGGTTCAAATCCTGCCCCCGCAACTGTATTTCTCGGCGGCCTCGGTTTTTCTCGAACCGGGGCCGTTGTTTTTGGAAGATGAGGAGGCGCCTGTCTCTGCTTATCCCTTGTTCTCAGCTTCCGCTTTGCGACCTTCGAGATAGAGGCGCAATGCGGCGCTGTACGAGTCGGGGTATTGGTAGCAGTCGTCGCAAATGGGTAGTGAGAGGCGTTCGCCCAGTGGCCCTTGTTCCGCCGCCGGAGCCGAGTAGACACCATCGTATTTTCGCATTCGGGCTGGCCGGTGGCAGAGCAGGCAGCCGGGAGCTTCGCTGAGAATCTCGGGCATGGCGTCATCTACGTCTTGGTCCAGGTTGCACCAGCGGTCAACGATGCCCGGCGCACGGAATGAAGACCCGGAACGCGCTACGGGGCGCGGCCCTCGTCAGCTCTCCCATGGGAACCGGTACCGGCTCGCCGCCCGCAGCGCCGCCACCGGGTACCGAGTGCCCCGCCACTCGATGTAGCCCCGGACCAGCGCCGCCGCCCCCTCGACTCCGATGATGCCGTGGAGCAGCGTCGTACCGACCGGCGCGAAGAGCGTGGCCCATACCGGCAGCCGAAACAGCGTCGACCCCACCGCGGAGGTCGCGACCTGCGCCACGGCCCCCAAAGCCCCCACGCCGAGCAGCAGCGCGTGCCCCTGCGCCAGGCCCACCGCCACCCCCAGCCACGGCGCGAGCGTCACCACGATCATCATCGAGGGAATGAGCACCTGCGGCAGCAGGCGATACCGACTCACCGCGCAGGCGGCCTTGGCGGTACCCCGCACCACGCCCCCGAAGTCCCGGTACATCTGCACCGAGAGGTGCTCCTGGGCCCCGACGACGGCGCAGTGCGCCCCCGAGCGCTTCATCATCATGCCCAACGCCACGTCGTCGCCGACCTCGAGCTTGAGCCACTCGAGGCCGGGCGACTTCTCCAGCGCGCTCCGCCGCGCGAGCGCGAAGATGCCGGACCCGAGCGACGACTTCGAGCGCGGGTCCTCCACCCAGTCGGCCTGAACCGCGCCCAGCACCAGCGGCGCGAACGCGGCCAGGCACACGTTCACCAGCGGCGTCGCCCCCGTGAAGGTCGGGAGCGCACAGAGGAAGTCGATGCCCCGCGCCTCGCACCGCGCGATCGCCCGACGGAGCGTGTCCGGCGCGTAGTGGATGTCGGCGTCGGAGAGCAGCACCCACTCGCCGCTCGCCTGCTCCAGGCCCCGCTGAAGCGCGTGCACCTTCCCCAGCCACCCCTCGGGCAGCTCGCGCACGTGCACCGCCAGCAGGCGAGGGTCCTCGGCCGCGAGTCGGTCGGCGATGGCCCCGGTTGCGTCAGTCGAGCGGTCGTCGATGAGCACCACCTGCAGCGCCGGGTAGTCCAGCGCCAGCTTCGAGCGCAACGCCGCCTCGAGCCCCTGCGCCTCGTCCCGCGCGGGGACCAGCAACGACACCGTGGGCCAACACGCCGGATCGGGGGAGGCGAGCCGCTCCAGCCGCGGGAGCTTCAGCGTCGCGCGCACCGCGAGCCCCAGGAAGGCCAGGGACTGCAACGTCGCCAGTCCCGCCAGTACGAGAAGCGCGGTGAGCACGCCCGGAATGTCGCGCACCGACCACGCGGGGAGAAGGTCGTTCGCTTCGACGACGCTCGCGAAGCTCACCCATCGGAGCCTTCCTCGGACTCGAGCCGGTTCGTGCGGACACATCGAGTCTCGTTCGCTCGACTCACGCTTCGAACAGGTCCCGCTCGTCGAAACGATTCGGACGGCCCTCCTGCCTGATCGGCCGAGTGCAGTCCAAAGCGCCTTGAACGGCGCTTTGACGACGATAATATGCTCTTAAGAGCACATCGATGACTGCGACGAACGCCCTCACCAGCCGGTCCCCCCATGCGGTGGAACAGGCGCTCAAGCGCCTGGGTGGAAACCTCAAGGTCGCCCGGTTGCGCCGAGGCCTCACGGTTCGGCAGGCGGCGGAGAAGATCGGCACGGGGGTTCGCGCGGTGGGCGACGCGGAGAAGGGCAAGCCGTCGACCTCGGTCGCCGTGTACGTCGCGCTGCTCTGGCTGTTCGGGCTTCTGGCCGACGTCGAGCTCCTCGCCGACCCTGGCCGCGACGCGGAAGGTTTGAGCCTCGCGCTGCGGCGTGAGCGGACCCGCGCCCGCCCGACGCGAGGTCTCGACAATGAGTTCTAGGACGAGCCCGTCGAGCTGCTTCGTCTCCGTCACGCTCCCGGGTCTGACGGAGCCAGTCACCGCGGCCCGGTTCGAGTTGACGACGACGCGGCAGGGAGAGCCGCTCGGGCGCCTGGTCTACGGCAAGAGCTACCTCGCGCGAGCCGACGCCGTCCCGTTGGAGCCATTGGAGCTGCCGCTGCTGGAGCGGACGTTCGAGACCACCCGCCTCAACGGCCTCTTCGGCGCGCTCAGGGACGCGAGCCCCGACTTCTGGGGCCGCCGCGTCATCGAGCGCCACGCTGGCAAGCCGATGCTCACCGAGCTCGACTACCTGCTCCAGTCTCCCGACGACCGCGCTGGCGCCCTGTCCTTCGGGCTGAGCCAGAGCCCTCCGGCTCCGCTGAGGAAGTTCAACCAGACGCTCGAGCTGGAGCGCCTCCAGTCGCTGGCCGACTCGATCCTCTCCGACGAGGGTGCCAATGGCCCCAGCGCGGCGCAGGTCGAGGAGCTTCTGCTCGTGGGCACGTCGATGGGCGGCGCTCGGCCCAAGACGGTGGTCGAGGACGATGAGGGGCTGTGGCTCGCCAAGTTCAACCGCCCCGACGACCGGTGGAACAGCGCACGCGTCGAGCACGCGATGTTGGTGCTCGCCTCCGAGTGCGGCGTGCACGCGGCCGCCAGCAAGCTGGTGTCGGTCGCCGGGCGCGACGTGTTGCTGGTGAAGCGCTTCGATCGGCGAAGGACTGAGGCGGGGTACCTGCGGGCGCGAATGGTGAGCGCGCTGACGTTGCTTCGCGCCGACGAGACGCCGGGCGAGAGGGGGCGCTGGTCGTACCTCGAGCTGGTCGAGAGCCTTCGCCGGGCGAGCGCGACGGCGCGGCGAGACGCCCACGAGCTGTTCAGGCGCGCGTGCTTCAACGCCCTCATCTCGAACACCGACGACCACCCGCGAAACCACGCGCTGGTGGCGATGGAGCGCGACTGGGAGCTCTCGCCCGCGTACGACCTGACCCCGACGCCGCACGTCAGCCTCGAGCGGCGCGACCTCGCGATGGTCGTCGGCGACGCGGGCCGCTGGGCGAACGCGCGGAACCTTTTGTCCCAGGCGCCGCGCTTCTTGCTCAGCACCGAGCAAGCTCAGGCGATCATCGACGAGGTCGAAGCCAAGGTGCGGGACGGGTGGTACGGCGTCGCCCGCCGCGTCGGCGTCACCGAGCGGGACTGCGACGCCATCGCCGGAGCGTTCTGCTACCCGGGGTTCCGGCTTCCGGGCCTGGAGGGATGAGCTGATTCGCGCTTCGGGGCGGTCGTCGCTGCGCTCGCGGTGAACGGGGGACCCTCACTCCCAATCGTTTCGCAGCACCTCGTCCTCCACGCTCGGGGCCGGCTTCAGAATCACCGCCGTGCTCTTCCTTCCATCGAGCCTCACCCGAATCGGGTCCTCCAACCGAATGTGTCTGACCTCCGGCGTCGAGAAGAACACCGGCTGCTGATCCAACCACCCCACATCCAGGCTCCGCCGCTCCGCCGTGCCCTGCCGATCCACGTGCGACAGGGTCAGGTACCCGATCCGGAAGCTCGTCACGTTGTGGAAGAAGTGCGTCCCCTGCGACGGCTCCACCTCTCTGTCGGTGAAGTTCGTCTCCACGATCACCTTTGCCCCGGCGATCTGCGCCCATTTCACCGGAATTCCCAGCCGCGAGTCCGACGAGCCCCACCTTCCCGGGCCCACCAACAGGTACGGCCGCTTCTCGGCGACCAGCCTCGCATTCACGATCCCCACCTGCTGCGCCACCGCCGGCGTCTCGTTGGCCGCCAGGTCCTCCCGCCGCACGAAGACGATGTCCCGGATTCCATCCACCACCCCGTGCCCCAGCGACCGGTCCGTCCGGCAGAGCGTCTCCTCCTCCGGCCACCCCTCGGTCTCCACGTTCGAGTCCATGCGCTGCGTCGCCTGCGGCCGCACCTGCAGCACGTAGAGCGAGGGCGGCACCGGCTCCCCGGGCAGCGAGAGGTTGCCCCAGTCCCCGCCGTCGAGCGCGAACTCCATCTCCACCGCGCCGCCCAGCCCCACGGTGAACTGCTTGAGCAGCTCCGCCAGCGCCGGCGCCAGCGGCAGCGCCTCGTACTTGAGCACGTTGTGGAACGTCACCAGCCGCGTCCCCGGCAGCTTCAGGTTGTCCCGAATGAGGTCGTCGTCGCGGCTGTACACGCTCCCCGTCAGCGCCAGCGTCCCGTCTTCCTCCGCCGCGTCCAGGTCGTACTGGCGCAGCGAGATGTCGTCGTCAGCCTCCAGGAAGTTCACCCGGTCCTTCGACAGGTCGAGCGCGTAGAACTTCGACTGCGAGAACTGCAGGTAGTCCCGCGCGGAGCCGAACTGCGGCAACAGCCCCGGCGAGCTCGGCGAGAACTGCACCGTCATCCCCCCCTGCACGATCGTCTGCCCCATGCCCAGGGCCACCATCGCCAGCCCGTCCTCCGCCTTCTGCGCCCCCATCGGGTAGTAGTTGTACGAGACCGCCACCCCCGAGGCGTGCGGGTAGAACCGCTCCCCGTGCGGCCGGCCCACGATCTCCTGGATCAGCACCGCCATCTTCTCTTCCTCGATCGAGTACGGCGTCCCCGCGATGTACGCCCGCGCGTCGTCCGAGTACGTCGACGCATAGACCGCCTTGATCGCCTGACACAGCTCCCGGAATCGCACCTCCGGATCGGGGTGGTTGTTCGGCAGCATGTACGTCGCGTAGATGCCCGCGAAGGCCTGCAGTTGTGAGTCCTCCAAGAGGCTCGACGACCGCACCGCCAACGGCCCCTTCATCCCCGCGATCGCCTGGGGCAGATCTCTGAGGCGCAGCGCGTCGGAGAGCTGGCCCGACAGGCACCGCCCCAGCACCGTCTTCGCGTCGGTGTTCGCCAGGCCCCCGGCGAGGATCTGGTTCGACTCCATGAACTTGTCGAACTCGTCGGTGGGAATCACCACCGACCGCGGGATGCGCACCTGCATCCCCTCGAAGCGATGCCGGAGCCCATTGCGCGCGATGATCGAGCTCACGAACCCCAGGCCCCGGGCCTTGCCGCCGAGCGAGCCCTTGCCCAACCGCACGAAGTGCGCCCCCGGCCCCGACCGCGAGGAGAAGTCGGTGATCACTCCCTCCTGCTGCTGCCGGCGCGACTCCTCCAGCACCCGCAGGAGGTACGCCCGCAGGTTCGCCGTCCCTCCGAACTCCGACATCCTCCGCGGGCGGAGCCTTCGGGCGAGCTCGAACATCGACCGCGCCATCAGCCACACCGAGAAGTGGTTGCGCGTCGCGTGGTACTCGAGCGAGGCGTCGGGCACCGTGCGCAGCACCGCCTCGAGCTGGAACAGGTCTCGCGCCCGCGCCACCTCGGTGCGATCGGGCAGGCGGAAGATGAAGTCGCCGAAGCCCAGGCTCTCCGTCACGAACGTCCCAATCTGCTTGAGCAGATCGGGCGAGCGCTTGTCGGCGTAGGCCACCCCCAGCTCGAGCGCCCTCACCGCGTTCGCCGGCTCCGCCGACTGCAGGAACACCACCAACTCCGGCTGGCGCGGCTGGATGGCCTCGATGAGCTTGAAGCCCGCCTGGGGGTCTTCCTCGCCGCCCCGCGCGCGGGGGAAGCGCACGTCGCTGATCACCGCGACGACGTACTCCTCGTAGCGCTGGAACAACGCCATCGCCTGCTCGTAGTTCGTCGCGAGCAAGAGCTTCGGGCGCGCCCGCATGCGCATCAGCCGGTGGAGCTCGTTCACCCCCTCGTACACGAGCGAGTTCGACTGCTTCATCAGCTCCGCGTAGAGCAGGGAGAGGAACGACGAGTAGTGCCGGACGGAGTCCTCGACGACGATGATCACCCGCACGTCCGCCTTCTGCGTGTCGTCGGGAGCGTTGAGCGAGTCCTCCACCAGCTTGACGATGGCGAGCAGGATGCGCGCGTCGCCCGTCCACCAGAACACGTGGTCGATGCCCACCGTGTCCACGCCGCCCGGAAACAGCCCGAGGTCGCTCTCGCTCAAGATGAGCAAGACCACCGGCATCTTCGGGTAGACCGCCTTCACCTTCCGGCTGAACGCGCTCACGTCGGTGTCGACGATGCGCGCCATGGTGATGACCAGGTCGAAGCGGCGATGCGCGAGAAGCTCCATCGCCCCCGCGCCGGTGGACACGTGGGTGATGCGCGGCGCCGACGAGAGGTTCAGCTCGCTGTACTCGGTGAAGATGCGCTCGGTGAGGCGCCCGTCTTCCTCCAGCGTGTAGGCGTCGTAGGGCGAGCTGACGAGGAGGATCTCCACCACCCGGTTGGGCATCAGGTCGTGGAAGGTCGAGTACCAGGGGTCGAGCGGCTGACCCTCCGGCGCGGGCGTGTTCGTCATGGGCTCGGGTCCAAGAGTGAAACGGCCGCGCCGATGTCACCACCGGCGCGGCCGAGAGTCTGCGAAGAATCGAGCTCGGCACCCTTCGACGAGCTCAGGGTGAACGGAGGGTCGACGGCCTTACCAGGCCACGCCCTGGGCGATCATCGCGTTGGCGATCTTGATGAAGCCCGCCACGTTCGCGCCCTTGACGTAGTTGATGGTCGAGCCTTCCTTGCCGTGCTCGACGCAGGACTTGTGGATCGACTTCATGATCCCGTGGAGCCGCTGATCGACCTCCTCGGCGGACCAGCTCAGGTGCATCGCGTTCTGGGCCATCTCCAGGCCCGACGTCGCGACGCCGCCCGCGTTCGACGCCTTGCCCGGGGAAAAGAGGATCTTCGCCTGGAGGAACGCCTCCACCGCCTCGGGCGTGCTGGGCATGTTGGCGCCCTCGGCCACGCACATGCAGCCGTTCTTGAGGAGGGTCTTCGCGTCTTCGCCGGAGAGCTCGTTCTCGCAGGCGGTCGGGAAGGCCACGTCGCACTTCACGCCCCAGGGCTTCTGCTTCTCGAGGAACTGGGCCTTGGGGTACTTGGTGACGTACTCCTTGAGCGAGCCGCGCTTGCCGAAGACGAGCTGCTTGGTGAAGGCGAGCTTCTCGGGGTTGATGCCGTCCATGTCGACCACGGTGCCGTCGTAGTCGGTCATCGCCACGACCTTGCCGCCGAGCTCGTTGACCTTCTCGATGGTGTGGAGGCCGACGTTGCCGGCGCCCGAGATGATGCAGGTCTTGCCCTTGAAGCTGTCGCCGCGCGTGGCCAGCATCTCCTGGGCGAAGTAGGTCACGCCGTAGCCGGTCGCCTCGGTGCGGATGAGCGAGCCGCCCCACTCCAGGCCCTTGCCGGTCAGCACGCCGGTGAACTCGTTGGAGAGCTTCTTGTACATGCCGAACAGGTAGCCGATCTCACGGCCGCCCACGCCCAGGTCGCCGGCGGGCACGTCGGTGTCGGGGCCGATGTGCCGGTAGAGCTCGGTCATGAACGCCTGGCAGAAGCGCATCACCTCGTAGTCGCTCTTGCCGCGCGCGTCGAAGTCGCTGCCGCCCTTGCCGCCGCCCATCGGCAGGCCGGTGAGCGCGTTCTTGTAGGTCTGCTCGAAGCCCAGGAACTTGAGCACGCCCAGCGTCACGCTGCTGTGGAAGCGCAGGCCGCCCTTGTAGGGGCCGATGGCGCTGTTGAACTGCACGCGGTAGCCGCGGTTCACCTGCACCACGCCCTTGTCGTCGACCCACGGCACGCGGAACATCAGCACGCGCTCGGGCTCGGTCATGCGCTCGAGGAGCTTCGCCTGGCGGTAGGCCGGCGTCGCGTCGACGATCGGCATGACCGACTCGACGACCTCGCGCGCGGCCTGGTGGAACTGCGGCTCAGACGGGTTCTTCGCGACCAAATCCGCCATGAATGCGTCAACGGCCTTGCTCATCGGGTGCTCCTTCCGAGGTGGGTGTTCTCGCGTACCGCGGGCGCTCTTACCGCTGGCCCGAGACAAGGTCCAACCTTCGAGAGGAGCTACCCCGCCGGGGGGGCACTTCGACTCATTAGAGAGTGTCGGGATCGCTTCCTGCAGCAGGAGAGTTCCATGCGACGAAAGAACCTCCTGTGGATCGTGACGCTGGCGGCGATCGGCGCGCTGGCTGCGCCGGCGCCTCAGCCGAAAGCCCGTCCTGCGCCAGCCCCGACCCCGGCGGAGGAGGAGGGGGTCATCGACCCCAGGGCCGACGACGCGCTCCGCAAGATGAGCACCTACCTCGCGGGGCTGCAGAGCTTTCGGGTCGACGCCAGGGTCGTCGACGAGAAGGTCACCACCGAAGGTCAGAAGCTTCAGGAGCTGTCGCAGACGAGCCTCACCGTTCAACGTCCCAACCGCCTGCGCGCCGACCGGTTCGGTCCGAACGGCCACGCGTCGCTCCGGTCCGATGGGAAGCACGTGACGGTCTTCAATCAAGACAAGAACCTCTTCGCGACCATCACCGTGCCGCCGTCGCTCGACGCCGCGCTCGACGAGCTCCGGGCGCGCCTGCAGATCGACGCGCCGGGCGCGGACTTCCTGTTCAGCGACCCGTACAAGGAGCTCATCGACGGCGTCCTCGTCGGCCGCTACATCGGCCTCGAGCCCGTCGGCGAGGTGATGGCCCACCACCTGGCGATGACGGAGAAGGACGTCGACTGGCAGGTGTGGATCGCGGCCGGAGATCGGCCGACCCCGCTGCGGTACGTCATCACCACCAAGGACTTGCCGGGACACCCCGAGTTCACCCTCGAGCTGTCCAACTGGCAGATCGCTCCGCCGCTGGCGCCCGACACCTTCTCGCTGACTCCACCGGCGAACGCGAAGCGCGTCGAGCTCGCGCCGCCGGCTGACCGACCCGTCAAGCCATGATCGGAGACCTCTCATGACTCGCAAGCTGATGTTCGTGTGCGTGATGGCGGGCTCGGCGCTCTCCTTGGGCGCGCTGCCCGCTCCGCAGCCCCTCGTCACCGAGGCGCAGGGCATCGTGGGCCGGCCGCTCACCCCGGTCAGCGTCGCCGGCGTGGCGCGCAGAACTACCCGTCGCGCCGTCTACGCCACGGCGGCGACACACCCCGTCTACTACCCGCCGCCCTCCACCACCGTCGTCGTTCAGCCGGCGCCTTCCGCTCCGCCCCCGCCCAGCCAGCCGGCGCCGCCTCCCGCCGCACCGCCTCCGGCCTACTGGTGACCGTCGCTCAGACGCCGGAGGGCGCGCCGCTCCCCGGCACCGGCCACTCACCAATGCGGTGCCAGCGGTGGAGGCGGAACCCGAGGGCGACCAACAGGAGGCCGAAGGCGATCGCGAACGCGCCCACCGACCAGAGCACCGCCACCGCCGACGCGCTGGGGTACATGACCAGCACCACGCCGAGGGCAAGCGAGACGAAGCCGCTCGCCGCGAGCCGCCATTCGTCGGTGATCTCACGACGCAGGTCCGTCGCCGCGGCGAGCTTGGCGATGCCGGTCAGGCCGGCCCAGGAGCCGAGCGTCAACACGAAGGCCGTGGCCGGGACGCCGGGCCAGGCCAACGCGAGCGCTCCAGCGGCCACGCCCACCAGGCCCTCGTAGAACATCCAGCCCCAGCTCGATCCGGCGCGACCTCTCCGTGCGGCCAACATCATCGCGAACAGGCCATCGACGGCGCTGTACACGCCGAAGATCGCCACCAGGGAGAGGAGACTCGCCCCAGGCAGCGCCACCGCGAGGACGCCGAACAGCACCGCCGCCACGCCTCGAACCATCACCAACCACCAGCGCGAGGCCAGCGCGCTCACCGCACCTCTCCGGGCAATGGAGTTCATGACGCACCTCTGCCTTCGTCCAGAACGTAGGGAGGGGCAGGGTGGGGGCAAGGGCCGATGGGACAGGGCCATTCAGACTCGAGGACTTCTGAGAGAATGGCGAGCGCATGTTCAAGCTCGACTCCGAAGCCGCCGTCCTCGCCACCTTCCGCCCCAAGGATCGCAAGGTGGTCGAGCTCTCCGCGGACCTGAAGTTCCCCCTCATCGTCCGCGACTACGTCGCCTGGATGCACCCCGCCGGCGGACGCGTGTACCTCGTCTTCGCCATTCCCAACGGTACGCCCACCGGCATTGCCTTCGACACCAACGGGGGCGCAGGTCCCTCCGTCCCGGCGATGTGCGACTGGTGCCACATGAGCGCCTCCGGCACCCAGGTCGGCATGCTCACCGCCACCGTCAACGCCCACAAGCGCGTCGGGGTACACGTCTGCACCGATCTCTCCTGCAAGCAGAAGGTCGAGGACGCCGCCAACCTCGCCGGCACCAGCGTTCGCCCCGCCATGGAGAAGCTCGTCGCCCGCATCGGCCGCTTCGCCTCCGAGGCGCTCAAGATCGACCTCTCCCGCGGCCCCTGACCCTTGGTGTGCTAGACGCGCGGCATGGCCAACCCCATCGCG
>JBBIOE010000095.1:0-26433 GCA_037443525.1 Archangiaceae bacterium | reverse complement strand
CGACCGGCCCGGCCGGCCCCACCGGCGCGCCGGGGCCCGCCGGCGCCAACGGGACGAACGGAGCCGCCGGCGCCTCGGTGGTGGTGACGCCGCTCTCCGTCGGCGACGCGCACTGTCCCTACGGCGGCTCGCAGCTCTCGGTGGGCGCCGCGACCGGCTACGCCTGCAACGGCGCGCCGGGCCCGGCCGGTGGCGGAGGCCTCTCCGGCGGCGCGCGCGACGGCGGCTACCCGCTCACCATCACCTTCGCCGGCTTCACGCCCGGCACCTACACCGGGAACCTCGGCGGCCGCTCCGGCGCGAATCAGCTCTGCGACGCCGCCTTCGCCGGCAGCCACTTCTGCGTCGACTGGGAGTACGACCAGGCGAACTTCCCCGGGCCGGTGCCGGCGAGCGGCGCCTGGCTGGACCAGGGCAACTCCGATCCCCGCAGCCGCTACTTCCACGCCTTCGGCGCGCAGGTCTACGACTGCATCGACTGGACGGCGGACACCGGCAACGCCCTCTGGGGCGGCAGCAACGTGCGCGGCACCATGGTGAACACCCTGGGCGCGATGGTCTCGACCTGGGTGACCACCGGCAACGGCGGCTGCCAGACGGTGCGCCCGCTCACCTGCTGCTTCGGCGGCACCACCGTGCGCTTCCGCGGCTTCACCAGCGCGCACACCGGCAACCTCGGCGGCCGCGCGGGCGCCAACGCCATCTGCCAGACCTCGTACGCCGGCAGCCACTTCTGCACCGACTGGGAGTGGGACCAGGCGAACAGCCCCGTGCCCGTACCGGCGGGCGGCGCCTGGGTCGACGAGGGCGACAGCAACGCCGGCACCAGCCGCTACTGGCACGCCTTCGGCGCTCAGGTCTACGACTGCGTGGACTGGACCGTGGAGACCGGCGGCGCGACCTACGGCGGCAGCAACGCGCGCGGCACGCAGATCAACCCCCTCGGCGCGGTGGTCTCGACCTGGGTCGCCACCGGCAACGGCGGCTGCCAGACGCCGCGGGCGGTGAGCTGCTGCGAGTGACTCCGTTCACGCTGAGCGGGAGCTGAGCGTGGCCTCCGGCAACGCAGCGTCCGGTACGCGCGCACGTTAGGAGGTGCCCCATGGCGACGCGGCTCTACTCCGATCCGTCTTTCCTCGAGCACGACCAGGGCGAGGGACACCCGGAGTCGCCGGCGCGGCTGGAGGCCATCACCGCGCTGCTGCGCCAAGAGCCCGTGCCCGGCGTGGAGTGGATCGCGCCCCCCCGCGCCACGCGCAGCGAGCTCTTGTTCGCCCACGACGAGGCCTACGTCGAGCGGGTGCTCGGCCTCGCCGGCAAGCGCGCCCGGCTCGATCCCGACACCGCCACCAGCCCGGGGAGCGTCGACGCGGCGGTGCTGGCGGCGGGCGCGGCAGCGCAGGCGGTGCGCGACGTGATGAGCGGCGCCGCCCAGAACGCGTTCTGCCTGGTGCGGCCGCCGGGGCACCACGCCGAGTCCGACCGCGCGATGGGCTTCTGCCTCTTCAACAACGTCGCCGTCGCCGCCGGCGTGGGCCGCTCGCTCGGCGCCGAGCGGGTGATGATCGTCGACTGGGACGTGCACCACGGCAACGGCAGCCAGGAGCGCTTCGCCGCGAGGAAGGACGTGCTCTACACCTCCGTGCACCAGTTCCCCTTCTACCCGGGGACCGGCGCGCCGACCGAGGTGGGCGAGGGCGAGGGGAAGGGCTTCACCGTCAACTGCGCGCTCCCGGGAGGGCAGACCGACGCGGACTACGGGGCGGTGTTCCACGAGCTCTTCCTGCCGCTCGCGCGCGCCTTCCGGCCGGACCTGGTACTCGTGTCCGCGGGCTACGACGCGCACCGCGACGATCCGCTCGGCGGCATGGCCCTCACCGAGCGCGCCTACGCCGCGATGACCTCGTCCTTGATGGACACCGCCGCCGGGCTCGGCCACCAGCGCGTGGTGCTCGTGCTCGAGGGCGGCTACGACCTGGACGCACTCGCCCGGTCGGTGCACGCCTGCGTGGAGATCCTCGCCGGGCAACGCAGGGACGTCTTCCCCGAGGGCGCCTCGCCCGTGGCGAAGGCGAGCGTGGCGGCCACCCGAAAGGCTCTCGCGCCGTATTGGCGCGGCGTGTTCGCGTGAGCGGCCGGCGCAGGGCTTCAGGTGACTGAGCGCCGCCGCGTGGGGTAGACGTTCCGCCCATGCACCTCCGCCTCGTCGCCGTGCTGGCTGCGTGCGCGCTCGCCGCCGCCTGCGGGCCCCGCACCTACACCGTCGTGATGAACCCCGAGAACAACTCCGGGCAGAGCGGCACCGCCGTGCTCACCGAGCTGTCCAAGACCAAGACGCGCATCGAGGTGTCGCTCAAGGCCTCCGACGACCCGCGCCCGCAGCTCATGCACGTGCACACGAACCACTGCGGAGAGATCGGCCCGGTGAAGTTCGGTCTCACCTCGGTCACGCCCGACCCGAAGAACCCGCGCAAGGCCACCTCGAGCACCGACATCGAGCTGAGCTTCGACGAGCTCCGCAAGGGGCCCTACGCCATCAACGCCCACGACGTGCGCGACTTCTCGCTCTACGTGGCCTGCGGCAACACCGACGCGCCATGACCGCGCCCTACCAGAACGCCCTCATCACCGGCGCCTCCAGCGGCTTGGGCCTGGGGCTGGCGACGTGGTTCGCGAAGAAGGGCGTGAAGGTCTACGCCGCGGCGCGCCGGCTCGATCGCCTCGAGGCCCTGGCGAAGGAGCTCGGCCCCAACGTCGTGCCGGTGCAGCTCGACGTGGCGAAGGCCGACGCGGCGCACGAGCGCATCACGGCCCTGGACCAGGAGTCGGGCGGCTTCGATCTCGTCATCGCCAACGCCGGCGTGGGCGGCTCCAGCTCGGGCAAGCACATCGTGTGGGAGAGCGAGCGCCACATGGCGGAGGTGAACGTGCTCGGCGCGCTGGCCACGCTCTGCGCGGTGCTGCCGGGCATGAACGAGCGCAAGAAGGGGCACCTGGTCGGCGTGTCGTCCCTGGCGGGGCTGTTGCCGCTCAAGGCCTCGGCCACCTACTGCGCCTCGAAGGCCTTCCTCGCCATGTGGCTCGACAGCATTCGCCTCGACGTGGAGCCGGTGGGCCTCGACGTCACCTGCCTGCACCCCGGCTTCGTGAAGAGCGAGATGACCGCGAAGAACAAGCGGCGCATGCCGATGATCATGGAGACCGAGCCCGCGGTGGAGCTGATGGGCCAGGCCATCGTGAGGCGCGAGAAGCGCTACGCCTTCCCCTGGCAGCTCGCCTCGGTGGTGCACTCGGTGGCGCAGCTCCCCAAGGGGCTGCAGCACGCCGCCATCAAGCGCCTGCTGTAGACGGCGGCGCGCCGGGGCCGTGGCGCTCCAGCGCGCGCACCTCCTTCGAGGTGAGCCGCACGAAGCGCACCAGCACGGCCACGCCGACCGCCATCAGCCCCACGCACAGGCCCCACCACAGGCCGACCACGCCGAGCGACCCTCTCACCCCGAGGTACCACGCCACCGGCAGCCCGATGGCCCAGTGCCCGAGCAGGTTGGCGAGGAAGGGGAAGCGGGTGTCGCCCGCGCCGCGCAAGGCCCCCGCGCCGACGACCTGCACGCCGTCGAAGATCTGGAAGAACGCGGTGACGGTGAAGAGCGAGGTCACGGTGGCGATGACCTCCGGCTTGTCGGTCATGAGGCGCGCCAGGGGCTCCGGCACCAAGAGGAACATCAGCGCCGAGGCGGTCATGAAGAGCCCACCGCTCCAGAACGCGAGGAGCCCCGCGCGCCGCGCCGCCGGCGTGTCCCGCGCGCCGATGCCCCAGCCGACGCGCACCGTGGCCGCGCTGCCGATGCCCGCCGCCACGCAGAAGGTGAGGCTCGCCCAGTTGAGCGCGATCTGGTGCGCCGCCACCGCCGGCCCGGAGAGCCGCGCCGCCAAGACACCCGCCAGCGAGAAGATGCCGGACTCGACCAGGAAGTGGAGGCCGATGGGCGCGCCCACCGTGGCCGCGAAGCGCAGGGCCTCGCGATCGGGCCGGCGCTGAACGCCCTCGGGCGAGGGCCCCAGCTCCCGGGTGAGCAGCCAGAACTGCAGCCACACCGAGAGGGTGGTGGCGAGCGCCGCGCCGGCGATGCCCAGCGGGGGAATGGGTCCCGCGCCGAAGATGAGGATGAAGTCGAGCTCCACGTGGACGACGTTGACGATGACCATCGCCACGAAGAGCACGCCGGGGCGCCCGATGCCCTGGAGGTACGAGCGCGCGCCGACGAAGAGCAGCGTCGCGGGCAGGCCCGGCAGCCGCCAGAGGATGTACTCCCACGCCCCGGGGACGATGTCCGGCTGCACCCCCGCGGCCCGCAAGGCCGCCGGCACGAAGAGCAGCACCAGAGCGATGCCCACCGACGCGAACAGCGCCAGCCATACGCCCTGCCAGTAGTAGCCGCGGGCCTTGGCCTGATCTCCGGCGCCGACCGCCTGCGACACGAGCGGGTCGAGCGACATCATCACGCCCATGCCCAGGTAGAGGAAGGTGAAGGTGAGGGAGTTGCCCAGCCCCGCCGCGCCCTGCTCCACCGCCGACAGCCGCCCCATGAAGGCCGTGTCGATGAGCCCCATCAGCGACTGGCCAGCCTGGGCCAGCGCGAGCGGCAAGGCGAGCTTCCACAGCGCGGCGAGCTCAGTCGACGTTCGGGGTGGCGCTTCGGTGCTCACGAGGAGCGCGAGCACATAGCCCAGAAGTCGGCCGTCGCGCCGCCTGTTTCCCGGCGGGCGCCAAGCCCTCCAGTCACTCGTCCGGCGCACAGACGAACTTGGCGAGGTAGCGATCAACCGGAACCTGGGGAGCGTGGCCGAACCACTGCGCTGGATCCATGCCCGCGGGCCAACCCTCAGCCCACGTGGCCACCTGAAGTCTCGGCCCCAGCTGTCCGAGTGACGCCGTGAGGTGGTGGGTTTCGTTGCCAAGACGGACGTACGGAATCAGGCCGCCATCGCGAAGGATCGCGATGTCCACTGGGTACGTGTAGGGAGACACCGTGGCTCCCGCGTCGGGAAGGACGAAACCGACAATCGGACCGCTCGAGCCCTTGGCACGCATGAGCCACGCGTGCGTGTCAGCCAAAGCGACTCCACCGTCCAAGGAGAACCAGGAGATGCCAGGCCGCCCGGGCCAGGCTCCGTCGCACGCGTACAGCAATGGCTCGGCGACCCCTGGCCAGCAGCCGACATGAGCAACGCTCGAAAGAAGCACGGGCTCGAGCGTCGGCGGCTCGACGCGGTAGAAGTTCGTGACCGGGCCACTGGCCGTCCAACCTCCTGTCCCCAGGAGAAGCGCTCCGGCCATCGGGAGACTGCGGGAGCCACAGAAGTCGCCATAGGCTTGATAACCGGCGTCGAAGGCAGCCGTGGAGATTCCTCCGTCGACGAGCCCGGCTATCAGCAGTGGCGCTGCATCTCCAAGAACGGCTGCCCACTCGACCCCACCGTCGATCGTGATCGCCGCGAAGGAACAGTATGCGTCAATCGGCGCCATTGAATGGGGGACCAAGAGCTCGGCCTCCAGAGACCACCCGCCATCGGCGTCGAAGAGCGGCCTGAAGTCGGGTTGGAGCCTGTGCACCCGGAGCCGAGTCAGACTCGAGCCGAAGTCGACGGAGCGACTGACGTGCACCCACCCCTCCCCTCTCGGCAGGAGCACGCTTTGCTGGTTGTACGCGCTCGGGTACTGAATGAATTCGACCGTCGACAGTTCATCGGTGACGGAGATGAAGCCGTTCGGGACAAGGATGCCGAATCCGCCGTCGCGCATGACGAACTGGATTCCAATGAAGTCTGCTTCGACCTTCCGCACGGGAGTGAACTGCGGCTCGATGCCGGCATCGGAGCTCATCAACTCCCGAGTCCACGATTGATCGATCACTCCGTCGCAGTCGTTATCCAGGCCGTCGCACCGGGTCTCGGTTCTTTGATACTCGGACCCGTATTCGCAGCGCGTCCACTGGCCCGCGACGCAGCGGCTGACCGCACCGGAGCAGACGCCTCGGGTCAGCGGACACGCCTGCATCAACGGACCCCCATCCGGGCCGTTGTCGGCAACACCGTCTCCATCGTCGTCGCGCCCGTCGCATGCCTCCTGGGGCGCGACCGGGTGGAAGCACTGGCAGTGCGCCGTGCCAACCGCGCACAGGAGAAGCGCCACAAGAAGTTTCCTCTCCATCTCACGCCAGGAGGTTCCACGAATCCGCCATGGTGAGCAAGGGCAGGGCTCTATCTCCCTCCGGCCCATCGACGCCTTCCTCGCTGTTGGAGGCGGTCAAGGGTCGCGCCTTGTAGCGGCGCAGCCGGATCGGCACGAAGTTTCTGGCACCTGATCACTGAACCTCGACGAGTTGCTGCCCCATCGCTGCCAGCCACTGCCGTCGCCGGTCGCAGTTTGATGAGCGCCTGCGCCTCCCGCGCGTAACCGTCCGGCCATGGACGTGACCGAGCGCGCGGCACCCGACGCCCGCTCGTCTTGACCCCTCAGCTCGCCCTGGACTCGATCGCCGCGCACTCCGGCGGGCCGCGCCAGTTGTGCGGCAGCAGTTCATCGATCCGCGAGTGCGGGTGATCGTTCATCCGACCGAGCACATCGCCGAGGTACTCGACGGGGTTCACCCCGTTCGCCTCACAAGTCGCGACGAGCGAGTACAGGCCAGCGAGGTTCCGGCCGGCAGCTTCGTTCCCGACGAAGAGGAAGTTCTTCCTGCCCGTGGCGACGCGACGCAGCGCGCCTTCCGCGACGTTGTTGTCGAGAGGCACGTCCGCGTCGTCGAGGAAGCGCCCGAGCGCCGTCCATTGATTGAGCGCGTAGCGGATGGCCGCGCCCATCGGTGACTTCGGCGCGTGCCTCGGCTTCTGAGCGCGCAGCCAGCGGCCGAAAGCGCGGCGCTGCGGAGCGCTGAGCTTCTTGCGCATCGCGAGGTGTTCGGCAGTTCCGAGGATGCCGGCCGCCTCGGCGTCACGCTCAATTCGGTACAAGCCGAGGATGAGGTCCATCGCCTCGCGCGCTTCTACGGGCGCCGTGGCCTGAGCATCGAAGAAGCCGCGTCGCACGTGGGCGTAGCAGCCGCTGCGCTCGCGTCCGTCGACGCCAGTGACCGCGTTGTAGCCAGTGTACGCATCGACGACGAGCTTGCCCTTGGTGCCACCGAGAACGGCCTCGGGCGTCTTGCCGCTGCGGCTGAGCGCGAAGCGGTAGAGCACCAGCGGCTTCGGGCCGCGCGTGGTGAAGACCCAAACGTAGCCGGTCTTGCACTTCCCCGGCGCGAACATCTTCTTCGGCGTCTCGTCGCCGTGCACCACGGCGGCCTGGCGGATGAGCTCAACGATGCGCTCGACGAGCGGATTGAGCATGAGCGCCGCGCGGTGGAAGAGGTCCGTCATGGTGCTGCGCGCGACCGGGACGCCGATTCGCTTCAGCTCCTTCTCCTGGCGGTACACAGGAATCGAGTCGGCGCACTTCGCGGTGATGACGTGCGCGACGAAGGACGGCGCGTACTGGCACTTCTCGACCCACTTCGTCGGGCCGTCGGCCGTGACGACGTACTCGCCGCAGCGACAGGCCAGGGTCTCGCGCACGTGGCGGTGGGCGATGAAGCGCGCCGGGACATACTCGTAGACCACCGACTCTTTGCCCTCGCCGACAGCGTGAAGCTGCGCGTTCCCGCAGCTCGGGCAGGTGCGCTTGTCCGGCACCACCGGGTGCACCGTCGTCTGGTGCTGGACCTTCTTCGAGCGGGCTTCTGCGCGCTCTGCGCGGCGCTGCTTCGCCTTGTTCTTGTCGGTGGGCTTCTCGCCGCGAAGCTCATCGGCGACGCGCGGCATCTTCTCCGAGCGGCGGCCGTGCACCTGCCGCTGGAGCAGCGCGAGCTGGTGCTTCAGGGTCTCGACGTCGGACGAGAGCGCGGCGTACTTCTCGCGCCACTCGCAGTCGTGTTCCCGGCTCGCGCGTCGCTCTGCCACCGGGCAGTAGAGATCAAACTCTGCTGGGAAAGTCGATCCCCCGGCGGCGGATTCCACTTCTTCGGCCGGCGCACGCGGGACACGTCGATGCCGTCGAGGAGCATTGCGAGTTGGGTGCCGTCGAGGTGGGCGACGCGGGCATCGTCGGACACATCGATGCGCCTGAAGCGGCCCTGCTCGAGGCGCTTGTAGAAGACGATGAAGCCGCCGTTGTCCCAGGTGAGAATCTTCACGCGATCGCGCCGGCGCGAGAGGAAGACGAAGAGGTGGCCGGCGAAGACGTCCTCGCGGAAGTCCTCCTTCACGACCGCGGCGAGGCCGTCGATGCTGTTCCGCATGTCGGTCGGCTCGACGGCGAGCAGGATGCGGACGGCGCTGGGCAGGAGCAGCACGGGCTACCAGATGCTCCCGAGCAGCTCACCGAGGAAGCGCGCCGTCGTGCCCACCGGCAAGCGCACCTTCACGCCAGTCGGCAGCTCGAGTTCGATGAGGTGGCTGCTGCTCTCGGCCCGCGCTTCCAGCGCGGGCGATGGTACCGCCACCACCGGCAAAAACCTCTGCCGAGACTCGGACACGGTTCGGACGGCCTTGGACTTCCGGTAGAGCCAATATTGGAACGTGCTGCGGCACGTCGTGTAGCGCGACGAACTCCTTCTGCGTCAGGCCGCTGTCTTCGAACTCGCTCAGTGTTGCCGAGCGAGCTGCATGACGGCGTGAGCGGGATCTTCGATCCAGCTCGTTGCCGGGCAGCGTGATTGCAGGGCGCGGCGAGCCCCTCAGCGAGCCGGATTGTTGCCGAGCACGCTGGTTGAGGTCCGCTGCCCACAGAGGACGGGGCTGGCGATGAGCGCCACCGACGCCGCAGCGCGAGAAGGAAGGTGATCCGGGGCGTGCTCGAACACGCCCCGGATCGAGCCCCGCGTGGACGTGCTTGAGGAAAGCGACACGAGGCACCCGAGAAGTCATCCGAAGTGGGCTCGACGTCAAGTCTTGGGCCGAGAAGTTTCCGACGGCCGAGGAAGTCCGACCGGCGTGCTGCCCGCAGTGCGGTGCGGCGAGCAGGCCCCTGGGTGGCAACGTGGTGCTTCACGGGCACGGCCTTCGAAGTCGCCAGGTGCGCGGTCCCGCGACGGCGGATGGGCGGCCTGAGCTGCGGCTGACGCGGGTGCGGCGGTACTGCTGCACGAGGTGCGGCTCGACGACGACCGTCGGGCCGCGGGACGTGATGACCAAGCGGCTCTTCTCGGCGTCAGCCATCGCGCTGGCACTCGCGCTCTTCAGCGTGTCGGCGATGGCGATGTCCGAGGTCCGCGCTCGCATCAGCCCGTGGACGACGGTGGGCGCGACGGCGGCGGCGAGCTGGTGCTCGCTGCGCAGATGGGTCCGGGAGGTGCGTGAAGGGCGCCTCTTCGGCGTGCGCGAGGTGCCGTCGTCGTGGACGGCGCGGCAGGTCGCCGCGCGCGCGGCGACGACAGTCGCGGCGCGCGCCCCCGTGAGGCCGGGCGCGGACGATGTCGTGGCGGACGCCTTCGTGGGCGCGCTGTCTGGCTGAGGGCTTTGGCCGCGGGCGTCGACGTCGTCGGGCGCTTGGCCTCGCCCACCCGAGAAGCTCCCTCTTCAGAAACGAGGCCGTCCTCCAGGGTGCGGCTCCACCCGAAAGGACGCCCCATGGACAGCCTCACCCCGACGTCACACGCCGAAGCCGTGGCCCTCTTCCGCCACGGCATCCTCGGCGCCATCACGCAGGCGCAGCTCGAGCGCGGCGAGCTGCGCGCGGCGCTGGCCGGCCTCGCGACGCAGCGCTTCCGGCCACCGAAGTCGAAGACGACGCGCAGCTACTCGGTGCCCACCCTCGAGCGCTGGTACTACGCCTTCCGGGCGAGGCACCTCGACGGCCTCAAGCCCGCGCCGCGCAGCGACAAGGGCCGCGCGCAGGAGCTCACCGCCGAGCAGCGACAACTCCTCTGCGACATCCGCCGGGAATTCCCCTCGGCCTCGGCGTCTCTCATCCTGCGGACCCTGGTCGCCGCGGGCCGCTTCGACAGCGGCGCGGTGTCGGCCACCACGGTGCGCCGCCTCTTCGTCGATGAGGGTCTCGACAGGCTGTCGCTGCGCGCCAGCGACGGCGGGAAGACGCGGCTGCGGTGGCAGGCCGAGCGGCCGGGCGCGCTGTGGCATGGCGACGTGTGCCACGGGCCGGCTCTCGTCATCGAGGGGAAGACGCGGCCTCTGCGCATCCACGCCCTCATGGACGACGCCTCGCGGTACGTGGTGGCCCTCGAGGCGCATCACACCGAGCGCGAGGTGGACATGCTGGGCGTCTTCGTCCGCGCGTTGCGCCGGCACGGGCCGCCCGACGCGCTCTACCTCGACAACGGCGCCACCTACCGCGGCGAGACGCTCGCCACCGCCTGCGCCCGACTCGGCGTCTCGCTGCTCCACGCCCGGCCGTACGACGCGCCAGCTCGCGGGAAGATGGAGCGCTTCTGGCGCACGCTGCGCGAGGGGCTGCTCGACTTCAGCGGCGGCCTCACCTCGCTGCACGACATCAACGTGCGGCTGCTCGCCTTCCTCGACGTCCACTACCACCAGGCGCCGCACGCCGGCCTCTACGGCCGAGCGCCGAAGTCCGTCTTCGACGCCGCGCCGCCCCGCGTGGACGCGCTCGACGAGAGCGGCCTCAGGGCTGCGCTCACCACCCGCGTCCGGCGGCGCGTGCGCCGCGACAGCACGGTGTCCATCGGCGGCAAGGACTACGAGGTGGACGGCGCCCACCTCGCCGGGCGCCTCGTCATGCTCTGCCGCTGCCTCGTCGACCTCAACGAGACGCCTTGGGTCGAATTCGAGACTCGCCGCGTCGAGGTGCGGCCTGTCGACGCCGTGAAGAATGCCCGCCGGCCACGGCGCAAGCGCACGGCCGAGGCCATGCCCGTGCACCCGGCCTTCAATCCCCCACAGGCGCTGCTCGACAAGGCCCTCGGTCGCCGCGGCGCGAAGGACGGTGAGTCATGATGCCCGCCTACGTCAGTCACTTCGGCCTCAAGCAGGCGCCCTTCACGAAGGAAGTCGCCGACGCCGACTTGTGGCTGCCCGCTTCGAAGACGGCGCTCGTCGATGACTTGGTCGAGGCCGTGTCCGAGAGGAGCAGCGTCGTCCTCGTCGGTGAGCCCGGCGTCGGGAAGACGTGCGTGCTGCGGGCGCTGCGCCACCGGCTGCCGCAGGCGGGCTTCCGGCTGACCTACTGCCACAACGCCACCTTGGGCCGCCGCGACTTCTACCGGCAGCTCTGCCTGGCGCTGGGCCTCACGCCCAACGCCACGGCGGCCTCGGTCTTCTTCTCGGTGTCCGCACACGTCGAAGAACTCGGTCGCGAGCGCGTGCACCCCGTCTTCCTCCTCGACGAGGCCCACCTGCTGCACCAAGACACCCTCGACCACCTGCACATCTTGCTCAACTACAGCTGGGACTCGAAGGCGCTCTTGTCGCTCATCCTTGTCGGACTGCCCGAGCTGGACGACAGACTCGCCGCCCGAAGAAACCGCAGCCTCTTCTCGCGACTCGGCCGACGGCTGCACATCTCTCAGCTGACTCCCGAGGACACCACCGAGTACCTGCGGCTACGCCTCGAGCGCGCCGGGTGCGAGCGCGAAGTCTTCCCCTCCGACTCCATCGCCATGCTGCACGAGGCCGCCACCGGGGCGCTGCGCGACATCGACAGGCTGGCGACCGCGGCGCTTCGCGAGGCCGCGCGGAAGAAGAAGAAGCTCGTCGAGCGCGACGTCGTCGCCCGCGTCCTCGACGCCGAAGCCACCCGGCCGGGTGACGAGACGTGAGCCCCGACACCCTCAACGAGTCCCCTGAGCTCGCCTGCGTCGACATCCTCGAGCACGCCCTCAAGGTGGCCCGCGCCGCGCTCATCGCCGCGAACCCCGAGCTCCAGGAAGGCGACTTCATCTGCTCAGTCCTGGACACCCGCAGCCTGCAGGCCTGCGCGGCGGACGCCGTCGTCACACACCTCGACGCACTCGAGACCGCGCTGGGTCGCTACCGCGACCTCGCGCTCAACCCAGCCCGAACGCCGATCTCGAACGACATCTGACCGTCGCGCCCATCATCGGCGTGGTCGTCGACCACCGCGCTCGATGATGCCCATCAATCAGGCCGCTCGCGGCTCCATCAGCAAGCGCGCTTCGCAACACTCAGCAACCTCATCCACTCGTCGGGACCGGGGACGTGCATCACCCGCTACTGCTCATGTCCAAGTTTGGTCGGCCAGACGCCCTTCGCCGGACGGTTACTCCCGCGCGACCACCGGGGCGGCGCAGGCCACGCCTACATCCCGATCCGATCGGCTACTCCTCGGCGTCTCCGCCGACGCCATCCGCGGCATTGAGAAGAAGCGCGCCGCCTCGCCCGCCGTCCCCGTCGTCGACAACAAGACGCTCGCCCGCCGCCTCGCTCAGCTCCAGGCGCTCCCTCGCCGCAACCGAGACGCGCTCCTCCGCACCCTCGACGCCTTCCTTCTCAAGTCAGCTCACGCGGCGTGACCGCCGCGCTCGACGTACTGGCCGGGAAACTACTTGCGGTGTCTCCGAACACGCGAATGTCCGCGCTCAATGCACTCGAAATTCGACTTCCCGTCAAAACACTCACTGGAGACCCCGCCATCAGTCTTCATCCATGTGTGTACGATTTTCGGACATGCCTCGCATGGAGGGAGATTCCCTGCCTCGCGTTGCCCCCCCCCGCTCTCCGCGCGAAAGGACTGAAGACAGAGTCCGCCCAGCAGCACGGCCAGGGCTTTGTGTCTTGCGGTATTCATTGACAGGCCACCACCGAAGGCTCCTTCGATGGCTTCTCCTTTGGTTTCGATTCTGGTGTTTCTCCGCACCTAGACGTGAAGTTCGCAAGTGCGCAAACCACATTGGCGGCGTTCCAGGCGCATGTGCATTGGGGACTCGAAGGTATGGCCTGCCATTCTTCGAAAGTGCCTTTTGGGGGCGCCTTGGCCGGATGCTCTGCGCATGTGAGCTCAGCGTCAAGTCGTGCATCGATGCAGTCCATGCAGTTTGGTATCCTGGTGTATGGGTCGTTGTCGGTGAACTTGTGCAATCCTCCCATCCCAGGACACTGCAAATAGATTGTCCAAAGGCCGGTTGGATCCATTTCTGAGATCGGGTTGTTGCCGGCGTACGCGTAGGTCGGGACGCCTCGGCCGGAATACGCCATCCCCATCGGGTACTCGGGTCCCTGCAACAGCGGCTCGGGAGAGAGGTAGCGGCCCAAATCAGGCGAGTACTGGCGATGCCAGTTGTAATAGGGCCCGCCGGCCATGAGTAGCGACGCGAGCGCGTCGTCGTACTGGCCAGGGAGGCGAAGGTTGTTCTCCACGGAGACGCCGTCGCCGTCCGGGTCCGTCTCTAGGGACTCGAGACCTCCGAAGGGAGCGTACTCGGCGCGCCACACAGTGCCGCCGTCTTCGCCCGTCATCCGCACGGGCGTGCCCATCCTGTCATTGTGGTAGTAGTAGATGGGGTCGTCGCCGGGGGCTTCGGTAGGATTAGCGCCCAGCGGTCCTGCGTCCACGGTGATGTCGCCGCCGCCGCATCCCGACAGCAGCAGCGCCAGGCCTGCAGCGGCAACACTCAGGGAAGAAGGCCCGCGCACCCGCCGCCGCCGGAGCGCCAGCGCCCAGGCCGCGAGGCCGAGACCGGCCCACTCCAGTGGACTGGATGCCGTCGTCGAGCTGCAACCGGCCACCGGAGCGCCTTTCACCGGCGTGGGCCGCGTCGTTTCCCCGGCGTTCAGCACCACCTGCGCGAGGGGCTCTCCGTCCAGGTAGACGTAGGCCCGGGTGACGGCGCCCGCGGCATCGAGTTCAGCCAAGAGCAGACCATCGTCGCCTCGCACCTCCCAGCGCTCGACGCCCGCCACCCAGGAGTAGGTCCGCCGTGCCGCCTCGTCGTACTGGTAACGCGCCATCACCGGGTACGTGCCCGTGCCGCACTTCGGCTCCGATGCTCCGGGCGCAAGTGGCGTCGCGTAGCCGGTGAATTCTACCTGCGTCAGGTGGCGCTGGCCGTCGTAGCGGTAGCAGTACAGCACGTGGAGCCACGCCGGGCCGGTGACGCGGTTGCCGATGGGCATTTCGAGGGACTCGGCGGTGGCATTGCCGGCGGCGTCGTACTCGAAGCGCCATGTCGGGTCCGCCGCGGAGGCCGCGGTGACGTCCACCCGCTCCAATAACTCCATCATCTGCCGCAGCAGGTTCAAGTCCTCTCCGTACAGCGCGTTGCCGTTGGCGAGACGTCTCTCGAGGAACCGCTGCAGAAGAACACTCACGTCCACCCCATTCGACTGCACCGACGACGCCACCAGCAAGAGGGCTTGCGGCGTGACGTCCCACTCGGCCATCCAGCCCCTCGTCGCATCCAACAGCGTCTGCGCCTTCGCCCGAATCGCGGAGGACGGAAGCGATGGCAGCGCCTCGACGAGGTGCTCGGCTTGCTCCACGAGTCGCTCCCAGCCCCGCTGCATCGCCCGTTGCTGCGCAGGACTCCGGCCGCACACCGGGGACGGCGTGCCGGCGATTCCCGCGTCGAGGCGATGGTGGTGTCCTTCGCCGCTCCCGTCTCCGTGTTCTCCGTGGCCCTCGCCCTCACGCTCGTCCTCCTCGTCCTCTCCGCCCCTCGTCCCGCCATCCCAGCCGGCGGCCGCCGGGCAACCGCCGTCGAGGAACGGGTCCACCACCGCGCGGAGGAGGTTGTTGGCGGGTGTCTTCCCGTCCGCCTTCCGGTCGAAGAAAGAGGTGAAGACCTTCCGTCCGTTCCGTACCCGCTCGAGCCGGTTCCCCGCCTTGTCGTAGGTGTAGCTCTCGGACATCACGACGCGCGCCTTTGCATCTTGGTGAGTGACGTCGCTCAGCTCTCGCTCGGTCGTGTAGCCGTAGCTGCGTGCCCGGTAGACATCGCCGCCCTCTTGGATGGCGTCCACGTCACCGCTCGGGCCCAGGCTGTAGGACATCGCCACCGGCCCACCCGCCACGCCGTCTCGCCGGCCCAGCGTGTCCTCGGAGATGCCAGTCGCGAGGCCGTTGCCCCGGGTAAACCCTCGCAGGCCACCGAAGGGGTAGTGCAACACGCCCGTCGCCAGTGACTTCCCATTCCAGCTCACGCCCGTGACGTTCTCCAGCGCGTCACGGCTCAGCACGACGGCGCCCGTTCCCGCGACCGTCGTCGACGCGGGGTACCGTAGTTTCCACAGCGCGCCGCCAACGAAATACTCGTAGCCCAGCGTCAGGGCCGGCCCCGTCCAACCGAACGGCGTCCGCGACTCCGAAGCGCGCCGCCCTGCCGAGTCGTATGAGAAGTCCGTAGCCTGCCCTCCCTCCACCTCGACGCGAGCCAGGCGGTCGAGTCCGTTGGTTGCCGTGTCCCAGATGTAACGCTCCAAGCCAGCAACCCTCGAGGCCGCGGGCTGACCACAGTCCTTCCACCCGAAGTGGCAGACGCTTCTGCTCGGGGCGGTGAGTAACTGCTTCATCGTCAGCCGGCCCTGGCTGTCACGAACGAAGCGCAGGAAGCTCCCCTCAGCGAAGTGCTGCGCATCAGCCATGAAGGCAATCTGACCATCGGGCCCATAGGCGTACTCGGTAGTGCCGGTGTCTGGCGTCGACACCGTCCTGACAGCGCCGAAGCCATCGTAGCTGTAGGCCGTCTCATTGCCGTTGCCGTCGGCGGTCTGCACGAGGTTGCCCCCCGAGTCGTAGAGGAAACTCGACGTGACGCCTCCAGGGTCCGTGCGGCTTCGCAGGCCCCCGAAGCCGTCGAAGGCGTACACGGTTTGTCGTCCCAGTTCGTCGGTCACCGACTCTAGGAACCTGTCCCCGTACTGCCAAGACTTGGCCACCGTGGCCGGCAGCCCGAATTCACGGATGATGCGGTGCGCGTAGTCGAAGTCCCTCTGCTGCACGCGCGTCGCCGTTCCTGTCGCGTCCGTGTCGACGACGAGGACTGGGTTGCCGCCCTTGTCCCAGGTGTAGGTGCGCTGTTGCAGAATCGGCCCGGACACCGAAACGCGCCACTTCTCGGCCTTCAACCGCCCAAAGCCACCACTTCCCAATTCGTACTCGTAGCTGACGACCCCCTGGAACGATCTGATGACCTGCAGCGGGCGCCGGTCGGACAGCCACGCGACGAAGGTCGTCGCACCATCGGGCTCGACGATCTTCTGCACCCGGCCCCGCGAATCGAATTCGAACACCGTGACGTCCGGGCCAGAGATACTCTGCGCATTCCCGTTGGGCCCCACCACGCGCTGGGCCAATCCATCCGCGGTGTAGTCGGCGTAGGTGGTGACGAGCGCCACGGGCCCGAGTCGTGTCACCGTGTGAAGCATGCCCGCGGAGGCACCATCCTGGACGTTGTCGGAGTAGTAGGCGTAGCGCACGGGCCCACCCGGGCCGTCAACCTCCAGCACCCGCCCGCGCGCGTCGTACCGATAGCGAGTCAACCGCTCGTCTCGGTACGGCAGGTAGGACTCCTGCCTCACCCGGCACAAGAATGCGGTGGGCGCCGAGTTGGGGGCGGGGCTCGGCGGCGAGGGCGTCACGCCGTCCCGACACGGGAAGGACACATCGTCGTCGTCGAAGTCCCAAGTGGTGACCGCGACGTCGAGGCCGGCGTTGAGGCGGTGCACCCCGGTTGGCCGGCGTATGGACGGGTGGGCGTAGACGAAGCTCGTCGTGCGTGAAGGCGTCGCGGAAGCGGCAGCGCTAGAGCGGTCGTCCTCTCGCACCGTCGTCGTCAGGTGGAAGTTGAAGGGGTCTCCTTCGCCGCCGATGGTGTTGATCCGGCGCAGGCCCTCCAACTCGATTGTCGTCACCTGAGGGACGCCGCCGATCACCTCCCAGACACGCACCGCGCTCTGCCCGCCTCCTCCGCAAAAGGACTGCGCCGACTGCACGCGGTTGAAGCTCGTCGAAACTGTCGTCATGGCCGGGCCGAATGATGGCGCCTCCTGGCTTCCCGCTGGCGGACTGTCGGGCCTCACGTAGCTCGTGGTTGTTACGAACTGCCCACCTCCGTCCGACCAGTCGAAGCTGAGACTCTCGGTCGCCGACTTCGAGGTGCTTGCCACGACGCCCAGCGTGCCTTTGTCGACATAGTCGTGCTGTTCCACCACCGCGCAGCTCTCGTCCTGGATGGTCGACAACTTGGGCCCATCGGCCGTCTGGGCGTAGTGGAAACGCCACAGTGTCCGAAGGTCGCCGCAGCCCGTCCACGTGTTCTCTCCGGGTAGAGCGCACCCTTGGCCCACGCCGGCTCCGGGACTGAGCTTCAGGTCGCAGATGTCCGTCAGCCGAGTGCCTGTCGCGTCAAAGACGAGGCGCACTCGCGGGGTCGCCAGCCCGTCGATGAGGAGAGCCATGTCGATGGACGAGCCGTTCGCGGCTCGCGTCAGCGTTACGGACCGACGGTCGGCCTTGACCTGTTTGGGCATCGGCCACGGGCCTGTCGTGTCCCACTGCACCTCGGTGCGGTTGCCGTAGCGGTCCTCGAGGGACGCGAGTCTCCCGTCCGCGTCGAAGAGCGCGCGGCTGCCATCGTCGAAGCCGACGCGCGGCCGCACGACCGGTTTGAGGTCGCACACGAGTCCCCAGCAGCTTTCTCGCTGCCACTCCACAATCGACTCGTAGTACGCGAGGTTGAAACCATCGAGGGAGCGCGTGGTTCGGGCAGGGTCGAAGGTGCCCACGGTGCCGCCAAACCCTAGCGGCGTGCTCTCGTCCCACGCCGCGTCAGTCGGCTTGGGGAAGAAGGCCTCGCCGCCGCTGGGGCCGAAGTAGGCGACCAGGGCCTTGCTCGCGACACCGCCGTCCGTGGCGAGCATCGGCACGCTGATGTCCTGGACGCGCTGCTCGAGGTTGAGGCGGAACCCGTCACCGAAGGGCCCCGGCCCGAGCCGGCTGTCGTAGGAGAGCTGAAGCTGAAGGGGAATGTCGAAAGGCGTTCGGGCCGACACCAGCGTCAGTGGGCCCACCGTCACCGCTCCGGTCACCATGTCTACCGGCCTGCCCTGCTGATCGAGACACCCGCTGAAGTTGTCGCTCGGTCCCGGCGGTGGTCCATTGCGTCCGCCTCCTGGGCCCGGCGTGGGGCGCGTTTCGCCGCAACCATTGTCCAAGACGCCGTCGCAGTCCTCGTCGTCGAGGTTGCCGCACTTCTCGCGCGCCGGCTGAACATTGCTCGTCGGGATGCAAGTCCCACTGCAGCCGATCTTGCCCTTCGAGAAGCACGCACCCTTCTTGCCGTTGTCGCATTCTCGACCGTACCCGTTGGGCAGCGGCGTCAAGACCCACCGGGACCCGTTGGGGGTGGGCCTACTGGAAGAGTAGACCCAAGGCGACTGGCCGTAGCGGAGCTCGCAACTTCCGACGAAGCAGGCATTGGTGGGCGGCGACATCGACAGCGAGCATTCCCAGCCAGTTTGACCAGTGCAGGCGCTGAAGTCCGATGAGGTGGAGCCTGCAGGTGTGCATCCGCTCCCACTGTTGCAGCCAGTGGGTTTGCCGTTGCAGTAGAAGTTGTCGAGGTTGCCTGATGAGGAGCAGACGACAATTGGACCTTTGGGCGTGCAGTTATTGTCCGCTCGTACTCGGTCAGCCGCGATGAGCATCGCGATGCTGATCAGTGATGCGAGACGGACGCCTCTTGGAGAAACGCGCAACGTGAGCCCAGGCATTGATGCCTCCCCTCGATCTGGCTACCCCGACGTCGAGCCTCGCGAGGATCCCGCTCGAGCTGGGTGACAGGTCAAGCCCCGGCGTGCGCGCATGTGTGCCCACCAGCAGGTCGATACACAGCAGGAGAAGCCCTTAATCGACCGCCCACCGCAGCGTCTCGATGCGGTCCCCGCGTTTGACGCCCACCTCGATGGATCGCCGCGTCTTCCAGGTGAGGCTCAAGTCCGCGAGGCGCTCCGGCGTGATAGGCACGCCGTCGGTGGAGACGATGACGTCCGACGGCCGGAACCCCAGCCGGGTGAGCGGCGAGCTGGGCGGGAACGAGATGGTCAGCCCCTCGAGCTGGCCGCTGGCGTAGCGGGGCACGAGCCGGGTGCTCGAGAGGACCTCGGTGGCGTGCTGCTTGATGAGATCATCGAGCTGCGAGCGGGTGAAGGAGGCCGTGACCGGAGTCGCCCACGACTGACGCGACGCCTCGAGCGTCGCCACGCCGCCGGTGGTGAGCTCGAGCATCTCCTCTCCGCGGTGGAGCCGCACCCGGCCCTGGGAGATCGCGTCCAGCTCCCAGCCCTCGAGGAGCTCGCCGACGGTGACGGTGAAGCTGCGACCCTCGGCGGCGGCGAAGGAGGCGAGCAAGGGGGCCAGCGTCCCCAACAGCCGGGCCCGCGGACGTGGCGCCGGTGGCGGCTTCGGCCTGGGCGGAGGCGCCGAGGCGCGCGGGAGGCCGAGCGTGTCCGGGACCCGCGTGAGGTCCGGCGACGGCTCCACCGGCGGATGGGGCGCGTCGACGCTCTCCGGCAGCATCGGCAGCGGCGCGGTGAGGAGCCACGCCTCGAGCACGAACATGGCGGCCACCACCAACGCCGCCGGAAGGAGCAACCACACGAGTCGGGTCATGCCCGCGCGCATCGCATCGCGCGTGCCACTCCGAGGGCCGCGAAATGAGGAGACGTGGGGCGAGGTGGGCGGTCAGCTCGGCACGACCGAACGCATGCGCGCTGACAGATCGTCAGCGGAACCTGCCCCCGTTCAGTCCGAGCGACGTCGAGGACCTCCGCTCAACGATCGGGATTCGGAGTCCCGCCGGCCCTCGACTCCGCTCGGGCTGAGCGGAGGGCGCCACTCACTCCAGCGGCCGCACCGCCAGCTGCTTCGACGCCAGGAACTCGTGGTTGAAGATCTTCGACGTGTACCGGCTGCCGTGGTCGCACAGAAGCGTCGCGATCCTCAAGCCCTGCCCCTTCGCCTGCTTCGCCACCTCGTAGGCCGCGCGCACGTTGAGCGCCGCCGAGGTGCCGACCACCAGCGCGTCTTCCCGCGCGAGGTGGAACAGGGTCTCGATCATCTCCTGGTCCGTCACCCGAACCGCCTCGTCCACGCGCGAGCGCTTGAAGTTCTCGGTCAGCCGCATGATGCCGATGCCCTCGGTGATGGAGCCGCCGGTCGTCTCCAGCTTCCCCTCGCGCACCTGGCAGTAGAGCCCCGAGCCGTACGGGTCGACGAGCACCACCCGCAGGCGCGGGTTCCTCTCCTTCAGGTACCGCGACGTCCCCGAGATGGTGCCGCCGGTGCCCACCGAGCACACCAGCACGTCGACCTTCCCCTCGCACTGCTCCCAGATCTCCGGGCCGGTCGTCTCGTAGTGGAAGTCCCCGTTGGCGGTGTTCTCGAACTGGTTCGCCCAGAACCAGCCGTGCTCCTCCGAGAGCGCCTTCGCCCGGTGGTAGAAGTGGTTCGGGTTCGCGAACGGCACCACCGGCACCTTCCGCACCTCGACGCCCATCGCCTCGAGCAGCTCGTACTTCTCGCGCGCCTGGTTGTCGGGCATCGAGACCACCACCCGGTAGCCGCGCTCACGCCCCAAGAGCCCGAGCCCGATGCCGGTGTTCCCCGCCGTGCCCTCGACGATGGTGGCGCCCGGCTTCAAGAGCCCCTTGGCCTCCGCGTCACGAATCAGCCCCTTCGCCGCGCGGTCCTTGATGCTGCCGCCGGGGTTCATGAACTCGGCCTTGCCGACGATCTCGCAGCCGGTGCGCTTCGACAGCGAGCCGATGCGCAGCAGCGGCGTGTTCCCGACCGAGTCCCACAGCGTGGTGATGGGCATCCGGGCTTTGTAGCAGGTGCGGCCTGCGCTGCCTCATGTCGCAACACGCAAGAGGCCGTTAGACTCCGCCGTCCATGAGCTCTCCCCTCGGCGCCATCCGCGGTCCGCACACCCACGGCCAGCAGTACGCGCAGGACGGCACCCACTTCGACGTCATCGTCGTCGGGTCCGGCTTCGGCGGCTCGGTCTCGGCCTTGCGCCTCGCGGAGAAGGGCTACTCGGTGCTGGTGCTCGAGCAGGGCCGCCGCCTCAAGGCCGAGGACTTCCCCGAGACCAACTGGGACCTGAAGAAGTGGCTGTGGATGCCCACGCTCGGCATGCGCGGCCTGTTTCGCATCGCGCTCTTCCGCCACGTCACCGTCTTCGCCGGCGCGGGCGTCGGCGGCGGCTCGCTGGTCTACGCCAACACCCTCCCCGTTCCGCCCGAGGAGTTCTTCCAGAACGGCTCGTGGAAGGGCCTCGCCGATTGGAAGGCGGAGCTCGCGCCGCACTACGCCACCGCCAAGCGCATGCTCGGCGCGGCGAGGAACCCCAAGAAGACCCTCGGCGACTCGCTCCTCGAGGAGGTGGCCCACGACATGGGCCGCGGCGAGCACTTCGACTTGAACGAGGTGGCGGTGCACTTCGGCGCGCCGAGGAAGACCGTGGCCGACCCGTACTTCGGCGGCGAGGGCCCCGAGCGCACCGGCTGCCACTTCTGCGGCGCCTGCATGACCGGCTGCCGCCACGGCGCCAAGAACACCCTCGACAAGAACTACCTCTGGCTCGCCGAGGCGCGCGGCGCGGTGGTGCAGCCCGACACCAAGGTCACCCACGTCCGTCCCCGCCCGGGCGCCGGCTACGAGGTGCTGGCGGAGCTCTCCAGCGAGACCGGCAGGACGAAGCTCCGCTTCACCGCCACCCGGGTGGTGCTCTCCGGCGGCGTGCTCGGCACCGTCGCGCTCCTCAGCCGCATGAAGGAGGAGAAAGACGGCCTGCCGAACCTCTCGCCCAGGCTCGGCGAGAAGGTCCGCACCAACTCCGAGGCGCTCATCGGCGTCATCACCCCACGCGAGGACGTCGACCTCTCCGAGGGCATCGCCATCACCTCCATCTTCCACACCGACGCGCACTCGCACGTCGAGCCGGTGCGCTACGGCTCGGGCTCCGGCGCGTTCCGCGTGCTGGTGTCGCCGCACGTGGCCCAGGGCGGCCTCGGCGCGCGGCTCCTCTCGGGCCTCAAGCGGTTCGCCAAGGACCCGCTCACCTGGGCCAAGGTGACCGCGGTGAACGACTGGGCCAAGCACACGCAGATCCTCCTCTACATGCGCACCCTCGACGGCTCGCTGGCGCTGCGGCGCATGCCGGGCGGAGCCCTGGGCACCACCGTCACCGAGGGCGAGGCGCCGGCGGCGTCCATCCCCGAGGCGACCGACATCGCCGAGCGCTTCGCGAAGAAGCTCGGCGGCGTCCCCGCCAGCATCGCCACCGAGACGCTCTTCGGCATCCCCTCCACCGCCCACATCCTCGGCGGCGCGGTGATGGGGAAGACGGCCGACGACGGCGTCATCGAGGCGAACCACGAGGTGCACGGCTACCCGGGCCTCTACGTCGTCGACGGCGCGGCGGTGTCGGCGAACCCCGGCGTGAACCCCTCGCTCACCATCACCGCGCTGGCGGAGCGGGCGATGACCAAGATTCCGGCGCGCGCTCCCTGAGCGCCGAGCCGGCGCCGATGCGGGGCGCTCGGCTGACCTCCTACGTGGAGGTGCTCGGCGTGGTCGGCAGGAGCATTTCGTCCTCTGCCTCGCGAAGCCGTACGCGAGCCGCCCGCGCCGCCGCGGCAGCCTCGTTCGCCGCGCGAAGCTCGCCCGCAGACCTCCGCTTGCTCGGGGCCAGAAGGCTCGGCGCCTTCGCCGTCTTGGACGACGCGCTCGCCCGACGATAGAGCCCCTTGAGCTCCGCCTCGGCGATTCGAAGATCCTCTCGGAGCGTGTCCCGCTCGTCCGACACGGCGGAAAGCTGCCTCTCGAGTGTCGCCACCGTCTGCGAGAGCGATTCCAGCTTCCGCGCCCACGCGTCACGCTCGGCTTCGAAGCGCTTCACCGCCTGCCGCAGGGACTTCCGCTCGGTCTGCGCCTCCTCCAGCGCATCTCGCAGGGCCCGCATTTCGGTGTCTTTCATGGGATCGATTTCCTGGCACGCCTCGCGACGAAGCGTCAATGCGGCGCTGCCCGGCGGTGGCAGCGCCGCAGGTGCTGAACCCGTGCCCCCCCGGTGCTAACCAGCCGCCCCATGATCGCCTTCCTCGGCATGGGACTGTTGGGCTCGAACTTCGTCCGCGCGCTGCTCAAGCGCGGCGAGGCCGTGAACGTCTGGAACCGCACCGCCGCCAAG
Organism: Archangiaceae bacterium; assembly: GCA_037443525.1. Lineage (GTDB taxonomy): Bacteria > Myxococcota > Myxococcia > Myxococcales > Myxococcaceae > JBBIOE01. The sequence goes on along the minus strand of JBBIOE010000095.1, from coordinate 3,211 downwards.
GCCCAAGCCCTCGAGCCCGACGGCGCCCGGGTCTTCGACGACGTGGCCCACGCGGTGCGCGGCGCGGCCCGCGTGCACCTCACCCTCTCCGACGACGCGGCGGTCGACGGCGTGCTCGAGCGCGCGCACGCGGGCTTCACCCGTGACGCGGTCATCGTCGACCACAGCACCACCTCCGCCGACGGCGTGTCCGCCCGCGTCGAGCGCTGGGAGAAGCGCGGCGTCACCTACCTGCACGCGCCCGTCTTCATGGGCCCGCAGAACGCGCTCGAGAGCACCGGCTTCATGGTCGTCTCCGGCGAGCGCTCGCGCTTCGAGTCCCTGAAGCCGGCCCTCGAGCCCATGACCGGGAAGCTCATCTACGCCGGCGAAGAGCCCGAGCGCGCGGCGGGCTTGAAGCTCATCGGCAACCTCTTCCTCATGGCCCTCACCACCGGCCTCGCCGACGCCTTCGCCCTCGGCAAGGCGCTCTCCATCCCGCCCGCCGAGGTCGAGGCCCTGTTCGAGTGGTTCAAGCCCGGCGCCTCGGTGCCCACGCGCATGAAGCGCCTGCTCACCGCCGACTACGCCAAGCCCTCCTGGGAGCTGGCCATGGCCCGGAAGGACGCCGGCCTCATGCTCGAGGCCGCCGAGAAGGCCCAGGTGCCGCTCACCTTCGTCGCGCCGCTCGCCGCGCGCATGGACCGGGCCATCGAAGAGGGCCACGCGCACGAGGACTGGACGGTCTTCGCGAAGGACGTGACGCGCTGAAGCGTCACTTTTCCATCATGAACTGCGACGGGTCGACCTGACCCTTCTCGGGCTCCGCGTCCTCGGGCTCGGTGCCCTTCTTGAACCACAGGTCCGCCGCGTTCTTCGAGCCCGCCGCCGCCAGGCGCCCGGTCTTCTTGTCCACCTTGCGCTTCACCAGCTCCAGGCTCTCCGGCGGCTCGAACTCCGGCTGGTCGCGACCCTGCAGCGCCTTGGTCATGTACGAGAGCCAGATGGGCAGCGCGGCGCGGCCACCGGTCTCGTAGCGGCCGAGCGGGTGCGGGTTCAGGTCGTAGCCCACCCACGCGCTGGTCACGAGGTCCTTGGTGAAGGCCGTGAACCACGCGTCGAAGGAGTCGTTGGTGGTGCCGGTCTTCCCCGCCGCGGGCTTGCCCAGCCGCTGGGCCGCGACGCCGGTGCCCTCCTTCACCACCCCGCGCATCAGGTCGGTGACGATGTAGGCCGTCTCCGGGGAGATGACCTGCTCGCCCGGCTCGTAGAGGCGCGCGTAGCCCGCCGCGACGCGGTCCTGCAACGAGGCCCACGGGTCGTCGTACGCGGTGTGGTCCTCCAGCGTGCGGCCGAAGCGATCCTCCACCTTGCGCACGAAGTACGTCGGCTTCTTCACGCCCAGGCGGTTGATCATCGCGTACACCTGCACCAGCTCGTAGGGGAGGATGCAGGAGCTGCCCAGCGCGGCCGAGTAGTCGGGGTTCAAGGGCGAGTCGACCTGGTGATCTCCGTCGGTGTCGACGTGGTTCGAGACCCCGAGCCTGCGCACGAAGTCGGCGAACTTCTCGATGCCCTTCTTCTCGTTCTTCTCTCCGAGCTTTCGCGCCAGCTCGATGAAGGTCTTCACCGCCGGGATGTTCATCGAGTTCACCAGCGCGGTGCGCATGATGACCTCGCCCTTGAAGTCCTCGTCGTAGTTCTCAGGCTTCCAGCGGTTCTGGTTGTCCGGGTCGTCGTAGACGATGGGGCTGTCGGTGATGATGGTGGCCTCGGTGTAGCCCATCAGCTCCACCGCCCCGGAGTAGATGACCGGCTTGAACGAGGAGCCCGGCTGCCGGCAGGCCTGGAAGGCGCGGTTGTACTCGTTGGCGTCGAAGTCGTAGCCGCCCACCATCGCCACCAGGTACTGCCGCTGGGGATCGATGGACACCAGCGCGCTCTGCAGCTCCGGGTCCTGCTCCAGCCGCACCAGCGTGCCGTCCTTGGGCAGCGCCTTGAAGGCCCAGTCGCTCCAGGTCTCCTTGTCGTCGGCGAGCTCCTTCGCCTCCTTCACCGGCCGCACCAGCACCACGTCGCCCACCGAGAGCGCCGAGGAGACCTTGTTGATGAGCACGTTCGGGTAGTACTGCTCGCTCTTGAGCGCCCGCGCCCAGCGCATGCCGAGCAGCGGCAGGTGCGCCAGGCGCCCGCCCACGTTGATCTCGGCGGTGGTGTCGTCGGTGTCGATCTGGGTGACGAGCCCCACGTAGTAGCGGCCGGGCGTGAGCGTCTCGTCGCCCATCACCTTCGCGGCCTTGTCGATGAACTTCTTCCTCGCCTCGTCGCTTCCGAGGTGATCGAGCACGCCGCGGAAGCCCTGGCGCTTGTCGACCGCGAGCAGCCCCCACAGCACCGCCTCCTGCGCGGCGCGCTGCTTCTCCGAGTCCATGGTGGTGAAGACCTTGAGGCCCTCGTTGAGCAGCGTCTTGTTGCCGTAGCGCTCGACGATGTCCCGCCGCACCTCCTCGGTGAAGTAGGGCGAGAACTCGTGGAAGACGTCCTCCACCGGGAAGACGTGCACCTCGGCCCGGCTCGCCTCGTCGTGCTCTTCCTTGGAGATCATCCCCTTGGCGAGCATCTGCCCCAGGACGTAGTGCCGGCGCTTCTTCGCGGCCTCGGCGTTGGTGAAGGGCGAGTAGGTGGAGGGCGCCTGGGGGAGGCCGGCGATGAGCGCCATCTCCGCCAGGGTCAGGTCCTTCACGTCCTTGCGGTAGTAGTTCTCGGCCGCCGCCTGCACCCCGTAGCTGTGGTGCCCGAGGTACACGTTGTTCAGGTAGAGGTAGAGGATCTCCTCCTTGGTGAGCTCGGTCTCCAGCCGCCGCGCCAGGAGCGCCTCGCGAATCTTGCGCTTGAGGTTCTTGGCGGTGGACTCCTTGTAGCCCTCGGCGGAGATGAGCACCGCCTTCGCCGTCTGCTGGGTCAGCGTCGAGCCGCCCTGCACCTTGCCCTTGCCGGCGACCTTCTTGGCGATGGTCTTGAAGGCCGCGCGCCCCGTGCCCAACACGTCGACGCCGAAGTGATCGAAGAAGTCCGCGTCCTCGGCGGCGATGAAGGCCTGCACCAGCCGCTTGGGGATGCGCTCGTAGGGAACGACCTTGCGGCGCTCGTTGTAGAACTCGCCCGCCAGCACCGCGTCCTGCGTGTAGACCTCGGTGAGCACCGGCGGCCGGATACTCGTCTTTGCAATATT
>JBBIOE010000094.1:0-26553 GCA_037443525.1 Archangiaceae bacterium | reverse complement strand
GAGCCGCCCGTCGCAGAGCCGCCCGTCGCAGAGCCGCCAGTTCCAGAGCCGCCGGTCGCAGCGCCGCCGGTCGCAGAGCCGCCGGTCGCAGAGCCGCCCGTCGCGGCTCCACCGGTCGCGCCGCCGCCGCTACCACCGCCGGTCGCACCGCCGCCCGTCCCTGCCGCGCACACGCTCTTCGCCGAGCAGCTCTCGCCCGCTCCGCACGCGACGCACGCCCTGGCGCCCGCCCCGCACGCGCTCGCCTCGGTGCCGTCGCGGCACGCGTCGCTGTCGTCGCAGCAGCCGGTGCAGTTGGAGACGTTGCACTTCTTCCCAGCGAGGTTCAGGGGGCCGCACGACGACCCCAGCGCGAACCAGACACCGAGCGCGAGGCCCAGCACGGCGAATCGAGAGGCGAACATGGGCCCGGAGCGTGGCTGCGTTTCCGCCGTCGCACAACGCCTTCGGAACCCGCGCGCCTTGGCTATAGCGGCCGGTCGCAGCTGAAGCCTCCCTGGTCGCGGTCGCGCATCTCCCTCTCTTTCGAAAGTCCCCCGAATGCGAAAGCTCTCCTGGCTCGTCTTGTGTCTCGTCGCCGCCTGCACCGGCTCCACCGGCCCCGCCGGTCCCGCTGGCCCTGCCGGCCCGGCTGGCCCCGCCGGAGCGAAGGGAACCGACGGCGCCGCGGGCCCCACCGGTCCCGAAGGCCCCTCTGGCCCCACCGGGCCGGCTGGCGCGACGGGTCCCGCCGGCGCGACTGGGCCCACCGGTCCGGCGGGAGCGATTGGCCCGACTGGCCCCGCCGGCCCGGCGCTCTTCGCCGTCGCCGCCGCGCGGCCCGCGTCTCCCGCCGCCGGCGCGTTCTTCCTCAACAGCGCCACCGGCAACGTCGAGGTCTACGACGGCACGGCGTGGAAGGTGTACGCGCCCAAGCCCGCCCCGGCGAGCTGCAAGCAGCTCCTCGCGGAGAACCCCGGCTCGGCCGACGGCCTGTACACGATTCAGCCGACCTTCGGCGGGCCCACGGTGCAGGTGTACTGCGACATGACCTTCCAGGGCGGAGGCTGGACGCAGGTGCTCGCCTGCCTCCCCCTCGACAACTGCAGCTCCTCCGGCACGATCATCATGAACGCCGACTGGCTCGCGGCCGACTACGGCACCTACGGCGCCAGCGTGTCGTACGCCCAGGGCCGCAGCTTGAAGGGCCTCATCACCGGCGGCGTGGCGACGAGCCTCCTGGTGCGGGTGACCAACACCTCGGTCAGCCGCACCGGGAACATCATCTACCCGCTCAACAGCGACACGCAGAGCTACTTCAGCGTGGGACCGAGCGGCTCCTGGGTGTCGCAGCCGTTGGTGGCGACCGTGCTCGACTACGCTTCGGCCCCGTCCACGCAGTCACTGTCCATGTGCTACGAGACGAATCCCGCCTCGGCGACGATTCATTACGTGCGCACCCTGGCGGGCGCCGCGGGCCTCACCTTCCTCGGCGCCACCTCCACCGCGCCGACCGCGGTACCCAACGCGAACTGCGACTACGGCGCCTGGACGAGCCAGATGCTCATGCGCCCGGGCTCCATCGCCGCGAACTGGGGGCAGGCGGGAGGGGCCACCTGGAGCACCCAGCCCTACGCCCACCGCATCTTCGTTCGCTGACGCTCAAGCGCCCGCGGCGGCGAGGGCCACGAAGCCCTCGAGCCAGGTGAAGTTCACCGCGTGGCACTTCTCCAGCGGCGTGCGCGTGGACGTCTCCAAGACGCCCACGTGCGGCACGCCCCGGCGGTGGAACCAGTCGCTGTTGCTGCCGTCGTGGTGCACCAGCAGGCCGTGGCGATCGGTGCGCACCTGGTTGTGCACCGCGACGTGCACCGCCACCTTGGCGTGGGCGAGGCTCTTCTCCACCAGCGCTCGGTACGGCGCCGGGTCGCCGAAGTGGTACGCGTAGAAGCACTTCGCCTTCACCCAGGCGTCCTGGTGCAGATCGAGCGAGGCGGCCGGCGGCGGGTACCGGGCAAGCTCCTGGTGCAGCGCCCGAGTCTCCTTGGGGGTCTCCAGGAAGGACCACCAGCCGCGGAAGGGCTCGCCCACCGCCACCTCGTCGCGCACCGTGCCGTCCAACAGCTCGTAGCGGACGAAGTCGTTGTTCGGCTGCTCGCCCGAAGCGTTGTAGCGGTGCCCGCCCTCGAAGCCGCTGGGGTTCACGCAGGGAAACACCCGCAGGGCCACGTCCTGCTTCCGCGCCACCTCCGCCAGCTCGCCGAAGCGCTCCAGGAGCGTGAGCGGGCCGGCCGGCTCCTCGCCGTGAAAGCCGGCGGTGACCACCAGCTCCCGCCGGCCGGGCGTGGTGAGGCAGAGGAGCGGGTACTCGCGACCGCGCTCCGTCACCCGGCCGTACTCGGCCACGGTGGCGACGCGCGCCCACGCTCTCATCCGCTCCTGGTACTCCGGGTAGTTCACGGCTTCCAAGCCTGACGGCTTCGGCCGCGCCGCGCCACTGGCCGGCCGAGCGGCGTCAGGGCGCATCGAAGAGAGACGCGGACTTGCGCGGGGCAAGCAGGGAGGCGCGCCGCGCCTGGGCCCGCACCTCGGGGCTCGCCTTGGCGTCCACCTGCTCCAGCAGGCGGAGGAAGGCCTCGCCCATGCCGTCCAGCGACGCCTGGGGGATGCCGCTCTCGACCAGCGCCGCCCAGAGCTCGGGGAGGTCGCCCGAGTTGCGCACCCCGTGGGGGCAGAGGCCGCCGGCGTTGGGCCGCACGATGAAGCCGTTGAAGTCGCTGCCCAGCACCAGCGAGGTGCTCGGCACCACCGAGGCGAAGTGCTTCCAGTGCGCGACGATGTCGTCGCAAGTGCCGCGCTGGTGGCTCGGGAGGGCGCCCGTCTCGCCGACCTCCGCCTGCGCCGTGAAGAGCGTGACGCCGAGCAGTCCCCCGCCCTCGACGACGCGCCGGGCGAGGGCGTCGGGCACGTTGCGCTCCATGTCCTGGAGCGCCCGCGCGCCGGCGTGGGAGACGAGCACCGGCACGCCGCGCGCCTCGGCCAGGGCGAGCACGTCGTCGGAGGTGCGGTCGGAGGCGTGGGCGAGGTCGACGACGATGCCCAGGTCCATCATGCGGGTGACGACGGCCTTGCCCAGCTCGGTGAGGCCCAGCTCGTTCTTCCCGTCGAGCGAGAGGCGGAGGAGGTTTCGGGTGAGCTGCCCCTTGGCGGCGCCGCCGAGCTGCGTGTCGACGAAGTGCACCAGGGTGACGCAGCGCGCGCCGGCCACCCACGCGCGGTCCACGTCCTCCACCGAGCGGAAGCCCTCGCCGCCCTCGACCTGCGGCACCACGGCGATCTGCCCGCGCGCGAGCGCCTGTCGCGCCTCCTTTGCGGAGCGGGCCAGCGCGAAGTCGGGCCGGCGGGAGGTGAAGCGCTCGAGCTCCTCGAGCTGGTGCACCGTCTCGTCGAGGGAGCTGCGGCCGGGGCGGAGCTCCATCGGCGGCCACAGCGCCCCGAGCACCAGCTTCACCCCCGCGCCCGAGAGCTGCCCCGCCTCGACCTGATTCACGAGGCGCGTGCCCGGCGAGTCGCTCAAGAGCCCGCTCCCCGGCTCGCCCTTGAAGAGCGGCACCGCCGCGTGGCTCATGGTCAGGTGCAGGTGCGCGTCGACGGCGAAGGCCGGCGCCGCGACCTTGGAGGGCGAGGGCTGGGTCACGGGCCGCGCGCCCGCGCAGGAGAGCAAGAGCACGACGAGTGGCAGCGCCCGCACGCGCCGGTGTGTACACGGGATCCGGCGCGGGGGGCGAGCAGCTTTCGAGCGGGCGTGGGCTCAGTAGAAGACGTGCACCTGCGCGAGCCACGCGCCCCGCGGCCCCGCCTCCACGTCCTCCTCGAGGAGGTACTGCCCGGACAGCTCGACCCACGGCAAGACGTGCCAGTCGAGGCCGCCGCCGTAGCGGAGCTTGGTGAGGTTCCAGTGATCGAGCACCCGCCGGCCACCCAGCTCGCCGAAGAGGTCCAACGACTCCAGCGCGAACCAGCCGAGGCGCAGGTAGCCGACGCCCTCCTTCAGCGCCGCCGCGCCGAACAGCCCTCGGACTTGCGCGTCGGCCTCGCCCATCGCGTAGAGCTTGTGCGGAAACTGCACCCGCAGGTTCAGGCCGGCCGCGGCGCGCGAGCCCTTCTCGGTGACGCCGCCCAGCACCGACGCACCCGCCGACAGCCACGCCGCCGGGAGCACGGTGAAGGTCGCCGCGCCGCCGCGCTCCTGGAGCCCGCTGGAGAGCGCGAGGTCTCCCGCCGAGAGCGCCAGCGAGAGCATCCAGTCGTCGGTGACCTTGTCGAGCTCGAGCGCGTAGGCCTGATCCCACTTGCCGAAGCCCAGCTCCTCGCGGACGTACTGGGTGTGGTCGGGCAGGCGCAGGCCGTAGGGCAACACCACGCGCCCTACCTTGAGGCTCACCGAGTCGTCGAAGCGCCACGCCGCCCAGTGCTCGCGCGAGAAGGCCATGTCCACGCCCTGGGTGAGGCCGCTGCGCCGCGCGGTCACGGTGCCGTAGACGAGGAGCGACCCGAACCCCGCCGCGCCGCCCGCCTCCATCAGCATGGGGATGGTGGTGGGCGTCTCCTTCGCCTGCTGCACCTGCACCACCGGCACCTCGAGCAGCCGCACGTCGAGCCCGAGGGCGAGGTGGAAGGTCGGCTTGCCGTCGTCGTCGCGCCCCGAGACCTCGTGCTTCCCGAGCAGGTCGGCGAGCTTCTCCAGCGCGGGCACCGAGACCTCGCCGGGGAAGGTGGCCGAGGACGCGCCGAAGCCGTACGCCGTGACGAGCCCGCCGCCGGTGGGGTTGTAGTGGCAGGCGCCGCAGGTCGCGTAGCCCTTGCCGATGTACTGCGGGTACGCCTGCGCCGTGGCGCCCAGCGAGAGCGCCGCGACCAGCCCCAGGCGGCCGAGGCTCCGCTCAGAAGCCGTCATAGAGGGCTCCCTGGCAGTACCAGCTGCGCACGAGGCGCAGCTCGTCGTCGGTCCACTTCTCGCCGCCCTTGGGCATCTGGCCGGTGGCGAGCAGCGGGTAGACGAGGTTCATCTTGGTGGCGAAGGCGTCCCACGCCACGCCCGGCCCCTCGAGGTTCAGGCCGTAGGTCGGGCTCTTGGTGTTGTGGCAGGCCGCGCAGCCCTTGGCCGACGAGCTCGTCACCAGCGTGGCGACGCGGGCGAACGACGCCTGGTCGGCCGGGAGGAGGTTCGAGCAGTCGAGGCGGGCGGCCGGAGGTGCGCCACAACTGAAAAAGTACACGCCGCTCAGGGTGACGAGCCATTTCGGCACGGATGTATGGAGTCGGGGGTTCACGAGGGGAGCGGTGAGTAGCGTGTAGATTGCTGCGTACACAAGTCGCCGCCGCTCCGAACTGTTTGGCCGCCGGGGCGCTTCTCCACGAGTCGAGTCATGACGCCCCCGCTCTCCCTTCCCCGCTGGCTCGGGCTGGTCTCGCTGTTCGCCGCCCTCGGCTCCTGCCTCGGTCCCGGCACGCTCAACGAAGCGCACTGCCCGCCCTCGGGCCGCGCCGTGGTCGAGCAGCAGTGCCTCTCGTGCCACTCCTCGACGCTCACCACCGCCGAGGCCCGCCAGGGAGCCACCCTGGGCATCGACGTCGACACCGACGCCGACGTGCGCCGCAACGCCGACGCGATTCGGCGGCGCGCCATCACCCTCGGCACCATGCCGCCCGCGCGGCCGCTGGCGCAGTGCGAGAAGGACCTCCTGGCGCAATACCTCGACTCGCTCCTCGCCCAGGCCTGCACGCCGAGCTGCGCGGGCCGCGTCTGCGGCGACGACGGCTGCGGTGGCTCCTGCGGCGCCTGCGACGGCGGCAGCTGCGATCCCACCGGGCACTGCGGCATGACCCTCTGCACCCCCAACTGCGTGGGCGCCCAGTGCGGGAGCGATGGCTGCGGCGGCTTCTGCGGCGCCGACGGCGGGCAGGGGTGCGCCAGCGGCCTGTCGTGCAGCGCCGATCGCCGGTGCACCTGCACGCCCAGCTGCGCCCTCCCCAACGGCGGCCCCAGGGTCTGCGGCGACGACGGCTGCGGCGGGCTGTGCAAGGTCGACGGAGGCACCGGCGCCTGCACCGGCGGGCTCCAGTGCAACGTGCTCGGCGAGTGCGTCTGCCAACCCACCTGCGGCGCGGCCACCTGCGGCGTGGACAGCTGCGGCGGCGCGAATGGCTGCGGCACGTGCTCGCCCGTCGACGTCTGCGACGCCGGCACCTGCCAGTGCGTCGCCACCTGCGGCAGCGCGGTCTGCGGCACCAACGCCTGCGGCCGGTCCTGCGGCACCTGCCCCGGGGCCCAGGACGTCTGCTCCAGCGGCCGGTGCCAGTGCCTGCCCACGTGCAACGCCAGGCAGTGCGGCTCCGACGGCTGCGGCGGCGTCTGCGGCTCGTGCCTGTCGACGAGCTCCTGCGGCGACGCGGGGGTCTGCAGCTGCACCAGGGTCTGCACGGCGAGCACGCCCGCCTGCACGCCCGACGGCTGCGGCGGTTTCTGCGGCACCTGCCCCAGCGCGCAAGACGTCTGCCACGCGGGCGCGTGCCTCTGCATCCCCCAGTGCGTGGGGAAGCAGTGCGGGCCGGACGGCTGCGGCGGCACCTGCGGCACCTGCCCCTCGGGTGACACCTGCTCCGCGACGGGCACCTGCACCTGCACGCCCAACTGCGCCGGGAAGACCTGCGGCCCCGACGGCTGCGGCGGCGGCTGCGGCGCCTGCACCGGCTCCACCGTCTGCTCGACCGCGGGGACCTGCACCTGCCTCCCCACCTGCGGCGGCAAGCAGTGCGGGAGCGACGGCTGCGGCGGCACCTGCGGCACCTGCCCCTCGGGCCAGAGCTGCTCGGTGGCCGGCGCCTGCACCACCTGCACCCCCGCCTGCACCGGCACCGGCGGTCAGGCCAGGTGCGGCATCGCCGACGGCTGCGGCGGCACCTGCGCCTGCCCCAACAACAACCAGACCTGCCAGACGGCGACGCACCTGTGCACCACCACCAGCCCCACCTGCACGCCCAACTGCAGCGGGAAGAGCTGTGGCTCCAACGGCTGCGGCGGCACCTGCGGCACCTGCACCAGCCCTCAGGTGTGCAACGGCTCGGGCCAGTGCGCCTGCGCGCCGGCCTGCACCGGGAAGGGCTGCGGGCCCGACGGCTGCGGCGGCTCGTGCGGCACCTGCGCGGCGGGACTCACCTGCAACGCCAGCGGCCAGTGCGCCTGCGTGCCCAGCTGCTTTGGGAAGACCTGCGGCCCCGACGGCTGCGGCGGCACCTGCGGCGCCTGCGACGGCGGCACCTGCAGCGCGGCGGGCACCTGCTCCACCTGCACCGGAAGCTGCGCGGGGAAGAGCTGCGGCACCGACGGCTGTGGGACCTCCTGCGGCACCTGCTCGAGCCCGCTCACCTGCGACACCGTGGCGACCGCCCCCACGGCCTTCGACTGCGTGTGCACGCCCAACTGCGCCGGCAAGCAGTGCGGCGACGACGGCTGCGGCGGGCAGTGCGGGGGCTGCGCCTCGCCCAAGGTGTGCGATCCGGGCACCAACCAGTGCGTCTGCTCGTGCGTGGGCCGCGCCTGCGGCGACAACGGCTGCGGCGTCTCCTGCGGCAGCTGCCCCTCGGGCCTGGCGTGCGGCGCCAGCGGCCAGTGCGGCTGCACGCCCCAGTGCGCGGGGAAGAGCTGCGGCCCCGACGGCTGCGGCGGCACCTGTGGCACCTGCCCCTCAGGGCAGACCTGCGGCTCGACCGGCACCTGCTCCTGCGTGCCCAACTGCGTGGGCAAGGCCTGCGGCCCCGACGGCTGCGGCGGGCAGTGCGGCACCTGCGCCGCGGGTCAGACCTGCAGCAGCGCGGGGACCTGCGGCTGCGCGCCCAACTGCGCGGGCAAGGTGTGCGGCTCCGACGGCTGCGGCGGACAGTGCGGCACCTGCTCCGGCTCGCAGACCTGCAACCTCTCGGGGCAGTGCGTGTGCGCGCCCCAGTGCGGCGGCAAGCAGTGCGGCACCGACGGCTGCGGCGGGAGCTGTGGCGCCTGCGCCAGCACCCAGACCTGCAACGCCAGCGGCCAGTGCGTGTGGCAAACCAAGAGCTTCTTCACCGACGTGTGGCCCATCATCCAGGCGACGTCCTGCGCGGCCTCGGGCTGCCACAGCGGCGCGATGCCCAAGGCGAACCTCTTGCTGTCGAGCTGCACCAGCGCGACGAGCTGCGCCGCCTTCGGCCAGCTGGTGAATGCCACCACCACCGACTGCTCGGGCTCGAAGAAGCGCGTGGTGCCCTCGAGCATCTCCGGCAGCTATCTCGTCAACAAGCTCACCGGCGTGGGCATCTGCAGCGGCACCCAGATGCCGGGCGGCAGCTACCCGAACCTCACCCAGGCGCAGCTCGACGTCATCGACGCGTGGATCGGCAGCGGCGCGGCGCCGTAGCGAGCGCGGGGTCGCGGTCGACGAAGAGCGCCTCGGCGATGAGGGTGACCCGGCCGCAGTCGCCGAGCAGCGACGACTCGAGGTCCACCCAGCGCGGCGCCGGCCTTCGCTACTTCTTCGGCGCCGGCGTCTCGCCGCCCGCCTTCGCCGGGGTGGCCTCGGGCTTCTCCGGGGCGCCGACCTTGCCGCCGCCCGGTTTGGGAATCGCGAGCACCAGGTTCGCCTCGCCCACGTGGCGGTAGCCGGTGAGGAAGGGCAGCGTCTCCACCGGGCCGTCCTTGAAGGCCTGGGTCATGTCGTCCTGCAGGCGCATGGTGAACGGCGGGCGCGGGCGCAGGTAGGTGCCGTAGAGGGTGAGCGAGAATTGGCCCTTGGCCAGCGACGCGAACGGCAGCCCCGAGTCGTCCTGGAGGATGCTGGTGCTGTTCTCGACGAGGAAGTCGTGCGTCTTGCCGAACTGCTTCGGGCGGTGGAGCAGGAAGGAGGCGGCCTTCAGGAAGGTGTTCGCCGGCGCGTGCTTCTTGAAGAAGGAGAAGAAGCCGGGGCCGGCGGTGATCACGTCGTCCTCGACGTTGTGCTTGAAGTAGAAGACGTCCTGCGTGCCCGCGTGGCCCGGGCGCTGAATGCGCAGGCGCACGCCGGGGATGCCGGTACACTTGTCCTTCTCGCCCAGCTCCTTGAGGGTGCCGGTCTCGTCGATCTCCACCCGCGTCTCCGAGAGCAGCGTCGCGCCGCTGCGCGCCACGAAGAGGTAGAGGATGGGCAAGATGCCGCGCAGCTCGGTGCGGGTGAGGTCGCCGCTCATGTCGTTCGTCTTGAAGAACGAGAGGCGGACGATGGAGTTGATGCTCTTGTGCAGGTTGTCGATGGACTCGTCGAGCGACTCACGCGTGAGCGAGCTGAGCCGCGGCATCTTCCCCAAAGGCTCGAGGCCGCAGAGCAGGTAAGCGGGCGCGTCGGGGTAGAGCTCGGCCACGCTCATGAAGTCCGGGCCGCCGAAGAGGTAGAAGACCGGCCGCGTCGCATCGATCTTCGGGCGGAGCACGGTCTTGCTCCACTCGGCCATCTTGTCGAGGCGCTCCGCGCGCAGCTTGGCCCAGTCGGCCGAGAGGTTCTTCGAGTAGGACTTCCAGGCACGGGACTCTTCGAGCGGCTTGAGCGGCGAGCCGTCGGGCACCGGCAGGCCGGCGAGGAACCTGGCCACGTCGTCGGCGGGCTCGGGCGCGGCGGGCTTCGCGACCGGCGCAGCCTCTGGCTTCGCAAGAGGCGCCGGAGCAACGGCGGGCTTGGCTTCGGCCTTCGCGTCCGCCTGGGCGGGCACGGCCGCGGGCTCAGGCGCGGCGAAGGCAATCGAGGAGACGAGCGCGTGGGCCAGGGATACGGCGAGCACGCTGGAGTGAGTTCGCGACATCGGGGTCCGCCCAATTCGACGTGGAGATGATGGGGAAATTCGCGTCGGGGTCGGCGAACCGTAGGCAGAACGAGCCCGTGGCTCAAGTTGCCGATTGGCGGGGCGAGTCGGCCAAGCGCCCGACCCGGCGCGGGCTCGTGCTTGACGCGCCACAATCCACCGAACCGCATTCAGCGTCGCCATCCGCTGGACGAAACCCAATCTTTCGATCAGTCGTCCTGCGTCATGGTATGAGTCCGGCTCATGACCTCCAAGCACTCGGTGCTGTGGGCGGCCGTGGTCTTCGCGGCCTCCATCGTGGTGACCTTCGGCTGTGGCGACCCGTCGACCCGCTCGTCGAACAGCGAGTGCAGAGGCGGCGCGGCGAGCCGCGCGGGGTCCGGCGTCGAGACGGCGTGCCCGTAGCCAGCGCTCCCGTCGTCTTACCTCGGCCCGTGCGACACTCCCCCTCGATGCGCTCTCTCTTCGTGCTGTCGCTCTTCGTCTCCGCCGTCGCCCTGGCCGACGTCGGCCCGCCGCCACCCAAGTGCGTGGTGCCGTCGCAGTGCCGTACCTGCGCGACGTCCCTCGCTGACGAGACGCTGGGCGCCGACTGCCGCGCCCAGGCGGCCGACGCCGGGCTCGTGCGCTCGGACTGCACCGATCGCTCCGGCGTTTCGGTCAGCGAGTACTACTGCCCGAGCGGGAAGCAGGCCGTGCGCGGCTGCGGCTGCTCGTCGGCGGAGGCGCTGAGCGGCGCTCTGGCGGCGCTGGTGAGCCTCGCGCTCCGGCGCCGCCGCGCCCCGCTCCCCGGCCGCGGCTGAGCCCAGGGCGGCTCGAAGGTCTCGAGCCGCCGCGCCCGGACGTCAGAGATCGGTGCTCGGGCCCCAGGCGGTGTCGGTGCTGGTGACCTTCTTGAGCTCCCAGGCGGCGAGGGCGTCGACGCAGCGATCGAGCTCGCTGGAGAGCGAGCGGGCGCGCTTCGACGCGAGGTAGACCTCGGCGAAGGCCTGCAGCCTGGTGGCGAGGAAGAGGCGCGCCAGGGTCACCTCGGTCTGGTCGAAGAACTCGACGAAGCGAAGGGCGAAGCCGCTGCGGCCCTTGCCGTCGCGACCGGGGGACTCGGTGCGGATGATCTCGGCCCGCGCCAGCACCGGCTCCTCGTTGGCGTCGAGGGCGAAGCTGGTGCGGACCTCGGTGCCCACAGGCAGGAAGAAGGTCGACTCCAGGAAGGCGCCGCTCACCGAGACGTTCCCGGAGCGCAGGGTGGCCTCGAAGCGCAGCACCCTTTCGTCCTCGATCCACAGGCGGAAGGGCACCGTCATCTTGGCGCGGGGGAACTGCCGGTGCTCGGGGCCGTCGTGGGGATCGGCCTCCGGGAGCGAGGGGCGCGGCGGGTGCAGCTTCGCGAGGGAGTCGGCCGAGCGCGAAGCCTGGGCGGGGGCGGTCTTCTTGACGGAGGCCATGAGAGGCGGCGCACGCTACACCCGCGGGGGGCGGCGGGCTGCAACTGCGTGAGTTTCCGATGCGAAGGGCGGCGGCGTCAGTCGCGCTCGCGCACCGGCGCGATGCCTCCGGCGCCCGGCGCCTCGGAGAGGGGGGCGACGGGCGCCATCCCCTGCCCGTCCGCGGCGAGCTCCTCCAGCGCGCCGGCGACGGCGTCGATCTCCTCCTGGAGCTCCCGGACGCTCTGGACGAGGAGCGGCCGCGAGGCGTCGGCCGAGGCGTCTCCGGCGGCGAGCAGGCGAACCACCTGCGTCGACATTGCCTCCAGCGTGAGCAACAGCCGCGTCGCCTCGGCGTCGAGCCTCTCGGCGGTGGTCTCGAGCAGCCCCTGCTGGCGCTGGCGCTCGGCGATGGCCGCCAGCGCGCCCTCCAGCGAGCGCTTCACCGAAGCGTCGGTGGCGCGGGCTGCCCGCTCCCAAAGCACCGCGCGCTCGGCCTCGAGCCGCGCGCGACCGTCGGCGGAGCTCTCGGCGCGCAAGAGGCCCTCGCGGCGGATGAGCTCGTGGCAGGTGGCCCGGAGCGCCGCGACGGTCTGGGCCGGCGCGCCGAGATGACCGCGGAGCTCCTCGGAGGTCCTCGCCCAGTCGGCCTCCAGGCGGTCGCACACCAGGTCGAGGCGCGCGTGCCGCGGATCCACCGGGGCCGCGGGTACGGCCGCGCCCGACACGCCCTGCGAGAACATGCTCCCCGGCAGCACGCGGGCGTTCTTCGGCACCCGCGCGCCCGGCGCCACGCTCGAGCCGGCGCCGACGACGGCCCCGGCCTCGATGACCGCGCCCGCGCCGACGTCCACGCCCCAGGAGACCACCGCCCCGGCCTCGAGCACCGCGCCCGCGCCGACGGTGGCGCCCATGCGCACCACGGCGCCCTTCCTCAGCACCGCCTTGGAGCGCACGGTCACGCCCATCTCCACCGAGGCGCCCGGCTCGATGACGGCGTCACCGGCGACGTCCGCGCCCAGGCCCACGTGAACCCGCGTCGGATCGCGCTCCACCCCGGGCAGGTGGCCGAGCAGGCTCTGGCCCACCGCGGTGAAGAGCACGAGCCCTCCGGCGATCAGCACCGCCAGCGCCGCGGCGACGAGGGCCGGCTGAGCGGTGGCGACGCCCACGGCCAACAGCGCGGTCGAGGCGGCGAGGAGGCCGGCCGACTTCGCGCGTGCGCCGCGCGGTGACGCCGCCCTCGCGGGGGCACGTCCTGGCGAGCCTCCGAGGCGGCTCAGCGAGAGCCCGACGCGGTCGAGGCTCTCGGCGAGGCGCTGGGTGTCGGGCGGGGGCGCCATCGGCTCAGCGCGCGAGCCACGCCTTCAGCGGGCGCCAGTAGTGCTCGTGCCAGCCCGACGCGAGCGACTTCTTGTGCCGATCGGGGACGCCGGCGTGAATCATCTCCAGCCGGGTGCCGTTCTTCTCCGCGCCGAAGTTCAGGATGAAGAGCGAGTCCGGGTCCGACGCCTTCCAATCGTCGCCGCGCCAGGACTGCACGATCTGCTTCCCCCGCACGAGCTGCAGGTTCTTCCCGGTGATGTAGTCCATCGCGCGAAACGCGGCGCCGGGCTTGGCGGAGATGCGCGTCGGACAGCCGGTGAAGTCGCTGTGGGCGGCGGAGTCGAGGAACGCCGCGTACAGCTTGGACGGCTTCTCGGCGAAGAACAGCGACTGGCGAATGGTGCTCGGCATGGTCTCTCCCGGGTGAACGGCGCCGCGACTCTAGCTCTTCGGAGCGGTGAATGACGTTCGCCGCCGAACGGCGATGTCCGCGGGACGCCCGACCGGGCACAGTGCGGCGATGCGACTCCGAGGCGCCTGGCAGGTGGTGGGGAGCTGGGCGTTCATCGTCGTCTACGGGCTCGCGGCCTCGGCCGTGACGGTGCTGACGCTCGGGCGACTCTCGCGGCGCTTGTCGCCGTGGCTGCTGCGTGGCTTCGGCAAGACGATGATGAAGCTCGCGGGGGTGACGTTCGAGGTGCAGGGCGCCGAGCACGTCGCGACCGACGCGATGAAGATCGTCACCTTCAACCACGGCTCGCTCATGGACGCCTTCCTGGTCACGGCGGTGATGCCCGTGGGCAGCGTGGCGGCCATCAAGCGCGAGGTGCTGGCGTACCCGGTGGTGGGGCTGGCGGCGTACCTGCTCGGCTTCCTCATCATCGACCGGGGCGCGCGGGCCAAGGCGCGGCGCACGATGCTCGGCGCGGCGCGGCGCATGGAGAAGGAGCGCCTGGTGGTCTTCATCGCGCCGGAAGGAACGCGGCGGGTCGACGGCGAGCTTCTGCCCTTCAAGCGCGGAGCGATGCACCTGGCGCTGGAGAGCGGCGCGCCCATCGTGCCGATGCTCATCGACGGGGCCTACGAGCTGCACGGCCCGGGGCGGCTGGTGTCGCGGCCCGGCCACGTGGTGATTCGCTTCCTCGCGCCCCGCCCCACCACCGCGCTGACCGCGGAGACGGTGGGCGCGGAGTCGGACGCGCTGCGCGAGGTCTACGCGCGCGAGCTGGCGCGGCTGCGGGCCGACCGCATCGCCGCCGGGACCTGGCCCGCGGCAGTGGCTCCGGCAGCCGCGAGCTGAAGGAGCTCTGGCCTTCTCTCCTTTTCAGAAGGAGAGATTCCTCATGTTCTCTCCTTTCAGAAAGGAGAGTTCCCCGAGATGGCGTGCCTCGCACCGTGCCGAAGGGCGTCGTCGCCGAGCCGGCGGGCGACTGGCTCCTACGTCCCTGAGCCGCTCCGTGCGCGCCGGCGGCTTCGTCGCGGAGTCGAAGCGGATCTCGAGGCGCACACGACCGGCCCATCCACACGGGGGAGACGCCGATCGGGCGATGGCGCGGATCTCCCCGAGAACACGCGGCGGTAGGTGAGTCCCCCACCACCGGTGAAGGAGGTATCTGCACATTCACTCCGTTGTGGGTCGCGACGAGGTGGGCGAGACGGTCGCACCGTGAATCCCCGCACCGTCTCCGTCGGCTCCCCTCTTCTGCTCTCCCTCGCGCTGGCGCTCTCCGCCTGTTCCCCCGGCAACACCACCGACCCCGGCGACGAGCCACCGCTGGTGAGTGTCGGCGCGGAGCCCGATCCCGCGGTGGACAGCGGCGCGGGCCCCTCGGCGCCCCAGGAAGGCCCGGACGCGGGCACCGTGTCGCCGGCTGATGCGGACGCTGGCTCCGCGACTGGCTCCGGCTCAACGACTGGCTCCGGCTCAACGACTGACGCCGGCTCAACGACTGGCGCCGGCTCAACGACGGGCTCCGGCTCGACCACCGGCTCCGGCTCCACGACGGGCTCCGGCTCCACGACGGGCTCCGGCTCCACGACCGGCTCCGGCTCGACCACCGGCTCCGGCTCCACGACCGATGCCGGCTCCGCGACCGGCTCCGCGGTCGATGCCGGCGCCACGACCGGCTCCGGCTCCAGCTCAGGGCGAGACGCCGGGTCCCCTGCCCCCGCCGGAGCCGTGGTGGACGCGGGCCTTCCGGGCGGAGGCTCCTCGACCGGCGCCGGCGGCGGGCTCTGGGTCACCGGCTACTACCCGGGCTGGACCCGCTCCTCGCTGCGCCCCACGGACATCGACTACTCCGCGCTCACCCACCTCGTGGACTTCTCGCTGCACCCGAACACCGACGGCACCCTCGCGGACACCCACTCCATTCTGCCGACGAGCGCCGCCACCATCGCCGCGGCCCACGCCGGCGGGGCCAAGGTGCTGGTCTGCATCGGCGGCGCGAACACCGTCGCCGGGTTCCAGGGCGCCACTGACTCTGCCCACCTCGCCACCTTCGTCGACAACCTCGTCGCCATCGTGACCCGCTACGGCTACGACGGCGTCGACCTCGACTGGGAGCCGCTCTCCTCCGCCGATCGACCGAAGTACGTCGCGCTGGTGAACGCGCTCCAGCCGAGGCTCGCGGCGCTCACCCCGCGCCGGGTGCTCACCGCGGCGGTCGACTCCTGGTCCGCCTCCACCGTCATTCAGGTGGCGGACCGCTTCGATCAGGTGAACGTGATGACCTACGACATGGCCGGCTCCACCTCCGACTGGGTGAGCTGGTTCAACAGCCCGCTCACCGGCGGCGGCGCGCCTCGTCCCAGCGGGAACGTGCTCCCGTCCGCCGATCTCTCGGTGGCCAAGTACCGCACCGCCGGAGTCGGCGCCTCCAAGCTGGGCATCGGCATCGCGTTCTACGGCAACCTGTGGACCGGCGGCGGCGGCACGCCCACCGGCGGCGTGAGCGCCCCACGGCAGAGCTGGACCAGCGCGCCCTCGATGTCGGCCATCGACTACCGCACCATCATGGGCAGCTGGTACCAGCCGAGCCTCTACCACTTCGACCTCGCGACCGGCTCCGCCTGGCTCGGCATCGACGCGGCCGGGTCGGCGAACGATCACTTCATCACCTACGACGACGAGGCCACCATCGCCCTCAAGCTCGCCTGGGTGAAGACCCACGGCCTCGGCGGCGTCATCATCTGGCAGCTCGGCAGCGCCTGGTTCCCCTCGGCTCCTCCGGGTCAGAAGGATCCGCTGCTCCAGGCGGTGAAGCTCCACCGCTGATCAGGGCGCGCCACTTCGTCAGCCAGTCGTCGTCGATGGTCATCGGGCGGACGAGCGCCTCGCGACGGCTCGCGGTCGACGCTCGCGGGGATCTGTCCACCGGCCCTGCCCGGCGAAGGATGCTGGGTCGAGGTCGAGGCGCGAGGAGGGAGCGTGGTTCGACCTTCCGCGACCCCCATCGTGAGCTCGTAGAGGTCCGGCGAGCCATGCTCGACGGCGATGCCGTTCAGGTCCAGGAACAGGAACACGAGCGCCGCAACGAGGCCTACGCGCTTGTTCCCATCGACGAAGGGGTGATTGGCAACGACGTGGAACAGATAGGCCGAGGCCATCGCGAACAACCCACGTGGGTGAATTCGCCGCCGAACGAGGCCCGCGGCTGAGCCACCGCCGACTCCAGGAGGCCACCGTCCCGAACCCCTGCACCTCCTCCGAAGAGCTCGAGCTGCATCGCGTGCAGTTCGAGCACATCGTCGACGTCGAGGAAGAGAGGTTCGGGGTCGCTCATCTCGCCAACTTCCTCAGCGTGTCCTGGTGCGCCCCCATGAGGCGCTTCGCCGAGGCCCGGAGTCGCTCCTTCTTGTTCGGCTTCACTGGCCGGATGATCAGGGCTTCACCATCCGTCTTCACCTCCAGCAGCGTGTCGCCGGTGATGTTCAGTAGCTCGAGAATGGGCTTCTCGATGATGAGTCCAAGGCTGTTTCCGACGGCAGCGAGCTTCTTCACCATGGCGACCTCGTCCCACATTTGTACGAACGGAAGTATAACACCGCCGCTCCTCGCTCCAGGCGCCCGGGCGATGATGAGGCCGCCCGGGTCGGAGCGTGACGACGCGCCGCAGCCGAGGGCCTCGGCAATGTCGAGCTCCGGTTCGAGCTGCGCGCGATCGGCCCGAAGCCTCGTTGGAAGTGGACGACCAGCGTCACCACCAGGCCTCGGGCGACACCTACGAGAAGCGCCCGCGCACGCCATGCGATCGCGAAGGGCGGCCGTGCGGGATTCCCACGACGACGGTGGCGGGCGGCTCCCGGCGGTCGAGCCGAAGACGCATGGCCCAGCCCGTGCTTCTCGTCGCCGGAACGCCCCGGCAAGGAGGGACGATGATCGTCGCTGCCCACCAGCCCGCCTATCTCCCCTGGCTCGGCTACTTCGACAAGATCGCCCGCTGCGACGTCTTCGTGGTGATGGACGACCTCCAGTACGAGGCGCAGAACTTCCAGAATCGCAACCGCGTCAAGGTGAACAACGGCGCCGCCTGGCTCACGCTGCCGCTCCAGCGCGGCCCGCGGGACGAGCGCATCTGCGACAAGCGCATCTCCAACGACGCCAGCCCCAAGGAGCACTGGCAGCGGCGCTCCTGGCAGACGCTGCTCACCCACTACCGCCGGGCCCCGCACTTCGACCGCTACGCCGAGGCGCTCGAGCACGTCTACACCCGCCCCTGGGAGTCGCTGGTCGAGCTCGACCTCCACCTGCTCAAGCTGATGCTGGGGTGGCTGGGCATCTCGCGCCCGGTGGTGCGCGCGTCGTCGCTGGAGCTCGCCGGGCAGAAGACCGACCGCATCCTCGACCTGTGCCGCAGGGTGGGCGCCGACACCTACCTCTCGGGCAGCGGCGGCTCGCGCGGGTACCTGGACGTGGACCAGCTCACCGGCGCCGGCGTGCAGGTGGCCTGGCAGCGGTTCGAGCACCCGAGCTACCCGCAGCGCTACCCGGACCTCGGTTTCATCTCCCACCTGAGCGCGATCGATCTGATCCTCAACTGCGGGCCGGCGAGCGGGAAGATCCTCCTGGGCGAGGCGGACGAGGACGCCGAGCCGAGACCCGAGGCGACGGGCGAACGAGGTGGAGCGTGAAGCAGCTGTTCGAGACGGCGCCGGGGGCCCGGGTGCTGGCGATCGGCGCGCACCCCGACGACATCGAGATCGGAACGGGCGGGCTGGTGGCGCGGCTGGCGCGGCACGGGGCCCAGGTGGTGATGGCGGTGGTGTCGGTGCCCAACCACACCGAGGAGCGGCTGGCCGAGGCGGCGCGGGGGGCGCAGATCCTCGGCGCCCAGCTCCGGGTGATCTTCGCCGGCGAGCTCTGCCGGGTCGAGGACGTGCCGATGTACACGCTGGTGAGCCGCCTCGACGAGCTGATCGCCGAGAAGACGCCCGACCTCGTCATCACCCACAGCGCCCACGACCTCCACTGGGACCACCGGCTGGTCCACCACGCCACGGTCTCGGCGCTGAGGCGCACGGCCTGCGATCTCATCGCCTTCACCTCGAGCCCCGAGATGAGCGCCCAGCCCCGTTCGACCGGCGAGTGCTTCGCCGACATCGGCGAGACCATCGAGAAGAAGCTCCAGGCCATCGGCGCCCACGGCACGCAGCTGCCCAAGCTCGACCTGGAGTCGACCCGCGATCGGGCCCGCGCCCTGGGGCGCATCTCGGGGGTGCAGTACGCCGAGTCCTTCGAGGTGCTGCGAATTCGAATCTGAGCGCCGCGGCTCAGGGCGTCAGCCTGGTCAGCGAGAAGTCGTCGACCGTCATCGTCCCGTCGCCGCTCTGCAGCCGGACGTTCACCGACAGCGCCCGGCCCGTGCTCGGAATCGCCGACAGCTTCCAGGTCGCGAGCGACCACTGGCCGGGGCTGGCGGCGAGGACCGGGCTGAGGCCCCACGGCGACCAGAACCCCGCTTCGTCCCGCAGGAACGAGTTGATGCGCAGGGGGACGTCCGACTGGTACCAGAGCGACAGCTGGTAGTGCGCGCCCGCCTCCACCGCCGGCGCGCAGGCGCCGTCGTCCTGCAGCATCTTGATGCGGCGGCTGGAGGTCGAGGGCTCGCCCGCGCTCAGCTGCATCGCCCACTCCCCGTCGTGGCCGGGCGTCACCTTGCTCCAGTGGGCGAGCTCGTGGCCCGTGTCGGCGTCCAGCCAGCAATCGGGGTTGACGGTGCCGCGGCTGTAGAGCTCGAGGGACGGGTTGGCGATCAGGTTCGGCGTGGTACGCAGCGGCGGCGCCGGGACGTCGGCCGGCGGGGGAGTGCCGGCGCCCATCATCTGCCGGACGGTGCGCGTCACCGTGCCGCTCGCCTCCCGCTGGGCGAGCCACCGCGCGAAGGCCTCGAAGACCGGCGCCGTCACCGCGGTGCTCGAGCACCCGTCGTCGCAGACGCGGTGGAAGATCACCACCACCCACCCGCCGCGTTGGGCCTGCTCGGTGTCGGTGACGAGCTTCTCCAGATCCTCCAGCGTGTTGGTGGCGAGCACCGGCTTCGCCGCGGGGATGAGGAACCGGTTCGGCAAAGGCAGCACCGCCGGCCAGACCGCGCCCTTGTGGTTGATGGCCCGGGCCGAGCCGTAGCCGCACGACGCCGCGATGGCCTGGACGTCGGCGTCCTGTCCGCCGAAGGGGTAGGCGAAGCTCTGCGCGTCGAGGCCGAGGGACAACAGGCGCTGCCGGTCGCCGCACACCTGCCGCGCCACCTCGTCCCGGTCGGCGAGGGTGAGATCGAAGTGGTGCTTGGTGTGGCCGCCGATCTCGTGCCCCTCCTCTTGGAGCGACTTGAGATCGTCGAGCGTCATGTACGGCGGCAGGTCGGGCGAGGCGCTGCCGATGCGGGTGCTGTTGACGTAGAAGGTCGCGCGAAGGCCCGTCGCGGCCAGGACCGGCCTGAGCGAGAGCTGATCGGCGGTGGTGTCGTCGAAGGTGAGCGACACGAAGGTCGTCGCCGCGCCCGCGCCGCCGTGGGGGTCGGTCATCGCGTCGAAGATGGTGAAGGGGACCTTGGCGGCGGCGCTGCCCACCGGCGCGACCGTCAGCGTCACCTCGGGGTGCGTCTGGCGTGGCACGACGACCTCCACGCGGTCGCTCGACCAGGTGGTGACCGTCGCGGTGGCGTCGTCGAAGGTCACCGCCCCGGCGCGGCTGCCGAAGCCGCTGCCGGCGATGATCACCGTCTCGCCCGCCCGGGCCACGCCCGGCGTCACCGAGCTCACCTTCGCCCCGCCTCCACACCCCAAGAGCGCCAGGGCCAGCCAAGCCCACCGTGTCGCGGTCATGTCGGTTCCTCCGGAGGAAGCGTGCGGCCAGGCTCCTCGCGGGGCGGCCGGAACCAGGTCGCGATCGGCGGCACGATGGCGCGGCGCTTCCCGGTGGTCCACCCCTCGTACCCGCAGGGCGCCCACGGCGTCTCCCGCCACCCGAACCAGAAGCCGCCCCAGGGCACGTCGCCCACCACCACCGACCGCACGCACAGCGCGAGGAAGCGGCGCACGCGGAAGAGCAACGCGATGCGCACCGTCTGCCCCTTCACGAACGTCCACTCCGGCGCGAAGGTGGTGGTGTTCCCGAAGAGCAGCAGGTCCTTGCACAGCCCGGTGAGGCAGGCGCTGAAGTTGATGCAGACGCTGTAGAGCGGCGCGAAGGGCAGCGCGAAGAGGGCCGGCCAGAAGCGGCGCCAGTCGCGCTCGATCACCAGGGCCAGCGTGGTGAAGAAGCTGTAGGTCACCACCTGCAAGGCGTAGGTGAGCAGCGGGCCCTCGAGCCCCGAGGCCCCGAAGAGCAGGCGCGGCAGCACGAAGTACGAGCCCACCACCAAGAGGATGTTGGACAGCGTCACCCACAGGTGGAGGCCCAGCCACGCCCCCACCTCCCAGTGGAAGGCGAAGGCGTTCTTGAAGCGGTAGGCGCACTCGAAGCGCGACGCGTTCCAGCGCACCCGCTGCACCCAGAGGCCCTTCAAGGTCGACGGCGTGTAGGTGAAGCCCCGCGCCTCCGGCTCGTAGTCCGGCGAGCGCTCCCAGAAGTACGAGCGCACGAGGCGGCCGAGCGCGTGGAGCGGCGTGCGCGGCGCCTCGAGCACCAGCACGCCGTTCCGCCAGGTGGACATCGCCCCGATGAAGGAGATGCAGGTGTCGTCGGAGGCGCCGGTGAGCGCCTCGGGCAGCGCAGGGGCGGTGCTCTCCGAGAACTTCGGGGGCGGGGCGCCGAGCCACCAGGCCAGCCACTGCCTCAGGCGAATGGTCCGCATGAAGCCCATGAAGCGCGGGGCCTCGAGCAGCACCGAGCTCCAGGTGCCGTAGAGCGCGCCGGGAATGCCGATCTGCGGCTTCAGCTTCAGGTTGAAGCGCGAGACGTTGGAGAAGAGGAACTCCCGGGCCACCTGCCAGTAGATCTGCCCCTCCACGCTGAAGAAGTGCCGCAGCGACTCGAGCGTCCACCCCTTCCAGTAGAGATCGGGGCGAATGCACACCTTGCCGGCCACCACCCGCCGCGGGTTCCCGCTCACCAGGTGCGGCGTGGTCAGGCGGCGGGCGATCTTCTCCAGCGCGCCGGGGCTGAGCGTCCCGTCGCCGTCGATGCTGAAGTAGATGGGCGGGAAGGCAGCGTGCCTCCCCTCGGCCACCAACTGCTGCATGCGCCGCACTCCCGCCTCGACCGCCATCATCTTCCCCAGGCGCCTGGGGTTACCGCCCACGACGAGGTGCACGTTGGGCGGGCACTCTTGCTGGGCGATCCACTCGAGGAGCCGGGCGCGCAGCTCCGGGCGCTCGTCGAGGCCGTCCACGCTGGCGACGATCACCAGCTCGCTCGGGTACTCGTTCGCCGCGCACGAGGCGGCGGTGACGGTGATGGCCTCGAGGTCCGCGTCGTTGCGCAGGAGCGAGGGGATGATCACCAGCCCGGCGGGCACGGGCGCGCCGGCCCGCGGCTGTGGGCGCGGCCAGGCCAGGCGCCAGAACCAGCGGGCCGTCACCACCAGGAAGTCGCTCTGGGCGACGGCGAAGATGAAGAAGGCGCCGATCAAGAGCGGCCAGGTCAGCGAGAAGCCGTCGCGCGTCCTCAGCGCCCACCAGAGCGACTCCATGGCGTCACCTCCCCGGGCTCTCGCGCCAGCGCCTCGCGGACGACGCCGATCAGCGAGGCGCCGCCGCGCGCGTCCTGAGTCAGCTCCCAGAAGAAGACTCCGCCCAGGCGCTTCTCCCGGACCAGGCGCGCCTTGGCCCGCGCCGTCTCCACGCCGTTGAAGCGCAGGCCGTCGACGGCGTCCTGGTCGGGCTCGAGGTGGTGCCGGGTGACCAGCTCGCGCCAGGACGCGGGGGCCGACGGGCCGAGGGCGTACAGCGGCACCCCGAGGCACAGCTTCCGCGCGGGGATGCCCTGCGCGAGCGCGGCCTCCACCTTCCTCGTGGCGAGCGTGAGGCTCCCGTGCGCCGGGCCGTCGTAGGCCATCAGGTGCACTCGATCGACCGCGGCCACCGCCTCGGGGAGCAGCGCGGAGGGATCCCCCACCGCCACCGTCACCAGCACCCGCCGGGAAGCCAGCGCGCGCTTCAGCTCGACGAGCAGCTGGGCGAGGTGCTCCCGCGCCTCGGGGCGGTCGATCGGCTCCCAGTCGATGTCCAAGCCGTCGAGCTGGTAGCGCGCCGAGAGCTCGACCAGCTCGCTCACGAAGCGACGCAAGAGCTCCGGCTCGGCCGTCACCCGCGCGAACGCGTCGGAGCGGTGGTTGGCGCCGCCGCCCACCGAGACCAGGGTGCGAAACGGCGGCGGCCCTCGTCGTGGCGCGCGCGCGTCGAGCCAGGGGAGCACCAGGCCCGGGTCGCGCACGTGGCCGTCGGGGTCCGGGCGCACCGAGAAGAGGACCAGGTCGGTGAGCCCCGCCGCCTGCTCCGGGCGGAAGGTCGCCAGCCGGTAGTCCGGGAGGTAGGCGGCGACGATCGGCGCCGCGCGGGCGGGGGCGCAGGCGAGCGCGGCCGCGGCGAGGGTGGCGATCAGCGCCATTCGAAGGCGCCTCCGATGCCGCCGCCGGGCCGCACCCGCAGCGTCTTCGCCCGGGCCGCCGTGCGATCGGTCAGCGCGAGCACGACGTACTGCCCCCGCTCGGACTTGCCCCAGGGATCCTGCTGCACGACCTCCCCGGGGATGAGCTCCGCGACGGTCCCGACCACCTCGCAGGCGAACACCACCAGCGTGCAGCGGCGCACCGAAGCGCCCGCCTCGACCCCCGCCAGCTGGGTGTAGGGCACGAAGGCCAGCTCGAGGGGCGCGTCGCCGACCCGGAAGAGCGGGTTTCGCTGCAGCTGGCCCTGGAGCGCGTCGAGCTTCCGCACCCGGGCGAGGAGGGCGTCCTTCTCGGCGAGCTTGGCGCGCTTCCTCGCCTCGAGGCGCAGGCGCTCCACCCCGACCCGGGCCGCGAGGTCCTCCCGGGCCACCATCTCGGGCATGGCCGGCGCCTTCCCCGCCAGGGCCTGAACCCCCAGCGTGGCCTTCTTGGCGGTGAGCTCCGACTGCGCCCGGGCGCGCGCGGTCTCCATCGCCGAGAGCTGGAGCTGGTCGAGCCGCAGCTTCTCCTGCTCGTACTCGGTCTGGCTGATGACGCCCGCTCGGAGGTTCTTGAGCGCCACGGCGGCGAGCTTCTGCTGCTTGTCGATCATCTTCGCCAACAGCCCCTGGCGCTGGGCGAGGTTGTTCAGCTCGGCGGCGCTGGCCGAGGCCTCCGCGCCGTGGACCGCCTGCCCCCAGGGCGCCGACTGGGCGAGGGTGTCTTCGAGCTCGTGGAGCCTCGAGAGCTCCTCGTCGGCGTCGTCAGCGTCGGCCGAGGCGGCGTCGGCCTGGGCGACGGAGCGGGTGCGCTCCAGCTCGAGGTCCGCGAGGCGCAGCTTGCTTTCCAGCACCGCGGCGCTGTCGGGCGAGAGGGTCAAGGGGGCGATGAAGGCGTCGCGGGTCGCCTGCCAGGCGGCGTCCGCCACCCACGCCACTCCGGTCGCCACCAGGCCGAGGACGCTCAGGGCGGACAGCCGCACCCCGAGGGTGCGCGCCCTGCCAAGCGAGGGGCGCTCGACCGGAGCGGGGGGCTCGCCGTCGGGCAGGGGCGGGAGCAGGGAGGGAGCGCGAGCGAGGTCATTCATGAGCGTTCTCCGGAAGGAGCGCCGAGAGCTGCTCGACGAAGGAGGCGAGGTAGGTCCGCTCGGCCTCCGCCTCGAGCTGGTCGCAGGTGACGAGCGCCAGGGCGAAGGCGGCGGCGGGGGCGTCGGCGCGCTCCACCACGTCCCGGGTGGCCGCGGCGCTGGCGAGCTGGGCCTCGACGAGCGTGAGCTCGCGCCGGGCCTGCGCGCGCAACAGCGACAGGTTCCGCTCGGCCTCGCGCACCCGCACCTCGACGCTGGTGCGCTCCTGGCGCAGCTCCTGGTCGCGGGCCTCGAGAGCCAGGCGCTCGCTGCGGCCGTCGACGATCGCGCCCACGTGCACGGTGAGCTCGGCGAGCCCGTACCAGTCGACCGGCTGCTCGCTGGCGACGGCCCCCGCGGTGAGCCTCAAGTTCCAGAACGAGAGCTTGCGCACGGTGGAGCGCTGGCGCTCGAGCTCCATGGTGTGCTCGAGCCAGCGCTGGACGAGGGCACCGGTGGGGGCCGCCGGGGGCTGGTAGGGGCGCGCCGCCAGTCGCTCGGCCTCGCCCTGGGCCTGCACCAGCCTCCGCTCGAGCGCGGCGCCGCGCGCGCGGACCTGGTTGAGCTCGAGCAGGGTGATGGCGTGGCTGTCGAAGCGCGCCTCTTCTCTCTCCACCAGCGCCTTCCACGTCGGCCGGCTCGCCTCGAGGAAGGCGACCTGGCGGCGCAGCGCCGGGAGCCGGGCGGCGCCCTCCCCGTTCTCGACGAAGTCCTCGAGCGAGGTCTGGGCGGTGAACTGCTCGCAGTCGTCGTCGGAGGCGCGGGTGAGCGCGAGGCCCTTGGCGAGATCCAACGGCGAGAAGGCGACGCCGGCGCGCGCCTGGTACGCGGCGAAGCCGCTGGTCACGGGCTCGGCGCCGATGGCGATGCCGTTGGGGACGTGAAGGGCCTGCACGACCAGCTGCGGGCTCATCAAGAGCGCCGCCTGGACCTGCGCCTCGGCGCGGACCCTCCGGCAGTAGGGGCCGTCCTCGGCCAGGACGGACAGGGGCACCAGCGCCGCGGCCAACGGCAGCGCGAAGGAGGCTCGCGTGGGGCAGCGCATCAGAGGGACCAGTAGCTGACGCGGCCGGCGGGCAGCGTGGAGGGATCCATGGAGCTCTTCACGTCCACCACCACGCCGCCCTGGCGCGTGCGCTCCACCCACTGGGTCAGCGGCATCTCGAGGAACTGCCGGTGCGAGACCGCGAAGATGAGCGCGTCGAGGTCGGTGAGGGCGTCGAGGCCGACGAGGGAGAGCCCGTACTCGTGCAGCGCCTCCTTGGCGTCGGCCCAGGGATCGTGCACCAGGGCGGAGATGCCGTACTCCGCCAGCTCGCGGACGATGTCGGGCACCCGGCTGTTGCGCAGGTCGGAGACGTTCTCCTTGAAGGTGAGGCCCAGCACGCCGACCCGGGCGCCGCTCACCGCGAAGCCCGAGCGCACCAACAGCTTCACCGCGCGGCGGGCGATGTAGGGGCCCATCTGATCGTTGATGTGGCGTCCCGCGAGGATGACCTGGGGCCGGTAGCCCACCTGCTCGGCGCGGGTGGTGAGGTAGTACGGGTCGACCCCGATGCAGTGGCCGCCCACCAGGCCCGGGGTGAAGGGGAGGAAGTTCCACTTGGTGCGCGCGGCCTCGAGCACGTCGCGGGTCTTGAGGCCGAGCCGATCGAAGATCAGCGCCAGCTCGTTCATCAGGGCGATGTTGAGATCGCGCTGGGTGTTCTCGATCACCTTGGCGGCCTCGGCGACCTTCACGCTGGCCGCCCGGAAGACGCCGGCGTCGACGATGGCGCCGTAGGCCTTGGCCACGCGCTCCAGCGTCTGCTCGTCTTCGCCGGAGACCACCTTGATGACGTCGCGCAGCCCGTGCTGGCGGTCGCCGGGGTTGATGCGCTCTGGCGAGTAGCCGAGCTTGAAGTCGCGGTGCCGCTCGAGCCCGGAGACCGTGGCGAGGATCGGGCCGCAGATGTCCTCGGTCACTCCCGGGTAGACGGTCGACTCGTAGACCACCACGTCCCCCGGCTTGAGCGCGCGGCCGACGAGCTCGGTGGCGCTCACCACCAAAGAGAGATCAGGGCGGTGGTCGGGGCTCACCGGCGTGGGCACGGCGACCACGAAGAAGGTCGCTCGCCTCAGGTCGCTCGGGTCGGCGGTGAAGTGGAGGCTGCTACCGTTCAGCTCGGTGCGCGGCACCTCGCCGTTGGGGTCGACGCCCCGCTTCAGCGCCTGCACCTTGTCGAGCCGGATGTCGAAGCCGATGGTGCCGGGGAACTTCCGCGCGAAGCTCAGCGCCACGGGAAGGCCCACGTACCCCAGTCCGATGACAGCGATGCGCTCGTCGATGCTCGTCTCGTCGTGCACGGTGTCGTCCCTCGGTTGGTGAATGGGGGACGAGCGGTGCATCGGATGTGCCCCCTTCTCTCACCTGGGAGACGGCGGCGCGGTCGCCCCTGAGCACGAAAGGACGAGCCCACGCACGGCGCGAGCGCTCTCACGCTGCGCCCATGGAGGCGAGGCCCCTCGCAGGCGCTGCGCGGACCCTCAGGCGCCACGTAGCGGCGGGCGAGGGACGAGAGCGGTGGGCAGCGTGTTTCGCGAGGGCGCTTGCGCTCGATGGGGCCGAGCCGGCGGGCGACTGGCTCTTGCGCCGCTACTTCCGCGCGGGCGGCTTCGGCGGCGGCGGCGCCTTGCCCTTGGGCGGCACGGCGGCGGCGGCGACCTTCGCCGGCGGCGGAGCGCCCCTGGTCGCGGGCGGAGG